>JAGPVD010000038.1 GCA_018067145.1 Methyloceanibacter sp.
GGCGATGGCACGAACGTGACGCGCGTACCGGTTTTGCCGTCCGCGTCTCCCACGACCTCAAGCGGCCCTGCGGGCACACCATCGGCGAAGCGGATGACATGCTCCTTGCCGTCGCGCCAGACGGTGAGCTCAAGCATGCTCGACAGTGCATTCACCACCGACACGCCAACGCCATGCAGTCCGCCCGACACTTTGTATGAGTTCTGGTCGAACTTCCCTCCGGCATGGAGCTGCGTCATGATCACTTCCGCCGCCGACACACCTTCGCCCTTGTGGATCTCGGTGGGGATGCCGCGGCCGTTATCTTCCACGGTGACCGAGCCGTCGGGGTTCAGCGTGACATAGGCCGCGTCGCAATAGCCCGCGAGCGCCTCATCGATAGCGTTGTCCACCACCTCGTAGACCATGTGGTGAAGGCCCGACCCGTCGTCAGTGTCGCCGATATACATGCCCGGCCGTTTGCGCACGGCATCGAGGCCTTTCAGGACCTTGATGGACTCCGCACCGTAGTCGGCAGCAGCGTCAGCTTTGCGTTTGGCAGCTGGTGTCATGATGTCCTGGAAGTGGTCGTTGGAAGGTGTTGTTGGCGGTTGTTGTTGGTCTTTTCTGGCGGGCTTTCGAGGCCCCTCAAATCAGGATTTTATCTTACCCTGATTCACCGCTAAAATCTGAGCGTCTTGTGCGATTGGCGAAAATAGTTCCCGGTCCGTTCCAGTCATCCAAGCCTGGACCCCAAGCCGCAGAATTTCGCCAAAAAGTGCTTCGCGCCGGGACTGATCCAGATGGGCGGCGACCTCGTCCAGCAGGACGAGGGGCGACGTGCCTTCAAGCGCCTTGACCAGCTCGGCCTTGGCCAGAACGAGGCCTAAGAGGAGCGCCTTTTGCTCGCCCGATGAGCAGAGGGACGCAGGCGTATTTTTCGGCCCGTGAACCACCAATAGATCGCTCCGATGTGGTCCTTCTATGGTGCGTGACGCCGCACGGTCTCGGTCTCTGGCTTCCTCCAAGAGAAGGCGGAAGGCGTCTTCAGCCTCCGTTGCCGAACGCATGGAAAGCTCTGTCTCGAGCGTACCGTGAAGCGCGAGTACCGTATGGGGGAAGGGGCCGCCCCCTTGAGCCTCACGGGTCTCTTCGATGAGCGCCGTCAGACGCTCGACCGCGTCGAGTCTTGCGGCGGCAATGGTGACGCCGGCTTCCGCCATTTGCTCCTCGAGCCCCTCGAACAGGGCTGCGGAATACTCCCGCATCTGGAACAGGCGATTGCGTTGGCGCATGGCCCGGTCGTAGCGGCCAAGCGGCTTTCGCATCTTAGGGTTCAAGGCGAGCACGAGGCGGTCGAGGAAGCGCCGCCGCTCAGAGGCCGATCCCGTAAACAGCCCGTCCATGGCGGGGATGAGAAACACATGCTGCACATAGTCGGCTAGCGCGCCGGTGCTTTGGTCCTTGCCGGCGATGCGCACGGTCCTGCCCGCACCCTCTTCGCGCGTGCCAGGAAGAAACCCCGTGCCGATATCCACTTCGCCATGGCGCGACATCACCGTGGCGGCGATGGCGAAGCCGCCATGGCCTTCCCTCCGGCAGAGTTCGGCATAGGGACGCCCGCGCAAACCATGGCCGCCGCCAAGAAGTGACACGGCCTCTAGGAGATTGGTTTTGCCTGAGCCGTTGTCGCCCACGAGCACCACGGGCGAGGCATTCAGATCGATCTTGGCGTTAGCGTAGCTGCGGAAATCGGTGAGCTTGAGCGCGCTAACGAAGATCCGTTGTGGGGCAAGGTTCGTTTCCTTGTCCGCCGTCGCTTCTCCAGAATGTTGTCCGCGCGCGCGCGCCCTCATACCCGCATCGGCATGAGCACATAGAGGGCGGACGCATCTTTTGAGTCACGCACGATGGTGGGAGAACCTGAATCGGCGAGTAGGAACTCTGCCGTGCCGCTCTCCAACTGCTTTGAGATATCGAGCAGATAGCGGGCATTGAAGCCGATCTCAAGCGCATCGAGGTTATAATCGACCGCCAGATCTTCGGTGGCGCTGCCTGATTCCGGATTGTTCACCGACAGTGTGAGCTTGCCGTCTCCGAGTGCCAATTTCACCGCACGGCCCTTGTCGCTCGACAGCGTAGAGACGCGATCGACGGCCTGCGCGAAGACGGCATTGTCCACTTCGAGCTGCTTGTCGTTGCCTTGCGGGATGACGCGCCCATAGTCGGGGAATGTCCCATCGATGAGCTTCGACGTGAGCACCACCCGGCCCGCCGAGACGCGAATTTTGGACGGCGAAAGCTCGATACTGACATGGCCATCGGCGTCTTCCACCAGCTTGGCAAGATCGACCACGGTCTTCCGCGGCACGATCACGCCCGGCATGCCTTCGGCGCCGGAGGGTAGAGGCAGATCGATCTGCGCCAGACGATGGCCGTCGGTCGCCACGGCCCGCAAGGTCGGCTTGCCGTCGCTTTCGGCGGCGTGAAGATAGATACCGTTCAGGTAGTAGCGGGTCTCCTCGGTGGAGATGGCAAATTGCGTTTTTTCGATCAGGCGCTTGAGGTCCGCAGCGGCCAATGTGAAGGCGTGGCCCAGATCGTCGACGCTCAGCGCCGGAAAATCATCGGCCGGCAATGTCTGCAGGGAGAATTGGGCAGGGCCGCTCGTAATCACGAGCCGCTCCTGCTCGGCATCGCGCTCGAGCTCAATTTCGTTGCCCTCAGGCAGCTTGCGCACGATGTCGAAAAACATATGCGCGGGCACGGTGATGGCACTGTCGTCTTGGGATCGGCAAGGAACCGTCTCCACAAGCTCCATGTCGAGATCGGTAGCGGTCAGCCGGAGCTCGTTCCCGCTGGTGGCAAGAAGCACGTTGGACAGGATGGGGATGGTATTGCGCCGCTCTACCACGCTCGCCACATGGGCGAGCGCCTTGGCGAGGCTCGGCTTGTCGATAGTGAGGCGCATGATTGGAGAATACCCCGAAAATTGACGCTTTCTTTGCTGGGATGACCCAGCCCGAAGCGTTTATGGCTTCGGTCCGGCCCTTGGTAGCCAAAGGCGTGGCGGGCCGAAGCCCGGTCAAACTTGACGCGATGGGCCCCAATTTGCAAGAGCGGCGGGAGGTGCCCCGGTCCAGTAGAAGACACCTCCCGTCATCCCTTTAGTCGCGCAGCAGGCGCTTCAGAAGCTCGATTTCCTCGCGAAGCTGATTATCGTCACTCATGAGCTGCTCGATCTTGCGGATCGCGTGCAGCACCGTGGTGTGGTCGCGGTTTCCGAACCGCCGCCCGATCTCGGGAAGCGAACGGGAGGTCAGCATCTTGGCGAGATACATGCCGATCTGACGTGGCCGCACGATTGACCGGTTGCGCCGCGCCGACAGGAGGTCGCCGCGGTTGACCCCGTAGTGCTTGGAGATGGTCCGCAGGATGTCATCGATGCGGACACGCCGTGGCTCGGCCCCGCGCATGAGGTCACGCACGATCTGTTCGGCGACAGCGATGCTGACCGGCTCATCGGTGAGTTGGTAGCTCGCTCGCAAACGGTGGACGGCGCCTTCAAGCTCGCGTCCGCTTTCGGTCAGGCGCTCGGCCAGAAATGCCAGCACTGTCTCGGAAACGTCGAGGCCGTTGGTCTCGGTACAGGCTTCTTGCGCCCGCTTCACAAGGATCTCATGACGGAGCTCGTAGTCCATGGCCTTGATCTCGGCCACGAGACCGCCGCCGAGCCGCGACCGCATACGCATGTCGAGCTTGTCGAGATGGGTGGGCACGCGATCTGCCGCCACCACCACCTGGCGTCCGCCGTCGATCAGCGAATTCAGCGTGTGACAGAACTCCTGCTGAATGGTCGGGCCCTGCAAAAACTCCATGTCGTCGATCAGGAGAATGTCGATATTGCGGAGCTTTTCTTTGAAGGCCAGGGCATCGCGGGCCCGCAAGGCCTGCACGAAGCCCGACATGAAACGCTCGGCCGTAAGATAAAGAACCTCGGCCTCGGGCTTCTGATGCTTGATCTCCCACGAGATTGCATGCAGCAAATGGGTTTTGCCTAAGCCGACATTGCCATGCAGGAACAATGGGTTGAATGGCAATTGCGGGCTGGAGAACGCGCTCGCGACCTGCTGAGCGGCGGCGTGGGGCAGCTTGTTCGTATTGCCGACCACAAAGCTCGAAAAGGTCAGGCGCGGGTCCAGCGGCGAACCCTCAAACCCACCATAGCCAGTGCGCAGCGGCATCGGCAGCGGTGTAAGACCGGAAGCGGCCAGTGCCGGACTCCGCCTGTCATGGGACGGCTCCTTAGGCTGCTCGATAGTGAAATGCGGTTGCCGGACGCTGAATTCGATGCGCTCGGTGGTTGGCCATTCGGCACGCACCTGCCTCAGAACAGAGTCGTAGTAGTGCGTTCGGAGCCAGTTCCTTAGGAAACGTGTCGCCACGGTAAGATGGACTATCCCGTTATCCACCTGTTCAACTTCCACGCCTCTGAACCAGCTGGCGTAGACGTCTTCACCCAATTCGCCGCGTAGCCGGGATTTGACTTTCGCCCAAGCGTCGCTTGGCGCGCACTGCTCCGGTCGCTGTGCTTGTGCCTCTGCATGTGCCACGGTTTTTGTTCTTTCCCATTCGCCTCGTTAGCGCCTTTACGCACCGCACGCTTCACACTGGAGCAGCCAACTTGCTTGACGCGGACCGGCTCCTAGCCTTGCTGCCAGGGCAATCCGATCGCTTTCCACCCTAATAGGGAGCCGCGATGTCTCTCGTCGTCGAGCGGTCCTTCAAACCCCTCCGTGACGTTGTGACAGGCACGGTACCCCGCCGATGCCATTGCGCTGGCTGCTGCCAGGCTCCGGCTTCCCGAACGGCAAATAAAGAAAAGGTCGTCGTCTAACTGGACATCGAGCGCCTTCAACTCGCTGGCTAGACGCTCGGCAAAACGCGGATCCACAGACTGATCGGGAAAGGTCTGCCATTCCACGAGGACAGTCCGTTTACCCAAAGGCCCAAGATCGGGGATCCCGACATAAGTCCACTCCGCGCGAGTGCGCACATCGACAAGCTGCGACCGAGAGTTTGCCTTAAGGCCCTTCCAGGCCGTAGCTACATCAACCTCGTCGGTCGCGGTTTCGTCAGACTGCGCGCCCAAGATCGTGCCTCCTCCTCTAAAAATGTGAGCACGTCGCAAGAACAGTTTTTATGCTGACCACAATTCGTGGTGGCTTTACGCAATTTATACCCGCAGTACCCACCGCTTATGCAAAAGAATTGCACAAGATGTTCATCCCTCCTTACTACGAAGACAAAGGAAAACCTGTCCCTGGAACGGCCAAGGCCAAGATACTGAAATGTAAGGAGGGGACTTCCCCGTTCGGATGACTAGACTATACACAGGCAATCTAAGCCGAGCAAGCGCGCGAACATCTCCGCCTGGCGCTAAATGACCCTTCAGTGAAGCGATCTGTTGCGCTTTCCAAGCCACTGTCCCGCAAGCGTGAATCGACCACCGCAGGTCCTGAAAAGCCCCAAAAGCAGGGGTTTCAGCGCGATTTTTTGGCCGAAGAATTTTTTTTTAAGGAGTAGGCCGGTGGATAAGCGCAGGCGCGTCCTGCCGCCGGCTGGACGTCAAGTAGTTGAAATATTCGTCAAATTGACATGTGGCGCGCGCGAGCCTGCGCAGCCAATGTGGCAGCCATGCAACAGTGTCGGTTTATCGACTTAGGCGGTTGCCATGGCGCTGATGCGCTTGGAGAGGCGAGAGACCTTCCGGGACGCGGTCCGGCGATGCTGGATGCCCTGCTGAGCTGTCCGGGCCATCACGGGCTCGGCTTCTTTCAAGGCGGTCTGAGCGGCTTCCTTGTCGCCCGATGCAATCGCTTCTTCGACCTTACGGACGGAGCCGCGCATTTCGGTCCGGCGTGTCTTGTTGACGGCAGTCCGGCGGATGGTTTGGCGAACGGCTTTCTTCGCCGACTTGGTATTGGCCATTTCTTGAAATCCTTGAGTCGGCTTTCGGCCTGCGGAAGTCGCGGCGGAAAGCTCGAGAGAAACACGAATTAGGGTGCTCTATAGCGAGCACCCCTAAAAGCGTCAACTCCGTGCAAACCCTGGGCTGGTGCCCTCGATCCACAAGACGTCCCCCTAGCGGTTCTTGAAGGCAGGCTTCCGCTTGTCGATGAAGGCGGCCATGCCCTCTTTTTGGTCTTCGGTGGCGAACAGCGAGTAGAACTGGCCGCGCTCAAAGCGGGTGCCTTCGGCCAGTGTCGTGGCGAAGCCGCGGTTGATCGCTTCCTTGATCATCATCACCGCGTGCTGCGACAGGCTGGCGATCTTGGCGGCGACTTTCATCGCCTCATCCAAGAGCTCGTCTGCGGGCACAATACGGCTCACCAGATTGGCGCGCTCGGCCTCCTCGGCCCGCATCTGGCGTCCGGTGAGACAAAGCTCCATGGCCTTGGCCTTGCCGACCGCGCGCGTCAGCCGCTGGGTGCCGCCCGCGCCTGGCATGATGCCGAGATTGATCTCCGGCTGGCCGAACACGGCGTTGTCGGCGGCAATGATGATGTCGCAAGACATGGCAAGCTCGCAGCCGCCACCAAGCGCATAGCCACCCACGGCAGCGATGATCGGCTTGCGGATGGTGCCGATCTTGTCGAACGGCGCCAGAAAGTCGCTGCCATAGGCTTCGACAAATGTCTTGGTGTGCATCTCTTTGATGTCGACGCCCGCCGCAAAAGCCTTCTCGTTGCCGGTGATGACGATGGCGCCGATATTGGGGTCGGTTTCGAAGGCCTTCAGCGCGCGATTGAGTTCGCTGATGAGAAGCGTGTTGAGGGCGTTTAGGGCATGAGGACGGTTGAGCGTGATCAGCCCGACTTTGCCTTGCGTGGTGACAATCAGCGTCTCGTAGGGGCTTGCCTTGGGCGTATCGGCGCTTCTTGCGATCTCTTCGGCGGACATGAGTGTCAGTTCCCTTATTTTTGGCAGGCTGGACAGTGAAAGGTCGAACGGCCGCTTTGGACGACGCGGGCGATCGTGCCGCCGCATCCCGTCTTTCGGCAGGGTTTCCCGGCCCGGCCATAGACCTTGAATGAATGTTGAAAGCGGCCAAGCCGGCCGTCGGTGTGGCGATAATCGCGCAACGACGACCCGCCCGCTTTGATGGCGCTCACCAGCACGGCCTTGATCGCGTCGACCAGCGCTTCGGTCTTCTTGGTCGGCTTGCCGGACTTCGTGGCCAGCGTCCCGGCGAGCCTTAGAGGAGAAATGCCTGCGCGGTGGAGCGCCTCGCAGGCATAGATATTACCGATGCCGGCGATCAGCCGCTGGTCGAGGAGCGCGGCCTTGATCGGCGTGGCCTTGCCTTTGAGCTTTTGAGCGAACCATTCGGGCGTCAGGCCATCGCCCAACGGCTCGATGCCAAGACCCTTAAATAGTGCGTGGTCGTCGAGCGTCGCCCCGGGGATCAGATCCATCAGGCCAAAACGGCGGGTGTCGCTGTAGCGAATCCTGGCGCCGTCGTTGAGATGGAACACGATGTGCTCGTGCTTCGGTGGAGCTATTTGGCGAGGCTCCGCCTTCGCGTCGGCGGCATGATCAATGGCGAAGCGGCCCGTCATGCCGAGATGCATGACCAATACCTCGCCGTCGTCGAGCCGCGCCAACAGATATTTGGCCCGCCGGTCCAGCGCCTCGATTTTGCGGCCTTCGAGCCGCTCGCCGAACCGCTTCGGCAACGGAAAGCGCAAATCGGGACGCCGTTGCTCGACGCGCGAGAAGGTGTTGCCCACGAGCACGGGCTCCAGACCCCGGCAAACGGTCTCGACCTCAGGAAGCTCAGGCATGGCGACCCGTCATAGTGCAGTGCAGAAGAAATCTCATTGCAGCGCAACAATAGCGCGGTCTCGGGCCTTACGCTATGGTCCGCCGCATGTCCGAGGACCTGAAAAACCGCGATTCCGTTGATACGGCGACGAGCTTCGGCTTTGCCTCCGTGGACGAAAGCGCTCGCCAGGGCCTAGTGAACGAGGTGTTCGCCAAGGTCGCGCGGCGCTACGACGTGATGAACGACCTCATGTCGGGCGGTCTCCATCGCTTGTGGAAGGCGGATCTTCTCAATGCGTTGAGCCCACCGAAAAACGACACGGCTTTTGATCTGCTCGACGTCGCCGGCGGCACGGGCGACATCGCTTTTCGTTTTTTGAAACAGGCTGGCGCGGGCGGCTCTGCGGTGATCTGCGACATCAGCGCGGAGATGCTCGAGGCGGGCAGGTCGCGCGCCACGGGTCAAGAGCCGCTCAGCTTCGTGCAAGGCAATGCGGAAGCCTTGCCGTTCCCTGATGCCAGCTTCGACGCCTATACGATCGCCTTTGGTATTCGCAACGTCACCCATATTGAGGCGGCGCTGTCGGAAGCGTTCCGCGTGCTGAAGCCCGGAGGGCGGTTTCTCTGCCTAGAGTTCTCGCGCGTCGAGATGCCTCTGTTGGACACGATTTACGATGCTTACTCTTTCAATGCGATCCCGCCGCTTGGCGCCCTTGTGGCCGGTGACGCAGAGTCCTATCGCTATCTCGTGGAGAGCATCAGGCGCTTCCCCGATCAAGAAAGCTTCATGCAGTTGACTAAAGATGCGGGCTTCGAGCTTGGGCGTTATCGAAATCTCACCGGTGGCATCGCGGCGATCCACTCCGGCTGGCGGCTCTGAGATGAGGCAATTGACGTGAACGCCATTGCCAACATGGCGCGGCTGACGAAGGCGGGCGTGAAGCTTGGCTGGAGCGGTGCGCGCGTCCTGCCCGAGCATGTCAATTTGCCGGGTCCGCTTGGTCTGTTTTCTCGCGCTACGTCGCCCTTGCGTAAGAATGGTGCGGCCACCGGCAACCAGGCGCGGCTTTCCAAGGCGCTTACTTCGCTTGGCCCCTCTTACATCAAGCTCGGCCAGTTCCTCGCCACCCGCGACGACCTCATCGGGCGCGAACTGGCGCGAGACTTGTCGACGCTCCAAGATCGCTTGCCGCCCTTTTCACAAGACGAGGCGGTGAAGGCCGTGGAGGCGGAACTCGAAGCGCCGATCGATGAGCTCTTTGCCGAGTTCGGCCCGGCGGTCGCCGCCGCCTCCATCGCCCAAGTCCACAAGGCCAAGGTGAAGGGCCCCGACGGCACGTTGAAGACCGTCGCCGTCAAAGTGCTTCGGCCCGGCGTCGAGCGCCGCTTCCAGAAAGACCTCGACAGCTATTTCTTCGCCGCGCGCATGATCGAGCGGTTCCATGCGCCGTCACGGCGTTTGCGGCCCCTAGCGATTGTCGACACGCTGGCCAAGTCCGTCGCCGTCGAGATGGACCTGCGCATGGAGGCCGCGGCCATCTCCGAGATGGCCGACAACTCCAAGGACGATGAAGGCTTCCGGGTTCCCAAGGTGGATTGGACGCGCAGCGCGCGGCGCGTGATGACGCTCGAATGGGTCGACGGCATTCAGCTTGGCGATCATGAGAAGATTGCCGCCGCGGGTCATGACCTAAAAGCGCTCGGCGCACGGTTGATGCAGACCTTCCTGCGCCATGCGTTGCGGGATGGCTTCTTCCACGCCGACATGCATCCGGGAAATCTATTCGTCGATGCGGACGGTGACATCGTCGCCGTCGATTTCGGCATCATGGGCCGCTTGAGTATGAAGGAGCGGCGTTTCCTCGCCGAAATCCTCTACGGCTTCATCACCCGCAATTACACCCGCGTGGCCGAGGTGCATTTCGACGCGGGCTATGTGCCGCGCAAACATTCGGTGGCGCAATTTGCCCAAGCTTTGCGCGCCATCGGCGAGCCGATCATGGACCGTCCCGCATCCGAAATTTCCATGGCGCACCTCTTGGGCCAGCTGTTCCAATACACCGAGGTCTTCGACATGGAGACGCGGCCCGAGCTGATCATGCTGCAAAAGACCATGGTGGTGGTCGAGGGCGTGGGGCGCGGCCTGGATCCCGATCTCAATATGTGGGTCGTGGCCGAACCCGTGGCCAAGGAGTGGCTGGAGAGTCAGCTTGGCGCCGGCGCGCGCATCGAACAGGCGGCGGAAGGCGCGGTGTCGGTTGGCCGTTTCGTTGGCGACATCCCGAAGCTTCTCGATCGGGCCGAGCGCTCAATGGATGCTCTCGCCACTGTGGCCGAAGACGGCTTGCATCTCGACGGCCAGAGCGTGGCGCGGCTGACAGCGGCCCAGAACCGCCGGGACCGCTGGAGCCGGCTTGGTATCTGGGTTGGCGCGATAGCCCTTGTGGTCATTGCGATAAGGCTTCTGTTTTGAGCTATCGCCGCTAACCCTATTTCTGGTCGTTACCCCGCGTGACCGGGCAATCCAGTGACCACCCAGGCCCATTTTGCTAAGATTAGCGATGAGTGGATCCCTGTTTTCTGAGGGAATGATTGCGGAGTGAGACGAAAGTGAACGGCAAACGCATCCTCTTGGTCGTTGGTGGCGGTATCGCCGCCTATAAGAGCCTCGACCTCGTGCGCCGCTTGAAAGAGCGGGGCGTGTCGTCGCGCGTGATCCTGACCAAGGGTGGCGCCGAATTCGTCACGCCGCTGTCCTTTTCCGTGCTCTCCGAGGACAAGACCTTCACTGACCTGTTCGACCTCAAAGACGAGGCGGAGATCGGCCATATCAGGCTGTCGCGCGAGGCTGATCTGGTCGTGGTGGCGCCGGCCACCGCCGACCTTCTGGCCAAGATGGCGACGGGCACCGCGTCCGATCTTGCCTCGACCGTGTTGCTCGCCACCGACAAGCGCGTTCTGGTGGCGCCCGCTATGAATGTCCGCATGTGGCAGCATCCGGCGACCCGCCGGAACATCGCCACGCTGCGCGCCGATGATATCGCGTTCGTCGGGCCCGACGAGGGCGAGATGGCGTGCGGCGAATACGGACCGGGCCGCATGGCCGAGCCGCTGGCGATTGTCGATGTGATCGAACATTTGCTGAGCGTGAAGCAGGTGGGGCCCTTAAGCGGGCGCCATGTGCTGATCACCTCCGGCCCCACCCATGAACCGTTGGACCCCGTGCGCTACATCGCCAACCGCTCCTCCGGTAAGCAGGGTTATGCGCTCGCGCGTGCCGCCGTGAGCCTCGGGGCGCGCGTGACCTTGGTGAGCGGTCCCGTGGCGCTGCCCGATCCCGAGGGCGTGCAGCTGGTCAAAGTTGAGACGGCCTACGACATGCTCGACGCCGTGCTCGATGCGCTTCCCGCCGACATTGCGATTTGTGCGGCGGCAGTTGCCGACTGGCGTGCGTCGCAAGAAGCGGCGCAAAAGCTCAAGAAGCAGAGCGGTGGAGACGTCACCCTCGCGCTGGCGCAGAACCCCGATATTCTGGCGACCCTGGCTAAGCCCTCGCCCCAGCGGCCGGACATGGTCATTGGCTTCGCCGCCGAGACAGAAAATCTCCCCGCCAATGCGGCCGCCAAGCGCCGCGCCAAGGGTGCGGACTGGATCGTCGCCAATGACGTGTCAGCCGGAACCGGCATCATGGGCGGCGACCGCACTATCGTGCATCTCGTCACCGGCGCCGGCGTCGAGGATTGGGCGCCCATGAGCAAGGATGAGATGGCGACGCGGCTCCTGTCCCGTGCCGCGGAGACCCTGTCCACCGTGCGTTCGGCCGCCGAATGAGTGTGGCCGTTCGGGTTCTGCGCCTGCCGCACGGAGAAGGCTTGC
The DNA here is from genome assembly GCA_018067145.1 of Methyloceanibacter sp. Lineage (GTDB taxonomy): Bacteria > Pseudomonadota > Alphaproteobacteria > Rhizobiales > Methyloligellaceae > Methyloceanibacter. The sequence continues at coordinate 11,683 of JAGPVD010000038.1, forward strand.
CGCTTCCCTCTTATCAGTCAGCCCATGCCGCTGGCTTCGATCTCGTTGCTGCCGTACCCGAAGACGGTCCCGTTTCGTTAGCGCCGAGCGACCGCGTGCTCATTCCGACCGGCTTGGCGTTTGCGCTTCCGGAAGGTCACGAGGCGCAAATCAGGCCGCGCTCGGGACTGGCTCTGAAACACGGCGTCACCGTCCTCAACAGCCCGGGCACCATCGACGCCGACTATCGCGGCGAGATCAAAGTGATCCTCATTAATCTCGGCAGCGACACTTTTCTCATCCAGCGCGGCGACCGCATCGCCCAAGCCATCATTGCGCCGGTCACTCATGTGGACATCGTGCCGGTGGAAACGCTCGATGATACCGACCGGGGCGAGGGCGGCTTTGGCTCCACCGGCTGAAAACTCGGATGACGAAGGAATGATTGGCAATCCCTCCCATGTTTGCGAGCGATGCCCTACATTCCAGCTATGCTCACCCCTGACGAGATCAAACGCTATAAGCGCCATCTGGTGCTGAAAGAGATCGGCGGCGAAGGCCAGCAGCGGCTCAAAGCCGCGCGCGTCCTCGTGGTTGGCGCTGGCGGACTTGGTTCGCCGCTCATTCTCTATCTTGCCGCGGCGGGCGTCGGCACCATCGGCATTATCGATGATGACCGCGTCAGCCTCGACAATCTTCAGCGGCAGATCGTCCACGACACCAATGCGGTGGGCGCGCCGAAGACCAAGAGCGCGGCGGCGACTATCGCGCGCCTCAACCCAAATGTGGAGACGCAGCTCTATTCCACGCGGCTCGTACCGGAGAACGCGCTCGCCATCATTTCCGGCTTCGACATCGTCGCTGACGGCTCCGACAATTTCGCCACGCGCTATCTCGTCAACGACGCCTGCTACCTCGCCAAGCTGCCGCTGGTGTTCGCTGCTGTCGGCCCGTTCGACGGTCAGCTGACCACGTTCCGCGCCTTCGAGATCGGTGAGGATGGCAATCCCCGTCCGTCTTATCGCTGCCTATTCCCGCAAAGCCCGCCGGACGGCACCGTCCCAGCCTGCTCCGAGGCCGGCATTCTTGGCGCCGTGGCTGGCGTCATCGGCAGCCTCCAGGCGGTGGAGGTGGTGAAAGAGCTGCTCGGAATCGGCGAGAGCCTGGTGGGCCGGCTGCTTCTCTATGATGCGCTTCAGGCGCGGGTCTCCACGGTTTCCTATGGCTGGGACCCCGAAAGCCCACTAAATGGCCGAAATCCGCGATTTAAGGACCTGTCCCATCACCGCCAGGAGGTCGTGGGGTCGAAGGGATAGGCAGGCGTTAACCAGTTTTCTCTACCAAGGCGCGCGTGAGCACGGGAACCATCACCACAAATTGTGCAATCGCCGGCGGCGGCCCCGCCGGGGTCATGCTGGGCTATCTCCTGGCAAGAGCTGACGTCGACGTCGTCGTGCTCGAAAAGCACGCCGATTTCTTCCGCGACTTCCGCGGGGACACCATCCACCCCTCGACGCTTGAGGTCATGCACGAGCTTGGCTTGCTCGATGACTTCTTGAAGCGGCCGCACCAGGAAGTGGCAGAGCTTGGCGCCAAGATCGGCGACGAGTTCGTCACCATTGCCGACTTCTCGCATCTTCCGACCCACAGCAAATTTCTCGCCTTCATGCCGCAATGGGAGTTCCTCGACTTTCTCGCCCAAGCCGGCAAGCGCTATTCCACATTCCATCTCCATATGCAGGCGGAGGTGGACGAGCTTCTGACAGACGGCGACCGGGTCGTCGGTCTGAAGGCGGCGACGCCGCAAGGCGATCTGGAAGTTCGCGCCGATCTCGTAATCGGTACCGACGGCAGACATTCCACGGTGCGCCAGCTTTCTGGCCTCGAGGTCGAAGATCGTGGCGCACCCATGGACGTGCTGTGGCTGCGCCTATCCAAGAAGCCCGAGGACGGAGCGGAGACCTTGGGCCGTATCGAGTCCGGCCGGTTCTTCATCATGATCGACCGTGGCGATTACTGGCAGTGCGCCTTCGTCATCGCTAAAGGCGGCTTCAACGAGCTGCGCCGCAAGGGGCTGGAGGCGTTCCGTCTTGCCCTGGTCGCGCTGGAACCGACATTGTCCGACAGCGTGCGCGAGATCACGTCTTGGGACGACGTGAAGCTGCTCAGCGTGCGGGTCGACCGCCTGAAGCAATGGTACAAGCCAGGCCTGCTTTGCATCGGTGACGCGGCGCATGCCATGTCGCCGGTCGGCGGCGTCGGCATCAATCTCGCCATTCAGGATGCGGTCGCCACCGCCAATATTCTGGCCACCCCGTTGCGCGACGGCACGGTCACGGAAGAGGATCTGCGTAAGGTACAGAAGCGGCGGCAATGGCCCACAGAGATGACGCAAGCGCTTCAGATCGCCATCCAGAACCGCGTAATTTCCAACGTTCTTTCCATGACAAAGCGGCCAAAGCCGCCCTTTGCCGTGAAGATGCTCGACCGCTTTCCATGGCTGCGGCGCTTCCCGGCCCGGCTCGTCGGCATGGGCTTCCGGCCCGAGCACGTGGAAACTGAAGAGGCCTCCGCTGCGGAGGCCCCTAAAGCCGATGCCTCTTCCAGCACGGCCGACTAGCGGAAGCGCGGAGCGCTCCTAGAACATTGCGGGGTGGACACGGTCCGGCGGCGCATGGCCGTCGAGGAAGGTCTTGATGTTGATGATGACCTTCTCGCCCATGTCGACGCGGCCTTCGAGCGTCGCCGAGCTCATGTGCGGTAAGACCACGACTTTGTCGCTGCCGAGCAGCTTCGGGTTCACCGCGGGCTCGTGCTCGAAGACATCGAGACCGGCGCCGGCGAGCTCGCCATTGTCGATCATCCGGGCCATTGCGTTCTCGTCGATCACTTCGCCGCGCGCGGTGTTGACGATATAGGAGGACGGCTTCATCAGGGCCAGCCGGCGCGCCGACAGCAGATGATAGGTTGCCGGCGTGTGCGGGCAGTTGACGGAGATGATGTCCATACGGGCCATCATCTGGTCGAGGCTGTCCCAATAGGTGGCTTCGAGTGCCTGCTCAACGTCGGCCGAGATGCGCCTGCGGTTGTGGTAGTGGATCTGGAGGCCGAACGCCTTGGCCCGCTTCGCCACGGCCTGGCCGATGCGCCCCATGCCGACAATGCCGAGCCGCTTGCCATAGATGCGGTGGCCGAGCATCCAGGTGGGAGACCAACCCTGCCACGAACCATCGCCAGCCTTGAGCAGGGCTGCGCCCTCCGTCAAGCGTCGCGGCACAGCGAGGATTAGCGCCATGGTCATGTCGGCGGTGTCCTCGGTCAGCACGCCGGGCGTGTTGGTGACAAGGATCGAACGGTTCCTTGCGGTATCGAGGTCGATATTGTCGACGCCGGTGCCGAATTGGGCGATCAGTTTGAGGTTGGGCCCCGCCTGGCTCAGCACGGTACGGTCGATGCGATCGGTGACCGTCGGCACGAGCACGTCGGCGGTTTTGACCGCCTCGATCAGCTCTTCCTGCGAAAACGGCTTGTCGTCGATATTGAGCCGCGCATCAAATAGCTCCCTGAGCCGTGTTTCCACGACGTCCGGCAGTTTGCGCGTGATGATTACGAGCGGTCGATCAGAAGCCATAACTTATCCCGTCAGGAGGCTAGCGGCGGGGAGGATTCCCCGAAAGGCGATTATCAGATGCTTGTTTTGCGCGCTTTGTCTAACAGAAGGGGCTTTACGAGATAAAGCGTCATATTGGCCTCAGGCCGGGAAATTGTCTGGAGCCACGATCCTTTCACTTTTCTCGGTCATTCAGAGAGTGCCGATTCGGATTTTCAGCCCTATCGGCGAGGATATCAGGGTGCCAAGACGGGGGTGAGACGGTGCGCAATCGCGCTTTAATCGGAATTGGGTTGGCCTTGAGCCTCGCCTTCGCGGCGAGCCCAGGGAATGCGGCCGACGACGGCGTCAAAAAGCCGGCGAGGACAGTCGGGTCCAAGACTGGCTTGGCTTTGCCGCGCTATGTCAGCCTCAAGTCGGACAAGGTCAATGTCCGCCGCGGTCCAAACACCGATCAGCCGGTGGTCTGGGTCTTCTCCCGCGCGGGCCTTCCGGTCGAGATTTTTGCCGAATCCGAGAATTGGCGCCGCGTGCGCGACAGCGATGGGGCCGAAGGCTGGGTATTCCACAGCCTGTTGAGCGGCCGGCGCACCGTGCTCATCAGCCCCTGGGCCAAGGGCCAGGGGCAGGAAAGCGTCAAGCTTCACGATGGTCAGTCTACGGGGTCCAGCACCGTGGCTGAGCTTCAGTCCGGCGTGATCGGTGACATCGTGGAATGCGACGGCGAGTGGTGCGAGCTCACGATCGACAAATATTCCGGCTATGTGGAGCAGGGCAAGCTCTGGGGCGTCTATCGCGACGAAAAGGTCGAGTAAGCGCCTCTCCCGCGATGGTCACGCAGTCGATAGTGTCTGGCTAAGGATTAAAGGGGTCTAGCTGCCGGGTTTGTCGACGAGCCGCACAAGCACATCGACGCGGGAGATGACCTTGCCCTCAGGAGCCTCTGGCAGGCCCTCAATGTTGAGGGCGCCGGTGTCGATATCCAGAAGCTTGCCGGAACGCTCGCAGAAAAAGTGGTAGTGATTCGACGTGTTGGTGTCGAAATAGGTCTTGGCGCCTTCGACCGCGACCTCCCGGAGGAGTCCGGCGCCAGTGAACTGGTGGAGCGTGTTGTATACGGTGGCGAGCGACACCGGGACTTTGACGGTCAAAGCTTCTTCGTGCAGCCGTTCGGCAGTAACGTGCCGATCGCCTTCGGCAAATAGCAGACGAGCCAATGCGACCCGCTGACGCGTCGGCCTAAGCCCCGCGCCGCGCAAAATCTCGGCAACGTCTCCAGTCACTGTCTCGACCGCCGCGTCATGCGGCTCCTGTAGCGATTTTTCCATCTGACTATCTTATCACGCAAAGGTTGAACCCCTGAAATATAAGGGGAACCCTCGCCCACCGCAACGCCGCGGCCTGGCTGTCTTTTTGCTAGATTGTCCCGCGCATGGCTCAGGGCAAGGCTGGAAGTTCCGCTTGGCGGCATATTGTCCTGGTGCTAGGTGGGGCACCCCTGATGGCCCGGTCGCGGGCTTTTGGCGGGCCTTTGACTGTGTTAGGAAACGACCCATATTCTCAGGCTCAAGGCGAAGGATTTAACAGAGTGCAGAAACCGACGGTCGAACGGCAGGGCCAATTCGACTACGAGGCGTTGCTCGCTTGCGCCAGGGGCGAGTTGTTCGGCCCGGGCAATGCGCAACTGCCCCTGCCGCCCATGCTCATGTTCGACCGCATCACGCAGGTGCAGGACGACGGCGGCGAGTATGGCAAAGGCCGCATCGTCGCTGAACTCGACGTGACGCCTGATCTCTGGTTCTTCGCCTGCCACTTCAAGGGCGATCCGGTGATGCCGGGCTGCCTTGGGCTCGACGCGCTGTGGCAGATGCTCGGTTTCTTTCTCGGCTGGCGGGGCGACCCCGGCAAGGGCCGCGCGCTTAGCGTGGGCGAAGTCAAATTTTCCGGCATGGTCGTGCCGACCGTGCGTAAGCTCGAATATATCGTCGAGGTCAAACGCGTGATCAGCCGCAAATTCACCCTCGGCACGGGCGATGGCTATCTTAAAGCCGACGGCGAGACGATCTACACTGCCAAGGATCTGAGGGTCGGCCTGTTCCAGGCGGAAGAAGCCGCTCCCGCTGGTGCTTAATCCTTTTTTGAATGCGGCACTGAACTTAAGGACGTTTGCCTTATGAAACGCGTGGTCGTAACCGGTATGGGCATCGTGTCCTCCATCGGCAACTCTGCCCAGGAGGTGCTTGCCTCGCTGCGTGAAGCAAAGTCCGGCATCGTAAAGGCCGACGACTATGCCGAGCTCGGCTTCCGTTGCCAGGTGCATGGCGCCCCCGAGATCGATTGGGAGAGCATGGTAGACCGGAAGGTCCGCCGCTTCATGGGCGCCGGAGCCGGCTGGAACTACATCGCCATGGAGCAGGCGATCCGGGATGCGGGCCTCGACGAGGACGATATCTCTAACGAGCGCACTGGCTTGATCATGGGCTCGGGCGGCCCATCGACCCGCGCGATCGTGCGGGCAGCCGACACGACGCGCGAACGGGGCCCTAAGAAGGTCGGTCCCTTCGAAGTGCCGAAGTCGATGTGCTCCACCAACTCGGCGACCCTGTCGACGCCCTATCACATCAAGGGCGTGAGCTATTCCATCTCCTCGGCTTGCTCGACGTCCGCCCACTGCATCGGCAATGGCAGCGAACTGATCCAGTTGGGCAAACAGGACATCGTGTTTGCCGGTGGCGGCGAAGAACTCGATTGGACGCTGTCCGTCCTGTTCGACGCCATGAACGCCATGTCTTCCGATTTCAACGACCGTCCCGAAACGGCGAGCCGCGCCTATGATGCAGCGCGCGACGGCTTTGTCATTGCCGGCGGTGCCGGTGTCTTGGTGCTGGAAGAGCTTGAGCATGCCCGCGCCCGTGGCGCGCATATCTATGCCGAGCTGGTGGGCTATGGCGCCACGTCCGACGGCTTCGATATGGTGCTGCCTTCCGGCGAAGGCGCGGTGCGCTGCATGCGCATGGCCATGCAAAATCTTAATGGCGACGGGGGCGTGATTGACTACATCAACCCTCACGCAACTTCGACGCCGCTCGGCGACTCCCGCGAAATTGAAGCAATACGGGAAGTGTTTGGCGACAAATGTCCGGATATCAGCGCCACGAAGTCGCTCACCGGCCACTCGCTCGGCGCGGCTGGCGTCCATGAGGCGATCTATTCGCTGCTGATGATGAATAACGGCTTCGTTTGCGAGTCCGCCAATATCGAGAACCTGGACCCGGAGTTCGACGACATGCCCATCGTGCGCCAGCGCAAGGACAATGTCGCCCTTAACACTGTGATGTCGAATAGCTTTGGTTTTGGCGGCACAAACGCTTCACTTGTGTTCCGCCGGTTAGATGACTGAGCGACGGCGACCCGACGGCAATCAACCCCAAGCAGAGTAAGTACCATGGCAAAAACAAAAGACATCGCTGAGCCGGCCCCGTTGATGGCGGGTAAGCGAGGGCTGGTGATGGGCGTGGCTAACGATCGCTCCATCGCCTGGGGCATCGCCCGCGTGCTGCATGGCCAAGGCGCCGAGCTTGCATTCAGCTATCAGGCAGGGGCCTTCGGCCGCCGCGCCGTACCGCTGGCGAAGTCCATCGGCGCGACGATCATCGAAGAGGCCCAAGTAGAGGACCTTGCCAGTGTCGAGAATGTCTTCGACGTGATCCGCAAGGAATGGGGCTCGCTCGATTTCGTCGTGCACGCGCTGGCGTTCTCCGATCGCAACGAGCTTAAGGGCCGCTATTGCGACACGACGCGCAAGAATTTCGAGAACACCATGGTGATCTCGTGCTTCTCCTTCACGGAAGTTTGCAAGCTTGCCTTCGAACTGATGACCGAGAATGGTTCGCTGCTGACCTTGACCTATGGCGGCGCAAGCCGGGTCGTGCCTTGCTACAACGTCATGGGCGTCGCCAAGGCGGCGCTTGAGGCCAGCGTGAAATATCTCGCCTCGGACTTTGGGCCTAAGGGTGTCAGGGTGAATGCGCTGTCCGCCGGGCCAATGCGTACACTCGCAGGTGCCGGCATCTCGGACGCGCGCACGCTGTTGCACTATCAGCAACGCAATGCGCCCATGCGCCGCTCGCCCACGCTCGATGAAGTCGGTGGTTCCGCGCTCTATCTCTTGTCCGACCTGTCCGGCGCCGTCACCGGCGAGGTGCACTACGTGGATTGTGGCTACGCAACCACGTTCATGCCGACCCTGGACCAGCTGAAGACAATGGAGCATGCCGAGGAGCTTGAAGAAGCCGTCGAGAAGGCGAGCTCCCAGGAGGCCGCGCAGTAAGGTTACGACGCGTCACTGCATTCACAGGACCGTCGTCCGCCACAATTTTACCCGGTTCAACAACGACATAAGACGTGGCCCGCGCGTGCCGAGCGCGATCGTTAGGCCTCCAAAAGGAGTAAGGCATGGCCGAACTGATTGTGATGGTGTGTCTCCTGGCCACGCCGGAGAAGTGCCAAGAATACAAAGTCCCGGGTTCTGGGGCTGGCGATGTGGTGACCTGCATTCGGGAGGCCGCCGCCAAGGCCGACGAGTGGCAGAACAACAACAAATACATCGTCATCGGCTGGCGCTGCGCCAAGGACTCAAAGGTTCCCGAGGCTCCGAGCGCTCAGTAGTCTCGGCTCTCTCAGCAGTCGATTCTACGGCATAAAAAAGAGGGACGCCAGCGGCGCCCCTCTCCAAATTCCTAATCGGCATGAGCCTTTAAGCGAGCCTTAGCTCGCGTCGGTCTTCTCGATCTCTTTGCCGGTGGCCTGGTCGACTACCTTCATGGACAAGCGGACCTTGCCGCGATCGTCGAAGCCCAACAGCTTGACCCACACCGTGTCGCCTTCCTTGACGACCTCGGCCACGGACGCAGGACGTCCCTCAGCCAGCTGTGAGATGTGCACCAGGCCGTCTTTGGGGCCGAAGAAGTTCACGAACGCCCCGAACTCCATCACTTTGACGACTTTGCCCTCGTAGATCTCGCCAGCCTCTGGCTCGGCGGTGATCCCCTTGATGCGGGCCATTGCCGCGCGGATCGATTCCGCATTGGCGGAAGCAATCTTGACGGTGCCGTCGTCGGAGATGTCGATCTTGGCGCCGGATTCGGCAACGATCTCGCGGATCACCGAGCCACCCGTGCCGATCACTTCCCGGATCTTGTCGACCGGAATGTGGATCGTCTCGATGCGCGGCGCATACTCACCAAGCTCAGGCCTGGCCGAGTTCAGCGCCTTGTCCATCTCGCCAAGGATATGCAGCCGGCCATCACGCGCCTGATCCAGCGCGATCTTCATGATTTCCTCGGTGATGCCGGTGATCTTGATATCCATCTGCAGGGAGGTGATCCCGTCCGATGTACCGGCAACCTTGAAGTCCATGTCACCGAGATGATCCTCGTCGCCTAGAATGTCGGAGAGGACGGCGTAGTTGTCGTCTTCCTTTATCAGGCCCATGGCGATACCAGCGACCGGCTTCTTGAGCGGAACGCCTGCATCCATCATGGCGAGCGAAGAGGCGCACACCGTTGCCATGGAGGAGGAGCCGTTCGACTCCGTGATCTCCGAGACGATGCGGATGGTGTAGGGAAACTCTTCGCGTCCGGGAAGCACCGGGTGGAGCGCGCGCCAAGCGAGCTTACCGTGACCGATCTCCCGTCGTCCTGGGCCAGACATGCGGCCAACTTCACCAACCGAGAAGGGCGGGAAGTTGTAATGCAGCATGAAGGTCTCTTTGTAGGTGCCCTGGAGTGCGTCGACGAACTGCTCGTCGTCTCCGGTACCAAGCGTGGCGACGCTGAGTGACTGCGTCTCGCCGCGCGTAAACAGAGCGCTACCATGGGTGCGGGGCAGGATGCCGGCCTCGCAGTCAATCTGCCGGACCGTGGTGAGGTCGCGGCCATCGATGCGCCGGGACGTCTCAAGAATGCCTGAGCGAACGAGGCTCTTCTCGGCTTCCTTGAAGGCCGCGGACACTTTCGATGCTGTCGCTGCGTCAGTACCCTCGGGAACGAGCTCGGTGATGACCTTCTCTTTGACCTGGGAGATGCCGTCGCGACGCTCCTGCTTGCTGGCGATGGAGTAGGCTTCGCGCAGACCGCTATTGGCGATCTCGCTGACCTTTGCCACCAGCTCGGAATTGTCGATCTTCTTGAGTGCCCAGGGCTCCTTGGCCGACTTCTCAGCCAGGTTGACGATCGCCTCGATGACCGGCTGGAAACTCCTGTGACCGAACATCACGGCGCCCAGCATCACGTCCTCAGCCAGCTCGTTGGCCTCCGACTCCACCATCAACACGGCGTCTGTCGTACCGGCCACGATTAGGTCGAGAATCGAGTCCGCCATGTCGTCGATCGGCGGGTTGAGCGCATATTCGCCATTGATATAACCGACGCGTGCGGCGCCGATCGGGCCCAAGAAGGGGATGCCGGAAATGGCGAGTGCCGCAGATGCGGCGACCAGAGCCAGAATGTCCGGATCGTTCTCCATGTCGTGGGAGAGCACGGTGGTGACAACCTGGGTCTCGTGCTTGAAGCCCTTGGCAAAGAGCGGCCGGATGGGCCGGTCGATCAGCCGGGAGGTGAGGGTGTCCTTCTCGGTCGGACGGCCCTCGCGCTTGAAGAAGCCGCCGGGGATCTTGCCCGCGGCAAAGGTCTTCTCCTGGTAATTCACGGTCAGAGGGAAGAAGTCGATGCCGACCCTTTCCTCTCTGGCGGCGACGACGGTGGCGAGAACGCTTGTCTCGCCATAGGTGGCGAGCACGGCGCCGTCAGCTTGGCGGGCGATGCGCCCGGTCTCGAATGTAAGGGGGCGTCCGCCCCAGTCGATTTCTACGATGTGTTTATCAAACATGTTCATGTCCCATTGATTGGGGAAGATACTCGCCTCGCCCGGATGGCGAGAGAGCAAGCCCGTTCAAATTATTCGTAATCTGCCCGCTAAAGGGCAGCCGTTACCGGCGGATACCGAGCCGCTTGATGAGGTCTTGATACCTGCTCTGGTCACACGACTTGACGTAGTCGAGTAGCCGGCGCCGCTGGCTGACCATTTTCAGCAGCCCGCGACGCGAATGATTGTCTTTGCCGTGGGTCTTAAAGTGGCCGGTAAGATTGGTAATCCGCTCAGTCAGGATCGCGACTTGCACCTCTGGAGACCCGGTGTCCCCGTTGTTGGTGGCGTATTCCTGGATAAGCTCTTGCTTGCGCTCAGCGCTAATCGACATCGTATAATCCTTACTATTAGGGGTTTTCAGGTGGCCGAGCCGGGATGTCGTCCAGCACGGTCGATAAAATGCGCGTACGGGGCCGATACGGCCCCGGCGCAATCGGTGCAATATAGGGATTATCGGGCTTTAGGCTAGTAGTATTTAGGGTCCAGCTGTGGCCGGAAATCAGCGCCTAAATCCCTCTAAAACCAGCCTCCAGTCAGCCCGGCAGATTGAAGATGCGTTTGGGCCTGAATTCACCCTGGCTGACCTCTCCTAAGGCGACCAGCGCGCCCCTCGACACGGCATAGACCGTCCCGCCCATAATCGGCGCATCCCGGCCCCGCAGCAATACGGACTGGCCCTGGCGGAGCCTTGCGGCATCGGAACTGCTGAGTGAGAGCGCCGGAATATCCTTTAGGGCCGTTTCCACCGGCCGAAGCAGACTGAGTAGGGCCTCTTTGCCCTCTTCACTCGCCGCAGCCTCCTCGACCTCGGCAAGCGTGACCGTATCGGCCTCGGTGAACCCCCCGACGCGCGTCCGCCGCAAGACCTCAACATGGCCGAGACAGCCAAGCATCCGACCAAGATCGCGCGCAATGGCCCGCACATAGGTGCCCTTGCCGCACTCGACTTCGATCACGCAATGGTCTTCATCGGGGTGATCGGTGAGTTCGAGCCGATCGATGGTCACGGTCCGGGGCGCCAGTTCGAAGTCCTCATCTTCCCGGGCCAGGTCGTAGGCGCGTGCGCCCTCCACTTTGATGGCCGAGTAGCGGGGAGGGATTTGGGTAATGTCGCCCGTGAATCTCGGCAGCGCCGCCTCGATTTCGGCGCGGCTGGGGCGCTGGCCGGATGTCTCGACCGCCTTGCCCTCGGCATCATCGGTGTCAGTCTCCGCGCCAAAGCGCACGGTGAAGCGATAGGCCTTTCTACCATCGACCACGAACGGCACGGTCTTGGTCGCCTCTCCGAGGGCAAGCGGCAAAATTCCAGTAGCGAGGGGGTCGAGTGTGCCGGCATGGCCGGCCTTAGACGCGTCAAACAGATGCCTCACGCGCCCAACGGCCCGGGTCGAAGTTAAACCTTGGGGCTTATCGAGGATCAGCCAGCCATTGATCGATTGGCCTTTGCGCCGCCGCGCCATGTTTCTCGCCCTTCCGTCCGGCCGCTATTCGTCAAGGTCGCGGGCGACCTTGGGCGAGGCGAGTATCGCGTCGATCCGGCCGGAACTCTCAAAGGAGACGTCTACCTTGAACCTCAGTTGCGGCATGTATTTCAAATTGACCCGTCGCGCCAGCTCACCACGCAGGAAGCGCTTGTGCTGCTCGAGATGGGCGACCACCTCGTCGGCCTCGCCGCCGCCGAGCGGCATCACATAGGCCGTGGCCAGTTTGAGGTCTGGCGTCATGCGGACCTCCGGCACGGTCAGCGAATGACGGTTCAAGACCTCGTCGGAGATATCGCCACGGTTGAGAATCTGGGCCAGCGCATGGCGGATCAACTCGCCCACTTTGAGCTGGCGTTGGCTTGGAGCCTTGCCGTTATCGCGCACGGTCATGGATACGGACTCTTCGAAAAAACGCCGTCGAAATGAACGGTGGACGCAGCTTAGAGCGTGCGCTTGACGTGCTCGACCTCGAAGCACTCGATGACGTCGCCCTGGCGCATGTCCTGATAGCCCTCGAACGCCATGCCGCATTCCTGGCCAGACACCACCTCTTTCACTTCGTCCTTGAAGCGCTTGAGGGTGGAGAGCTTTCCTTCGTGCACCACGATGTTGTCGCGGATCAGCCGGACCTGAGCGCCACGCTCGACCTTGCCTTCGGTCACGCGGCAACCGGCAACCTTGCCGACCTTGGAGATAGAGAACACTTCCAGGATCTCGGCGTTGCCCAGGAAGGTCTCTCGGACCGTGGGCGCCAGCAGACCTGACATGGCCTGTTTGATGTCATCGACGAGGTCGTAGATCACGGCGTATTGGCGAATCTCGATGCCGTCACGAGCCGCAGCTTCGCGGGCTTGAACATTTGCTCGCACATTGAAGGCGAGCAAAGCAGCGCCCGACGTGGCTGCCAACGCCACGTCTGACTCAGTGATGCCGCCAACGCCTGCATGCACGATATTGGCCCGGACCTCATCGGTGCCTAGACCGTCAAGCGTTGAGGTAATCGCCTCGACCGAGCCCTGCACGTCGCCCTTAATCACGAGCGTGAACTCTTTGACGCCGGACTCTTGAAGCTGGCTCATCATCTGCTCGAGGCTGCCGCGCTGGCCAGCAACCGCCGTCTGCCTGCGCTTCTCGCGCTGGCGGTAGTCGGTGATCTCGCGGGCGCGCGCCTCGTTCTCGACCACGGCGAACTGGTCGCCGGCTTCAGGCGCGGCATCAAACCCGAGCACCTCGACCGGCACAGATGGGCCAACCGCTTTGACTTGTTCGCCGAGATCGTTGATCAGCGCGCGGACGCGGCCGTAGGATGAGCCCGCTACGATGAGGTCGCCGAGCTTGAGTGTGCCGCGCTGAACCAGCGCTGTGCCAACAGGGCCCCGTCCGCGTTCGAGCTTGGCCTCGACGATCACGCCTTCGGCGTTACGCTCAGGATTTGCTTTGAGTTCCAGCACTTCGGCCTGGAGCGCGATGGCTTCAAGCAACTTGTCCAGGCCCGTCTTCTTAAGGGCCGAGACCTCGATCTCCAGCGTGTCGCCGCCCAAGCTCTCCACCACGATTTCATGGCTCAGCAGTTCGGTGCGCACGCGCTTCGGATCAGCGCCTTGGGTGTCGATCTTGTTGATGGCGACGATGATCGGCACGCCGGCAGACTGGGCGTGATTGATCGCCTCGATCGTTTGGGGTTTCACGCCGTCGTCGGCGGCGACCACGAGAATGACGATGTCGGTGACCTGAGCGCCACGGGCACGCATGGCGGTGAACGCCGCATGGCCAGGCGTATCGATGAAGGTGATTTTCTGCCCTGAGGGCACGTCCACCTGGTAGGCGCCGATATGCTGCGTGATGCCGCCAGCTTCAGAGGAGACGACATTCGCTGCGCGGATGGCGTCGAGCAGGGACGTTTTGCCGTGGTCGACATGGCCCATAATGGTGACGATTGGCGCGCGCGAATGAAGATCCTCGTCCTCGTCCTCTGCGCCGATAAAGCCCTCTTCGACGTCAGCCTCGGAGACGCGGCGCACTTCATGACCGAATTCTTCGGCGATGAGCTGGGCTGCGTCTGAGTCGATCACGTCGGTGATCTGGTGCATCTCGCCATCTTTCATCAGGAACTTGATGACGTCTACGCTACGCGAAGCCATGCGGTTGGCGAGTTCCTGGATGGTGATGACATCGGGGATCACGACCTCGCGCTGGATCTTCTGCACGGACTGTGGACCAGAGCCCTGCTTCTTCTGACGTTCGCGGTGACGCTTAAGCGAGGCAAGGCTCCGCTGGCGCTGCTCTTCGTCGAGGGCGTTGGTGATCGTAAGACGGCCACGGACGCGGCGCTCCTCGCCACGCCTCGGCGCGGTCGGGCTCTTCTTGTGGCGGAGATCGGCAGCGCGCTTCGGCGCCTCCTCGGCCTCTTGCTTCATGTGCTTGCGCACAGGCTCGGCGGGCTTAGGGGCAGCCTTCTCTTCGGCTGCTTTCTTCGCGTCTTCCTCGCGCTTGAGTTCTTCAGCCTCTTTGCGTTCCTTAGACCGCTGGACCTCGGCAATGGCCTCTTGCGCGGCGGTTTCTTTGGCCTTCTCGCGCTCGTCGGCATCGCGGACACGGGAGCTGGCAAGCGCCTTGGCGCGGGCGTCCTTCTCTTCTTCGGACAGTTGGCGCAGAACAACGCCGGAGCGGCGCGGTTGAGCCTCCGCTGCAGGCGCCTTTGGCGGAGCCTTAGCAACGGGCTCGGCTGCCTTCGGTTCCACAGCGGGCTGCGCTGCAGGCGCAGAACCAATGGAGCGGCGCTTCTTTTTCTCGACCACAACAGACTTGCTGCGCCCATGGCTGAAGCTCTGGCGTACATGGCCGGACTCCACGGTCCGGCGCACGCTGAGCGTCATCTTGGGCGCGGATGTTTTGTCATCGGTCTCGTTCGTTTCACTCATTGTTTGTCCGTATCCGATCTGGATTCTAAAAAGGCGGCGCTGCCCTTTCGGTAGCGCTCGATGCGCGAGGCTGCTGCGAGAAACTTTCGAGCCGCTCCGCCTTGGATTAGGGCAGCATGTATCACATTTGTCCTGCCAGATGCCAAACTCAATTCATCGCCGCTGAACGTGCAAACCGCAGGAATCCGACGTCCCTCGGTCGCGGCCATGGCCTTACCGTCTAGCTTCCGGCAACCGTCTTCGGCTGCGTCCGCAGCATGGAGCAGGGCCACTACGCGGCCCTTAGCCAAGGCTTCCTCGGCTTTGGAATGGCCGAAAACAACCTCTCCGGCCTTATTCGCCATGGCGAATGAGGCTAAGGCCGCCTCGGTAAGGAGCTTGTCGATCTGATCGGCAAGTGCGTCCGAGGCTTTGGCTTCGGCCTTCAGGGCCCGGCCAAAAGCTTTGCGTTTAACGGCTTCTGCGACCGTATCGTGGGCCGCCGTGAGCCAAACGCCACGGCCGGGAAGCTTCTCTTTCAGGTCCGGAACGATTGTGCCGTCAGGCCCGAGGACAAAGCGGATGAGTTCGTCTTTAGGGCGAGGCGTGCGCGTGACAACGCACCGGCGAACGGCTTCCGCTCGCTCGTCTTGCGTCTCGCTTTGCTCTGCCGTCTCTAGCCGCAACGTCTCTCTCTCCTAGAGGGCTCATGACGCTTCAGGGGCGTCTGCCGCAGGCGTCTCGTGGGCCGGCTTATCCGTCTCGGCTGTGGCCTCAGCCCCAGCTTCGGCTGTAGCTTCGCCCTCGGCTTCATCTTCACCCTCGGCCGGTTCCTCGACGAGGTCGGCCTCGTCGATCCAGCCAGCCTTGACGCGGGCCGCCAGGATCAAATCCTCCAGCTGCGGCCGGGTCATGCCGAAGCCGTCCAAAAAGCCGTCATGACGGATGGTCTCTTTTTCTTGGCGCTCGTTCCAACCAGCGAGATCGTCGGTGGCGCAGTCGGCCAAGTCCTCGACGGTCTTCACCTCGTTCTCGCCGAGTGCGATCAGCATCGCCGTGGTAAGGCCCGCCACTTCCAAAAGCTCATCGGCGACGCCGAGCTCCTTGCGCCTGGCGCTGAGCTGGGCTTCAAGCTTCTCCAAACGCTCGCGGCCACGGGCCTGTATTTCAGCGGCCGTGTCCTCGTCGAAGCCTTCGATCGAAGAAATCTCAGTAGGCTCGACGAAAGCCACTTCCTCGACGGAGGAGAAGCCTTCCGAAGCGAGCAACTGAGCGATCACCTCGTCCACGTCGAGCGCTTCCATGAATGTTGCCGAGCGTTCGGCGAACTCTGCCTGGCGGCGTTCTGACTCAGACGCCTCAGTCATGATGTCGATGTCCCAGCCAGTCAGCTGGGACGCGAGCCGCACGTTCTGACCTTTTCGCCCAATGGCGAGCGAAAGCTGCTGATCGGGAACGACCACCTCGATGCGCTCAGCGTCCTCGTCGAGCACGACCTTGACCACTTCGGCCGGTGCCAGCCCGTTGACGATGAACGTGGCGGCGTCAGGAGACCACTGGATGATGTCGATCTTCTCGCCCTGCAACTCGTTCACCACCGCCTGGACGCGGCTGCCGCGCATGCCGACACAGGCACCGACAGGATCGATGGATGAATCGCGCGAAATGACCGCGATCTTGGCGCGGCTACCGGCGTCGCGGGCCACCGACTTGATGGTGACGATACCCTCATAGACCTCGGGCACTTCTTGGGCGAAGAGCTTGGCCATGAATTCGGGATTGGTGCGCGACATGAAAATCTGCGGGCCGCGCTGCTCACGCCGTACGTCATAGACAAAGGCGCGGATGCGGTCGCCGTAGCGGAAATTCTCGCGCGGCAGCGTCTCGTCACGGCGCACGATGGCTTCTGCCCGGCCGAGATCGACGATCACATTGCCGTACTCGACGCGCTTGACGATGCCGTTGACGATCTCGCCGACGCGGTCCTTGAACTCTTCGTATTGGCGCTCACGCTCGGCCTCGCGCACTTTCTGCACGATAACCTGCTTGGCGTTCTGCGCAGCGACCCGGCCGAAATCGAGCGGCGGCAGGGGCTCGGCGATGAAGTCGCCCACTTGCGCTTCCGGGTTCTTGCGGCGTGCTTCGGCGAGCGAGATCTGCGTCGCCTCCATGGTCACGTCGTCCACCACTTCGAGAAGGCGTGCCAGAGAGATTTCACCAGTCTGCGGGTCGACCTCAGCCTTGATTTCGTTCTCGCTGCCATAGCGGGACTTCGCGGCCTTCTGGATCGCGTCTTCCATGGCGTCGATGACCACCTCGCGGTCGATGGCCTTCTCGCGTGCGACCGCGTCGGCGATCTGCAAGAGCTCCAGCCGATTGGCGCTTACGCCTGCCTGAGCCATTCTGTCTGCCTCCAATGGTTGCTTCGTGGCGGGCGGCACATCCGGCGCACCCGCGCTCTAAAGTCAATGTGTGGGCTTGCTGCCCGAAAGATCGTCCCTGAAGCCGTCAATATTGGTAACAAGCTTCGCCTCGCCGATGAGCGAGAAGGGAAGGCCGATGATGAGTGGCTCGGCCTTGCCATCTAGCTCAATTTTCAAATGCACTTCGTCCGAGACCACATCCTCGATCACGCCTCGGAAGCGTTTGCGCCCGTCCACCGGCTCTTTCAGTTCTACTTTCGCCTCGTGACCCACGCATAACGCGAAGTCGCTCGGACGGACCAACGGCCGGTCAATGCCGGGCGAGGAGACCTCGAGGTGATACTGTCCCGGCATCGGATCGTAGGCCTCAAGCACCGGAGACAGGCTCCGGCTGATGGTCGCGCAATCGTCCACCGTCATTTCACCATCGGCCCGCTCGGCCATGATCTGCACCGTGCCGCCGTCGCGGCCGGAAACCTTCACCCGCACCAAACGGTAGCCAAGCTCTTCAATCACCGGCTCGGCGAGTTCAGCGACAGTCCGCTCTTCCCCGGTTTCATGGGCAAAGCGGCGGTCTTCATTTGCTATAGGGTCTGACATCGATAATGGGGGTCACGCCGCCTGATCGGTACGAGAAGGCGTAGCACCTAACAAAAAGGAGCGGGCCGACGGCCCACCCCTGATCAAATCCAACCATGAGTTCTACACCGAATATACAAACTTTCTTCGAGGTTTCAAGCAATCCTCATCGGAAAAAATCCTTAATTTCCAGGGCTGCGACTCTCCCCAGAGGCCCGGCTAGAGGCGCTGCCATCTGAGATAGACAGGCTTGAGGCCGCTCAAGGCCTTCTGTTCGTAGCGCGTCGGCACCAAATCGGCTGGCCGGTCCCGCCAATCCGCCGCGCGGGAGGCGAGCCAGGCAAAGGCGTCGCTGCGCTTCACCGTGAGCAACGCCTGGCCGGCATAGTCGGTGTCGTCGCTGGCAAAGCGCAGCTCGCCGCCCGGCGCAATCACGCGGGCAAGCTCGGTGACCAACTCTCGTGAGACCAGTCTTCGCTTTTGCTGCCGCTTCTTCGGCCAGGGGTCGGGAAACAAAATGAACACGCGGTTGAGCGCATTGTCGGGAAGCCAAGACAGCATGTCGCGGGCGTCGCCGTCATGGACGTGCACCGTTTTGAGGCTGCGATCTTCGATGCCTCCGAGTAGGGCGGCGACGCCATTGATAAAAGGCTCGCAGCCAATAAAGCCAATGTCGGGGTGACGTTCCGCCTGCCACAGAAGATGCTCGCCCGATCCGAAGCCGATTTCGAGCCACACTTCGCGAACCGGACCCGAGAACAGCGTGCGCAAGTCGCTTGGGGGTTTGCTTTCAAGGTCGGGACGCAAGCGGGGCAGCAGGTCGGTGATCAACCGCTTTTTGCGCGGGCTTAAGCGTTTGCCCTTACGCCTGCCATAGGACCTGAGCTGTCTGGTCTCGGCCTTCGCCTGGTCTTGGTTGTCCTTGTTCATGTCGGCCTTGTGCCGGGCATGGGCGGATTTTTCCATCCCAAAAATAGATTTTGAAACGAAAATGGCCGGGACAAGCCCGACCATGACGCAAATCTTTCTTGGCAGTACGGAGGCTAGGAGAGCTCGCTCCGGATCGGTTCGACGAGGTCGAGACGCTCCCAGGAGAAGCCGCCGTCATTGTCCGGCTGCCGTCCGAAATGGCCGTAAGCGGCCGTGCGTTCATAGATCGGGCGGCTGAGGTCAAGATGCTCTCTGATGCCGCGCGGGCTTAAGTCCATCACCTTGCGGAGCACATTCTCCAGGTCCTCTTCGGCGATGCTGCCCGTGCCGTGCAGGTCGGCATAAAGCGACAGAGGCTGCGACACGCCAATGGCGTAGGAGACTTGCAGCGTGCATTTGTCGGCAAGGCCAGCCGCCACGACGTTCTTGGCGAGATAGCGCGCAGCATAAGCCGCCGAGCGATCGACCTTGGTAGGGTCCTTGCCGGAGAAAGCGCCGCCGCCGTGAGGCGCCGCGCCACCATAGGTGTCGACGATGATCTTGCGTCCCGTGAGGCCCGCGTCGCCATCCGGTCCGCCAATCACAAACCGCCCGGTTGGGTTGACGTAGAGTTGCGTATTGGCGTCGACCCAGCCCTTTGGCATCACCTCGTCGATGATGGCTTTGACGATCTCCCTGAGATGTTCCTGGCTCGTCTCTTCGCTGTGCTGCGTTGAGACCACGATGGAGTCGGCGCGCACCGGCTTGCCGTCTTCATAGACCAGCGTCACTTGGCTCTTGGCATCGGGGCCAAGCTCCATGCGGCCCGCGTGCCGGGCTTTCGCCATCTCGTGCAGGATGATGTGGGAATAATGAATCGGCGCCGGCATGAGCGGCTCAGTCTCGCGGCAGGCGTAACCGAACATGATGCCCTGATCGCCCGCGCCCTCGTCCTTATCGCTGTCGCTATCGGCGTCCACGCCTCGGGCGATGTCCACCGACTGCTCGTGAAGGTAATTTTCGAAGTCGGCTTTGGCCCAATGGAAGCCATCCTGCTCATACCCGATCTCGCGTACGGCGCGCCGTGCGGCGTCCTCAATATTTTGATGCGTGACGCTCTCGGGCCCGCGCACTTCACCGGCCAGCACAATGCGGTTCGTGGTGACGAGCGTTTCGCAGGCCACCCGAGAAAGAGGATCGGCAGCCAGATAGAGATCGACAACGGCATCGGAGATGCGGTCGCAGACTTTGTCGGGATGACCTTCCGACACGGATTCACTGGTAAAAAGATAATTCGCCCGGGACACTGGCACCCCCTATGAAATAACAGAAAAGGCCGAGCGGCCTTAAAGATCGCGCCCGGTTCTGGCAACCGTGGGGCCGGAGGTCAAGCTTCGGCAATCAAGCGGCTAATTAGGCGGCGCTGACGTCCGGGCCCAGGGCTCGAACCAGATCGACCACGCTCTTGCGAACCTTTCCGTCGCCAATCTTGACGAATGCGCGGTTCAGTTCCAACCCTTCCCGGCTATTCAGGAATTCCAGGATGAAGCCCTCGGAATCGGCTTTGGCCATGCCTGGCGTCGAACCGGTCTCGCCGGCAAAGGGTGCTTCCTCGAAGAAAAACTGCACCGGGACGTCGAGGATCTTCGAAATATGAAACAGCCGGCTCGCGCCGATGCGGTTCACACCCTTCTCGTATTTCTGGACCTGCTGAAATGTGAGGCCCATGCTGTTGCCAAGCCGCTCCTGGCTCATGCCGAGCAGCATCCGACGTAGTCGCACCCTGCTGCCGACGTGAATATCAACGGGATTAGGCTTTTTATCTGCCATTCGCTTCTCGCAATATCCTTGAGGCTAAAAAATATGGATGTTTTCAGTGTATTAGTTGGGGGCCGAGAGGCCGTTCACGTAAAATTGTTCTAGGGTGGGCACTAAAGGTCGTCAAGTTCGCACCCGCTCGCACCTGCGGCACACAAGCCAACCCAAGATGGCGAATACTAATGCGAAGATTTCGAGGATAAATCCGAGTTCCACGAAGGGTGTTCGCGGGCCCACTTTGGGCAGATAAGCATCCACAAAACCTCTTTCGCCGAGACCGATTCTGGCGAGGACGCGGCCATAACCGTCAATAACCGCGGAGATGCCGGTGTTGGCGGCGCGTATGACCGGTAAACCTTGTTCGACGGCGCGCACTTGAGCCTGGTGGAAATGCTGAAAAGGACCAGCGCTCGCCCCAAACCAGGCGTCATTCGTGACATTGATCAGCCATCCGGGTCGCTTCATCTTGTCGGTGACATCATCGGGGAAAATGATCTCAAAACAAATGAGTGGGCTCGCCGGTGGCGCTCCCGGAATGGGCAACAGTCGCGGACCGGTTCCTTCGGTAAAGCCGCCGCGAATGCCTGTCATCTGCATGAAGCCGAGGCTCTCAAGAAAATCTTGAAACGGTAGATATTCGCCGAACGGCACGAGATGAATCTTGTCGTAGCCGCCGATAACCGCACCCCCGTCGTCGATCACCAGCAGGCTATTGAAGATGCGTCGGCGGTTCAGCCGTCCGCCCGCGCTCCGTTCGTTGCCGAGGCGTGCCGAGCCCACAAGTAACGACGTGTCTTGGGGAAGCGCGTCGCCGATGGCGGTCAGCGCGTCTGGCGCATCGGCGAGGAGAAAGGGGACGGCAGTCTCTGGCCAGATGACGAGATTGACCTCATCAATTCCAGGCCGCCTAGTGAGATCAAGATAGTCGGCGAAGATCTCGGCGCTGTTCTCGGTCTGCCATTTATTGGCTTGGTCGATATTTGCTTGGACGATGCGCAGCCGCACGTCCGTCGGGGTATCGACAGCGGCCGCAAGCCGGCGGTCGCCCCACACAAAACCGAGCCCAAGTGCCACCAGCAGAAGAGCGGCCAGCGCCGTGGCTCCCTTGCTTGGAGCTTGGCCGGCACTCAAGCTTGCTCCAGGTGCCGCGAACAACAGGACCGCCACGATGCTCAGCGCGTAGACGCCAAGAAGGGCCGCGAGCTGCATCAATGGACCCTCGGGCAGGAGCCCGTAGCCAATCAGATTCCATGGCAGCCCGGTCAGCACATGGCCACGGGCGTAGTCGGCGAGGCCGAGGGCTATTGCCAGTGCGAAGACGCGGCCTGCACCGGGGCGCCACATGGCAATGGCGAGGGCGCAGGCGGCAGCGAAGAAGAGGGCCATGCCCGCAGGCATCGCCGTCATGACGAAGGGGATCAGCCAGGCATGGCGCCAGGGTTCCACCAGGAAGGCCTCGGCCATCCAGTAGAATCCAGCGAGAAAATAACCGAATCCGAACCAAAATCCGGTGAGGGCTGCGTATTGCAGCCGGATGGGCCACTGCGGGCCTCGCGCGTGGCAGCCGTCGAGAAGCCACACGAGGCCACCAAAGGTCACGAACAGCACCGGCCAGGCATGCACCGGCGCGAATGCGAGCGCGGACAGCGCCCCGAGAAAGACCGTGAAGGCAGCCCGCTTTAGCCCCTGCAACTGACCAATCCAGGCCGCGACCTGGGTCATGGCCGATGGAGAGTGCGGGTGAGGGGGCTTGGGAGTCATGGCAGGAGAGTCATGGCATTGCTGCCTAGCTCACCTCAACCCTGTTCGATGGAACGAGACGAGCTTTAAGGCGCGCTCTTGTCCGCCTTCTTGTATGTCTTGGCGCAGGCTTTGGTGGAGTCTGGATCTTTAGGAAGATGGATGCGGAGCTTCTTGATCCGGCGCGGATCGGCTTCGAGGACTTCGAATTCGATGCCACTTGGATGACGCACGAGCTCGCCCCGTGCCGGCACGCACCCCGCAATCGCGAACACAACGCCGCCGAGCGTGTCGATGTCTTCTTCCTGTTCATCCGAGACCAGTTCGACGCCGAGATGCTGCTCGAGTTCTTCAACCAGCGTCCGCGCATCGGCTAACAGCCCGAGCCGTGGGTCGACGCGGATCATGGGGCCTTCATCGACGTCGTGCTCGTCGGCGATCTCGCCCACGACTTCCTCCACCAAGTCCTCGATGGAGACAAGACCGTCAGTGCCGCCATATTCGTCGACCACGAGAGCAAGATGAAGCTGCGAGGTTTGCATCTTCAGGAGCAGGTCGAGAACCGGCATGGAGCCCGGCACGTAGATCAGTTCGCGCGCGATACTGATCGCTCCGACAGTTCGCTTGAGGTCGACCTTGCTGAGATCGATCCCGTCTCTGCCGTTCGTTTCTTCGGTGATCCACGACATGAGATCGCGGATGTGGATCATGCCGAGGGGATCGTCGAGGGTCTCGCGATAGACGGGAAGGCGCGAATGCTCCGCCTGGCGAAACACGCGCATCATTTCCTCGACCGTGACATCGTCTTCGACCGCCACGATGTCGGCGCGCGGCACCATCACGTCTTCGACCGTGAGCTTGTCGAAGCGCAGGATGCGCAGCAGCATGCTCCGCTCCTGGGCGCTCAGCGCGTCGCTGTCGCTGCGGGCGAGCTCATCCTCAATCCGCTCGCGAAGGTCGGGCCCTTCGCCAAGGCCAAGCTTTTGCAGTATGCGCTCGAACCAAGACGCGTCTTCGTCGGCGCGGCGTGCCTGCTCGGCTTCATGTTCGTGGTCGGCTAGCGGGTCGCTCATGGCGTCACCTCTGCAAGGCCGGTCGCGCTCTCACCTTGATAAGGGTCAGCAATTCCGATCGACGCGAGCGCGCGTGTTTCCAGAGCTTCCATCCGCTCTGCCTCGTCATCCTGCATGTGATCGAGGCCAAGCAAATGAAGCACGCCATGCACGACGAGATGAGAGACATGGTCCGCAAACGGCGTGTTCCCGTCATTTGCTTCTCGTTGTGTGGTCTCAAAAGCAATCACGATATCGCCAAGCGGGCCCGGTTCGCCGGGAACATCGCCCGCTGGAAACGACAACACATTGGTGGGCGCATCCTTACCGCGCCAAGTGCGATTGAGTTCAGCCATCTCCGCATCGTCCGTCAGGACGATGGTGGCGTCATAGGCGGCTTGATTTTCGGGGATAACCACGGCGAAACCCGCCTGCGCGGCGCGCTCCACCAAAGCATCGCCGGCCTTGCTGTCCTCCCAGGCGCCGCCATGACGAACGATCTCGACGGCGAGCACCGCGGAAGGCTCTGCATTGCTGCGACTAGGGCCACCCTCAGTCATGTGCGCTCACCGTCTTTGGGAGCGGCCTCATAGGCCTCGACAATCCGGCCCACCAGTTCGCGGCGCACCACGTCGGATTTGTCGAAGGCGATGTTGTCGATCTCGTCGATGCCGCGCAGCGTCTCGATCGCGTCGTTCAGCCCGGAATCCTTGCCCGGTGGCAAGTCGACTTGCGTCGGGTCGCCGGTCACGATCATTTTGCTGCCTTCGCCAAGCCGCGTCAGAAACATTTTGAGCTGAACCGAGGTGCAGTTTTGCGCTTCATCGAGAATGACAATGGCATGGGAAAGCGTGCGTCCGCGCATGAAGGCCAGCGGGGCAATCTCTATCACGCCGTCAGTCAGCCCGCGCTCGACTTGCTCCAGTGCAAGCACGTCATACAGCGCGTCGTAAAGCGGGCGTAAATATGGGTCGACTTTCTCGCGCATGTCGCCGGGAAGGAAGCCGAGCCGCTCTCCGGCCTCAACCGCTGGCCGCGACAGGATCAAGCGGTCGCAAGTCCCGGCTTCGAGACAGGCTGCCGCGAAGGCGACCGCGAGATAGGTCTTGCCGGTCCCGGCGGGCCCGGTGGCGAAAACGAGGGAGTTGCGCTGGAGCGATTCGATATACGCACTTTGCGAAGGCGTGCGCGCCGTGATGAGCCGCTTGCGGGTGCGGATCTGTTGGGCGGTGGCAACCGGCGCGCTGGTTTCAGCGTCCTGGCTAGGCGGGGCCGCACTGGCATGGCTGATAGCGCCGGCCACGTCGCCAGCGCCGATGGTCTCGCCTTGTGCCAAACGACGATAAAGATGTTCGAGGACCGACTTTGCGGCCGCGCAGGCATCTTCGGGTCCGCGCAGCGCCACGGCATTGCCGTTGACCACGGCCTTGATGCCAAGGCGGTCCTCTAAGACGACAAGATTTGCGTCAAAATGGCCGAAGAGGTCGCGTGCGAGCCCCGTATCATCGAAGTAAACGACGATGGGCTCTCCATTTCCATTGGCTAGCGCCGCTTCGCTGCGTTTCGCCGTTGCTTCACGTCCGCGCGTCAATGATGTCTTCCGAACGCTGGCCTTGCTCGTCACTGGGCCGCCTGAACCGGCTCGCGCCATTCAATTCCTGATTTCATGACACCCGTGAGACTGTTCGGCCCAGCGGACGAGATGTCAACCTCGGCGATCTCGCCGATCAGCGTCTCGGGGCCATCCACGTGCACAGCCTGGAGATACGGCGAGCGCCCGCGGATTTGCCCTGGATTTCGGCCTTTGCTCTCGAACAACACAGGCAGGCTGCGGCCAACCAATTGCCGGTCGAAGCTGCGGCGGCCCTCTTCAAGCAATGTCTGCAAGGCGGCGAGGCGCTCCTTCTTGGCGGCCTCGGGGACTTGGTCTTCCAGGTTCGCCGCCGGCGTTCCGGGCCGGGCGCTATATTTGAAAGAATAGGCCTGGGCGAAGCCGACGCGGGCCACCAAGTCCAATGTCGCCTCGAAATCGGCGTCGGTCTCGCCGGGGAAGCCCACGATGATGTCGGTGGAGAGCGCAAGGTCGGTGCGCGCGGCACGTATTCTCGCAATCAACGCCTCGTATTCTTCCGCCGTGTGCTTCCGGTTCATGGCCGCCAGAATGCGGTCCGATCCCGACTGGAATGGCAAATGGAGATACGGCATCAATTTTTGTTCGTCGCCGAACAGCGCGATGAGGTCGTCGTCCATGTCGTGCGGGTGGCTGGTGGTGAAGCGCAAGCGCTCGATGGACGGGATTTCGCCGAGCCGCCGCAACAGCTGCGCCAGGGGCCAGGACTCGCCGTCCGGCCCGTCACCGTGATAGGCGTTGACGTTCTGACCGAGCAGCGTGACTTCGCGCACGCCGCGTGTGGCGAGCCGCTCCACCTCGGCGACGACTTCGCCAGGCGTTCGCGAATATTCCGAGCCGCGCGTGTAAGGCACCACGCAGAATGTGCAGAATTTATCGCAACCCTCCTGGACAGTAACGAAGGCCGAGACTTGGCGTTTGCCGTCTGCGCGTTGCGGCAGTTCTGCGAATTTCTCCTCCGCTGGGAAGTCGGTCTCGACCAGGACCTTGCCGGTCGACGAGACCTCGGCGACCAAGTCGGCGAGGCGGTGCAGGCTTTGCGGCCCTACCACGATGTCGACGACGGGTGCGCGGGAGACAATCTCTTTGCCCTCGGCCTGGGCGACGCAACCGGCGACGGCCACCATGGTGTCGCGGCCTTCGGTCTTCCGCGCCTCCTTGGCCTTCCGAAGACGCCCAAGCTCGGAATAGACCTTCTCCGCCGCCTTCTCGCGGATATGGCAGGTGTTGAGAACGACCAGATCGGCGTCATAGACGTCGTCGGTGAGCTGAAAACCGGCAGGCTGAAGCGCTTCGGCCATGCGCTCGGAATCATACGCATTCATCTGGCAGCCGAAGGTCTTGATATGCAGCTTCTTTGCCGCGGTCTTGTCGGGGCTTTGCGTCATGGTCCGCTTGTTGGGGCTGAGGCCGACTTTCGTCAAGGGGTTGCTTGGATCTTTAGGCTTTACGCTTACTGGAGCCGCACGACAACGCTGTCCACCGTGCCAGCGGCGTCCGTCACCGTAAGCCGCACGAAGCCCGGCCCGTCAGGCTCGAAAAACAGCGTTCGCGGCGCGTTGGTTGTCTTCAAGGGCAGGCCGTTGACCAGCACGTTCAGCGGCGGCGTGCCCCCGGCAATCTTTATGGCCATGGGGTCGAGCGCCGCGCCATCCATGAATAGCGCCAGGCTCGCGCCATTTGGCGGAAACACGATGCGGACTTTCTGGGCCAATGGGTCGGCGACACTGCCGCTAGCGGCAAAGCGCCGGAGCGGTGGTGGCAGTCTCGACGTGGACGAGGCCAGAACGCCCTTTGGCGCGGGCGGCAGGGCCTTGACGTCTCGCCCTAGTCTGGCGAAGGCATCGAATAGGATCGGCGCTGCTGTGCCCCGCCCAACGAGGTTGATGACCGGCGCGCCATCGGGGCGTCCGACCCAGACGCCAATCGTGTGTTTCCCATCGAACCCGACCGCCCAGGCGTCGCGATAGCCGTAGCTGGTGCCAGTCTTAAAGGCGATGTGGTCGCCAAGTGCGTTCTCAGGCGGCGGTGCGCCACGCAGCACGTCGCCCACATACCAGGCGGCGACCGGCTCCATCAGACGTTTGCGGGAAGGTGGCGCAGCGTCGAGACGCTCGATAACCGGCGCCACACTGCCCTGGCGTGCGAGCCCGGAATAGAGTGTGGTGAGGTCGAGCAAGCTAATGCCGATGCCGCCAAGGCCGAGCGCCAGCCCTGGCGTTTCGTGCTTCGGCAGCACCAGCGACGCGCCTGCATCCGACAGCCGTGCCAGCAGCCGGCTCGGACCGACCGCGTCGAGCACGGCGACCGCTGGCACGTTAAGTGACTGTTGCAGGGCTCGGCGCACCGTCACCGTGCCCTGAAATGTTTGATCGAAATTCTCCGGCGCGTAATCGCCATAGCGGATCGGCCGGTCCTCGATCATTGTCTCCGGGTGCACCAGCCCGTCTTCAAAACCAAGTCCATAGATAAAGGGCTTGAGTGCCGAGCCCGGCGAGCGCACGGCGCGGGTCAGATCCACCTGGCCTGCGCGGGCGACATCGAAATAGTCGGGCGAGGCGACACGGGCCAGAATCTCGCCGGTCGCATTGTCTAACACCACGATCGCCGCCGACATCGCCTCGCCGAGGCTTGCGGCGCGCTTGCGGGCCAGCGCCTCGAGCCGCCGCTGCAACCGGCCGTCGATGGTGAGATGGATGATCCTCTTTGCGTCCGTCGCCGCCATCGCCTCATCGGCGGCGTGGGGCGCGCTGAGCGGCATGGCCTTGCGGGCAGTCGGCACAGGCTCGGTCTTGGCCCGGGCAATCTCGCTGGCACTGAACGGGCCATGGCCCGCGATGCGGTCGAGCACGCGGTCGCGTGTGGCCCGCGCCTTCTCCGGATGCCGGTCCGGCCGGCGATATTCCGGCGACTGCGGCAACGCCACTAGAAGGGCTGCTTCGCCCAAGGTCAGCCGGCGCGGCTCCTTGCCGAAATAGGCGAGGGACGCGGCGCGGATGCCCTCGAGATTGCCGCCATAAGGTGCGAGCATCAGATAGAGAGCGAGGATCTCATCCTTGCTCAGTGCCCATTCGAGTTGCAGTCCTCGTGCGGCTTGCTTGAGCTTGGCGTGAACGGAGCGCTCCTGGCGCGGCTCCAAGAGCCGCGCGACCTGCATGGAGATGGTGGAGCCGCCGGAGACGATGCGGCCTTGGCTCGCGAGCTGATAGGCAGCGCGCATCATGGCCAACGGGTCGACGCCGCGATGGGCGAAGAAGCGCTTGTCCTCATAGGCGAGCAGCGCCTCTAGGAAGCGCGGGTCCACATCGGCCCTTGTGGCTGGAAGCCGCCAGCGTCCCTCGCTGGTGAGATAACCGCGCAGCAGATCGCCGTCGCGGTCGAGCACCGTGGGGGAGACTTCGAGATTTTGTCCAAGCGGTGCTGGCCCGAGAGATTGGACGAACCCAGCCGCACCGCCGGCGACTGCCGCCGCGGTCCACACAATGCCTATGGTGCCATAGGATGCCCGGCGTCTGAGGGTGCTCATTTCGGTGGGATCACCGTGACGGTTCCCGTGCCCGTGCGGCCGAAGCGGTCGGGCTGATACATGTCCTCCACCACGGCCTGAGGCAGCACATATTTGCCTGGCGACACGGCGCGCACGACATAGGCGACCGTGTAGATCACGGGGCTGTTGCTACGGCGCTCGAAGGCGGCCACGAACCGGTTGTCGCGGAATTCCGTGTGGGCAGGCGTCGCTGCGTGCGAGATCCAATCGAGTCCACCAGTGTCCGCCGAGGATACGAGACGGGGGTTGTCGATCTCAAAGCCCGCCGGCACATAGTCGATGAGGGACACGCGGGCGAATTGCGGCTTGGCCTCGGTGACGGTGAGCAGCACGACGATGCGCTCGTTCTGCATCGCCGTCTTGATGTCGATCTCTTCGCCGCTGAGCTTATGGAAGCTGCGCTCCAACTTAAGGCCGTGATCGGCGGCGGGCTCCGGCGTGGTCGGTGCGCCGCTCACCGAGACGACGGCCTCAAGCGGCGCGATACCCCGATTGGTCACCGTCAGAGGATTAATGCCAAGGTCTTCTTCGCTGATATTGCGGTATAGTGGTCCTTGTTGAACGCCCTCGACCCCACCGTTGTCGACGTTGACTTTGACATCCTGCTTGCCGAGCGCCCGGGCCGCGAGCACGAGCCACGCGTCGTCTTGCGTCGACGTATAGGTGACTTGGTTGCGGGCTTTGCCAATCTGCTTGGTAGCGCTAGCGAGAATGAAGTTCGGCGCTCCGCCTTCAGCCGCCAGCGTGACCACGGCTGCCGCGTCGCGCAGCGCCGACCCGAAATCAATGCGGCCGCTCTTAGGCTCGGTCGCCTCCTTCGGCAGCGTACGTGCTGCCGTGCGGAATGCCTTCTCCGCTCGGATTTGATCGCCGAGCATAGCGAGCGCCGCGCCAATCTCGGCCTGCGCCGTTGGTGTGGCAAGGTCCTTCAGCTTGACGTCGGCGATGTAGCGGAGGTCGCCCACCGGGGCCATGCCGTTCCGGGCCAGCACGTAGAGCGCGTATGACAAGGGTAGCCCGCCATCGACGGAGACGTCGGGCGCCGTGCTCACATAGTTCCGCAAGCGGCTGAGCGCGAGCTTGAAGCGGTCGTCCGGCACGGAGAAGCCGCGGGTGCGGGCGCGCGTCAGGAAGTCAGTGACATAAGAGTCGAGCCAAGCATCGCTGCTGCCCGGCGACCACAGACCGAACCCGCCTTCATATCCTTGGCGCGCCAGCACGATCTCGATCGCCTTAGTGATGCGCGCATCGACATTGTTATCGGCGGCCACGTCCGCGCCAAGCGCCATCTCGTTGACATAGAGAAGCGGCAGGGCACGGCTCACGATCTGCTCGGTGCAGCCCAGTGGATAGCGGTCGAGCGCCGCAAGAAGGCTGGCAACGTCGAGCGCGGCGGACGGCGTAACCGATAGCGCTAAGCTGCCGGTGCCCGGCACCAAATCCGTGAACACATCGTTGGTCAGGGTGATGCTCTTGCCCGGCGCGAGCGGCTTGATGGTGCGCCGTGCCAAGATTTTCGTCGATGGGTCGACGGTCAACGCATAGCGCCGCTTGACCGAGAAGCCGTCAGGTCCGGTGACCGAGACATCGATTTTGCCGGCACCGACTCCTCCGCCAATGAGAGGGAATGTCACCGCGCCACGCTTCTTGGCGTCGAGCTTGATCGACCTGCCGGCGGGCCGGACGCTGAGTGGCCCGTCTGTCGAGACGGCGATCTCATAGGCGCCGGTTGCTCCTTCCACATTGTCGAGGTCGAGACGCAGTGTGGATCGGTCGCCGGTCAGCAGGAAGCGCGGTAGCGTGGCGGTAACCACGACAGGATCGCGCACGACGACATCAGCCGAGCCGTTGCCGACTTGGTCCTTGCTCCAGGCCACGGCCATGACGCGTACAGTGCCGGTGAAGGCGGGAATGTCGAATTCGACTTCCGCCAGGCCGTCGGGGCCGACGGTGACGATGCCGGAATAAAGCGCCAGCGGCTTCTGGGTTGGCGGGCTGCCGAGCAATGCGCCTCCACCCCCGTCGCCGCCCGTGCGGATGCGCCCACGCGTGCCCTGCATGCCGTCGATGAGCTGGCCATAGAGGTCGCGGACGCCGGTGGAGAGCCTGCGCTGGCCGAGATAGAAGTCGTCAGGTGACGGCGGCTCGTAGCCGGTGAGATTGAGAATGCCGACATCGACGGCTGACACGACGATGCGGGCCTGCTCGCCGGACGCGAGATTGGCAAGCTTCACCGGTACGCGCAGCTTCGTTTCGGGACGAATGAGTTCGGGCAAGTCCAGATCGACGCCGATCGTGTGCTCGGCCTTATTGATGCTGAACCATTGCAGGCCGATAGCGCGGCCCGGCATGCGCTTCTTGGCTTCGTCCAGTGGCCGTCTGAGCGTGGCGAGCACATAGGCGCCAGTGCCCCAATCCTCGCCCACGGTGAGCGGCAGCTCGACCAGACCCGCATCCACATCCGTCGTTGTGGTGGTGAGCAGCCGGTCGCCAATCACTGACAGCGTGACCTTGCCGGCGCTGCGTGCGGTGACTGCGACAGTCATGGCGTCGCCGGACTTATAGCCGGGCTTGTCGAGCGCGATCTCCAGTAGGTCCGGCGTATCGGCGCTGGTACTGGCATACCAGCCGGAGTCGAAAGCGTAAGTGGTGAGCGGGCCTTGCGGCGTGGCGCTCTCAACTTCGAGGCGGTAGCGGCCCCACGACACCGGCACCGAGATATTGCCGGGCTGACCCGGCGTCACGCCGATCACGCCGTTGGCCACGCGGCGCGTGATCTTGACGGGCTCGTACTGCCAATGACTATATTGCCGGTACCACTGATATTTGGATTCGATATGCAGCAACTGCCATTTGAGTCCCTTGGCTGCGATTTGCTCACCGTCGGGCGCGGCCATCACCACGTCGAATTTGGCGATGTCCTGATCACCGAGCGCAGAGCCTTCGAATAACGGCTTCACACCGATCATCCGCGTGGTCGGTTTCACCGGCAGCGACACTTCGTGCTCGACCGCTCTGCCGCCTGGCTCGGCCATACGCACAACCACATTCGCGACGAGTGGCTTGGTGGAGGTAGGAATCTTGTCAAGCGCCACCGTGAATGTCGCCTGACCAGCGGCATTGGTCTCCGGCAGATCGGCGAGCGGAAGGGTTTCGGCCCTGAAGCGGTTGCCGGAACTGGAATCGTTGAGGCCAAACACATAGCCGGGGAAGCCCGGGCGCTCGGTGGCAGCGGATATTCTCAGCTCGCCGTCCAGCGGGAGCCCGGACGCAGGCGCGCCATAGAGGAAGCGGGCGTCGAGCGCCATCTCGGCGGGCGACGATGGCGATAGGCTCTCGGCCTCAGTAGAGAAGTCGAACTCCAGCCGTTCCGGCACATAGTCCTCGACCAAGAAGGTCGTGGTGCCAATCGCGGAACCTTTCGGATCGGAAAAGACCGAGACCCGCCAAGTGCCCGTCGGCGCCGAAGAGATGAGTGGAACGTCGAGGACCCGGCCGCCAATGCCCTCGTCAGGCACCACGGTGCGCCGGTAATCGATCCCGTCCGGCCGCGCGACCACTAAGGTCAGATTGACGTCAGGCACAGCGAGGCCTTGGGGGTTCCGCAGCAGGGTGGTGACGTGGGCGGTCTCGCCGGTGCGATAGACGCCGCGCTCGGTGAACACGAAGGCATCGAGGCCCTTCGGCGGTGCGCGCCCCGCCACACCGCGATCGGTGAAGTCGAATGCCGACTGCTTGAGATTGAGAAATGCATAGTCGCCGCCCTCACCTGACGCGACGAGCAGCGCCGGCGCCAATCCCCCTGTCCCGCGCGCGAGGCCCGGCGCGAAGGTCACGGTGCCGCGCCAGTCAGACATCTCAGTCGCCAGCACTTCGTTGTTGCGGGCAAGCAAACGGACCTCAACGCCTTCGAGCGGTTCGGCGGTGGCGAGCGAATTCACGTAGCCATGGATACCGTCGGTCCCGGAATAGGCGGTGAGGCCGTAGTCGGAGACGACGAACCACTGGGTCGTCCGTTCGCCATAGTCGCCACCGGGCATGCCGGCAGGCTGAGCGGCCAGCAGATAGATGCCGGGCGCCATCTGCGGCACGGCGTCGGAGATGGGGAAGGCGGTGGTGATCTCGGCGTTCAGCGTCTTCTCGACGTCGAGCTCGCCGGTCCACACTTCTTCGCCCTTCTGGTTGGCGATGTCGTTGAGGCTGTACTGGTAGAGATTGCGCTCGAAATCGTAGCCCAGCACGTTGTCGATCAGGCTGCGGTCGCCGATCCGGTAGATCGTCACTTTCACCGCGTCGGTGTTCACCGTGACCAGCGGGATGCCCCGCTGGCCAGTGCTTGGCAGCACATAGGCCCTGCCGGCGAGCCGAACCGACGGGCTCCGGTCGCGCACATAGATATCGAAGTCAGCGTTTTTGAGCAGATCTTCATCCGCGGTGGACGGCAGGCCCTGGCGGAACGTGATGGCGTAAGTCTCGCCATGCTTCAGCCCTTCGACGCAAATCTGCTGATCGTCGACGGAGAGCGCTGGTTTGTCTTGCTCGGCGACCGATACGAAGGGTGAGAAATCAGTGCGCTTGAGTAGCGGTTCGGTGAACTGGAAGCAGGCGCGCGGCGAAGCTGCATCGGAATCCACGCTGAAATTGGTGACGCGGAAACCGTATTTCTCGCGCAGCTGGTCGTAAGTGGCCTTAAGGCCAGGGTTGGTATCGAGTTTGAGGGCCAGATTGAGTGCGTTCAGCGCCGGGCGCCACTCGCTGCGTTTGCCGAAGGCGGCAGCAAGGCTGGTCAGCGCAGCGGCCTCTTCTTGGCGCATGCCCGCCTGTTGATAAGCGATATAGGCCGCAGTTCGCGCATTCTCGTAGCGGAGACTGCCGTCATCATTCTCGTTTGTCGGGATGGCGAGCCAAATATCCGCAAGCCGGCGCCATGCCGCAGCGTCTCGAGGCGCGATAACGACGATCTGCTCATAGGCATCGGCGGCGCCAGCCAGGTCCTGCAGTCGAAGCAAGGCAGCGGCCTGCTTCTTCAGCTTGGTGACGGGTAGCTCGACAGTGCCCACGTCATTCTTGAGGCTGGCCTCAAGCGTGATGGCCGCTTCGTCGAGCGCGTCGTCTTGAAAAGTTTTGTCGGCGGCGAGGGCGAGGGTCGAGATGAAAACAAACAGCGCGGCAGCAAGGCCAGCGCGGAACCAGGCGACCATGAATTTCCTCCACGCGCCCAGCCCTCGGCAGGGGGCGGGCGATGGAGTCTAATGTAGTGGAGCATTTCGACGGATGCCAGGGGCCACGCCGCGTACGGCCCAATAGACAGCGTGAACGGGGTTCGCCGGCTCCTTAGGCCGCGTCGGCAATTTCCTGCGCGATCTTGGCCAGTTCCCCGCGCACCCATTGGTGACATTCATCCCGGTCATAGCTCGAATGCCACATGAGCCTGAGGGGGAACGCCACCGGCGGCAAAGGCTGGTCGATGCGGATGAGCCCAAACTGCTTCTGAAGGATACTGGCGAGCGACGAGGGCAGCGTGAGCAGCGCATCGCCGTTCAGCACCACCAGCACGCCGACCAGGGCCGAGGAGACATGGGAGGCGACGTTGCAAGTCAGCCTCTGCTCGGCCAGGGCCTGGTCCATCAATTCCAGGGTTGGCAGCGAATCGACGGAGACATGATCCGCTCCGGCGAAGGCGGCTGCCCGGGGGGCGTCGGTCTCGAAGGGGTGGCCATGCCGCGCCAGGGTGGCGAGTGTGTCATCGAAGAGCTTCAAAACCCTGACGTCAGGAGCCGCCACCGGGGCCCCTTCGATATCGATGACGAACTGGCTGTGGGCATTGCGGAGCGCGTCAATATTCTCATCGCGATGTGATGGCGCCCAACGAACATTCACGCTCGGCGCAAGCGATCGGAGCCTCTGACGGAGGGGTTCCACAAGAATCAACTCCCCCGCCTCACTTGCACTTGCGGCAAACTCGCGCACGGAAAGGGACGGATCGAAGGGCTTGTTCGGTCGAAGTAGGCTCTCCATGCCGGCCAGAATGACGTGAACGGTGGGCGCAAGCTCAAGCGCCTTCGCCGTTGGGACCAGCCGCTGACCGGCCCTTACGAACAGCTCATCGGCGAAAATTTCCCGGAGTTTAGCCAATGCGTGGCTGACGGCTGAGGCGCTACGGCCCAGCCTTTCGGCCGCCCTGGTGACGCTTGCGTCCACCAATAGCGCATCGAGAGTCACGAGAAGATTGGCGTCGACTTCCTTAAGATGCATTTTGTTCAACTATTCAGCTGAGAAAAGTTCACTACGTGCATGTTACGCCGTGGGCTAGTGTTTTGGCAAGATGTTCGGCCGCCCAGCCCGAATGTCTGGAGCGCCCGTGCCCGGGCCCGGACGCTTCCTCATCTCAACCTTGCGGCGGCCCACAGGTCGTAGGCCCTTGGGTCGCCGCATTCTTTCCTCGCCTCGGGGCTGATTGGGGAAACGGGTTCGCAAGGCACCTGCCGGCGGCCCAGTTAACAAAGGGACGCAGATGTTTCGAGCACCGTTGACTGTCCTGCCAGCGGCCGTCCTGGCGCTAGGCTTCTGTTTCACACCCGCCGCGGCCGATGGCTCGAAAGACGTGCTGAAGACCTATGCGGATATCGCACAGGCTGGGTACGAGGATTCCCTCGACACGGCAAAGACGCTGAGGCTCGCGGTGGACGCATTCATCGTCAAGCCGACCGAAGCGAACCTGCGTGGCGCCCGCGCCGCCTGGATCGCCGCGCGCATCCCTTACATGCAGACCGAGGCCTATCGCTTCGGCAACGCCATCGTCGACGACTGGGAAGGCAAAGTGAATGCCTGGCCCCTCGATGAAGGCCTGATTGATTATGTTGCCGCCGCTTACGGCACCGACTCACCGGAGAACGAGCTCTACGTCGCCAACGTCATCAAAAATGTCTCGCTGACCATTGGTGGCAAGAAGCTCAACACCAAGAAGCTCACCAAGGAGCTACTGGCTGAGAAGCTGCAAGAGGCAGGTGGCGTCGAGGCTAACGTGGCCACTGGCTACCATGCGGTTGAGTTCCTGCTTTGGGGCCAAGACCTAAACGGTACCGGCCCTGGCGCTGGCGTTCGTCCGGCAACCGACTTCAATCCCAATAAGTGCACCAACGGCAATTGCGCCCGGCGCGCAGCGTATCTCAGCACCGTCACCGATCTTCTGATCGACGATCTCGCTTGGATGGCCGTGCAGTGGGCGCCCGGCGGTGAAGGCCGCAAGGTCATCGAGAACGGTAGCGGCGAAGAAGGCCTGACCGCCATCATGACGGGGCTCGGGAGTCTCTCCTACGGTGAGCTTGCCGGCGAGCGCATCAAGCTCGGCCTCATGATCCACGATCCCGAGGAAGAGCATGACTGCTTCTCCGACAACACCCATGCGTCGCACTTCTTCGACGCGCTTGGCATCCGCAACGTCTATCTCGGCCGCTATCGCCGGTCGGACGGAAGTTCCGTCGGCGGTCAGAGCGTGTCCGATCTGGTGAAGGCGAAGTCGCCCAAGGTGGATGCAGAGATGCGCGCCAGGCTCGACGCCACCATGAACGCCATGAACACGCTCTATCTCCGCGCTCTGACCACCGAGTCGTACGACCAGATGATCGGTGAGGGGAACGACGCCGGTAATAAGGTCGTCAAGGACGTGGTCGACGCACTGCGCGCGCAGACCAAGGCGATCGAGCGTGTCGTCGCGACTTTAGCCCTCAAGTCCATCGAGTTTGCAGGCTCCGACGGCCTTGATTCGCCCGAGACGGTCCTCGCGGACTGAGAGTAAAAACACGCAAAACGCCTAACGACATCGAAGCCAAAAACAAAAACCGACAAGCAGGCCCAGCAATAATGAAAAGCCTTGGGGGGGGCTGAAAACATGAATAAGCGGATCGCAACGAGCGACCTAACAGGACGACTTCTATCCTCCACCCGCCGAATGGCGCGGCATGGCCGCTCCCTCTCGGCCAAGCTCGCCAAGG
>JAGPVD010000055.1 GCA_018067145.1 Methyloceanibacter sp.
CGGTGGCCAACGTACGCACCACGCGAGCAATGCGTTCGGTCGCCGGCAGCGGGGAGGCTAGTCGGTCGGATGAAACCTGGGCTCGCTTACACCGTCGCTCGTCCGCAATGAACGCCGCCAGATTGGGACCCATGAGAATTCAGGACCAGGCGAAATGAGCCGCCCGTGCTTACTATGTGATTACTAGCGATTACCTCTCCAACACCATCGTCGACCAAGTCGTTGATTCAATTGGTACCGCTGGGGGGTCTCGAACCTCCGACCTCTTGATCCACAGTCAAGCGCTCTAACCAACTGAGCTACAGCGGCACTTAGGGCAATGCCTGGGGCGGAACCTAAGGGCAGGCAGGAATTGTTGCAAGCGCGTGCATGCATCGCCCACAAGGTGCCGCGGCGGGGCTAAAATCGTGGGGCCGCCGGAAGCGCGCGCACACAACGACAAAGGCCCGGGAGCGAACTCCCGAGCCTTACGCATCAACGCTACATTGTACTACTACTTAAGTCTCTTCACGCACTTCACGCGACCAAACGTTGGTAACCAAACCGGCCTTAGGAGGTCTTGCGCGCGGTGTCCAAGGAACGCGTGACCTGATCCTTGATCGGCTCGGTCGTGTCGGCGGCAATCTTGGTCGTCAGGGTCCGGATTTCGCCCGCCTGGCTGGCGAACACTTCGAACTGGTCGCGGATGAAGGCCGACTGAAGCTCGACGATCTCGGCCAGGTTCTTGGCGGAGGCCAAGTTCTTGGCAAGGTCGAAACCGGAAGTCAGATTGCGCTGGGCAAGCTCAACAACCTTTCGGTTGAAGGCCGTTGCGCCTTGACCGGCGGCGTCGACCGAACGCTCCATCGCACCGATCGAATCTTCCAGCGAGTCCTTGCCGCGCTCATAGGCCTCGCGGGTCTGGGTCACTGTCTTCTCGGCGAGTGCGCGAACGCTCTCGGGCACGTTGGTGTCGAGGTTGAGATTTCCGAATTCGGCGGCGGCCGACTTGAAGGTCTCGCTGATTTTCTCGACGGCTTCCTGGGGGGTCTTGGGCATATCTTTCTGGCTCATAACAGCACCTCTAAAGTTGATTTCCTCGATTTGCCTCTCGGGGAATGACACGGGGATTTGCTCATTGGCTGAGGCTATCTTTGTTGCACTGCAATATAGATGGTGCGCTGCACTAGCGCAAGGGCTAGAGTGATTAAGGAAGCGTCTTTTTTTACGCTGTGGACGAGATTCTCGCTTTCGCGCTATGCATCGGAGCGAATCCGCCTAAATTTAGTGGTTGAGTGGAGTAAGCGCCCCAAATGGGCGTCACGTGGCCGAGCCAGACCTGGCGCCCAGGGCGCCAGCGCGGCTCATCTGTTTGTTATTGGGGCCCGACTATGGGCGACCTCAGACCGCAACGGCACATCGAAGACGGCGACCGCGAGGCGCTCGAGCATATTGCGCGGGCACTCGAGGGCCGGGTTCTGCTCGGGCCCGGCGCAAAGGCCCACGCTGCGGGAGCAAGCAATGTCCAAAAAGCCGCAGAAACCGAGAGCCCGCTCGCACTGCCGCCAGAAAGCTTGAGGCTTCTGCTTGAGGCGATGCCGGCGGCGATCGGTCTGCTTCAGGCCGGCGCTCTCACTTATATCAACAGCGCATTCGCCTACGCCTTCGGCTATCGCTCGCCGGCCGAGATGCTGGAAGCGGGCGGGCTCAGCGCCATTCTTCCGGGCGGTGCCGCGTCGCTCCAATACGACGAGGACACTGGGCGGGCGGGAGAGGTCGATGCGCTGACGCGCTCGCGCCGTCGCGTCAGAGTGGTCTTCGCGCTGAGCCCACTTCAAGCCGAGCAAGACATCCAGCTCATACGGCTCATCGACCCCGGCGATCTCGAGCTGGCGCCGCCATCCGCACCGGTTGCTGAAATGCCAGAGGCCCCTGCGCCGGAGCCAACTGTGCCGGAGACGACACTGGCTGCGCCAGTACAGACGAACACAACAGCGCCCAAGACCAAGCCCGTAGTCAACGCCGAGGCCGCCTCGGGCCGCCTCGACTTCTTGGCGAAGGTCAGCCACGAGGTGCGCACGCCCCTCAACTCGGTCATCGGATTTTCCGAGCTGATGCTCCAGGAACGGTTCGGACCGATCGGCAACGCGCGTTACAAAGGCTATGCCGAGGACATTCATCAGAGCGGTCTCTACGCGCTCAGCCTGCTCAACGACCTGCTCGACATCTCGAAGATCGAGGCGGGCAAGTTCGAGCTCGATTTCACCGCAGTGGACGTGGGCGAAGTCATCGAAGCTTGTGTCGCGAGCCTCCAGCCGCTCGCCAAGCGCACGCGCGTCGTGCTCAGGACGTCGATCGCGCCGGACCTGCCACTCGTGGTCGCCGACCCCCGGCGGCTCAAGCAGGTCCTTCTCAATCTGCTGACCAACGCCATCAAGTTCACCAAGGAAGGCGGGCAGGTCATCGTATCCGGCACGCTGGTGCGCGACGAGCTGCGGGTGCGGGTGCGCGACAGCGGCGTGGGCATGAGCAAGGACGATATCGCCTACGCCATGCAGCCCTTCCATCAGCTCGACACGGCGCCGCGCCGGCAGTCCGGCACTGGGCTCGGGCTTCCGCTCACCAAGGCGCTGGCCGATGCCAACCGCGCACGGCTCGAGCTCACAAGCGAGCCGGGCGTCGGCACTTCGGCCGATGTCATCTTCCCCGCCGAGCGGCTGTTCTCTTCCTA
This sequence comes from Methyloceanibacter sp., assembly GCA_018067145.1. Taxonomy (GTDB): domain Bacteria; phylum Pseudomonadota; class Alphaproteobacteria; order Rhizobiales; family Methyloligellaceae; genus Methyloceanibacter. Next base: position 2,711 of record JAGPVD010000055.1, read on the forward strand.
AGGCTCACGCGCGAGATGCCCGCCTCGCGCTAGACAAATTCTTCTTCGCAATTGCGAACTCAATGCTTTATGTTAGAAACATTGCAGTGAAAAATCGTAACCATACTGGAAGATAGTTAAGTTATACTGCTATCATTGAACACTTCTAATGTATCAGTGCCACTTAGAAGGTTTCTAAGTTCCATTCAATTACGATATTCTTATTGACAGTGGCCAAGGCCAAGCCTTAAGCGAGATAATGGCTCTTTAGGCACTCACCAAAACGGTGAGTCTTTTTAGTCCGATACTGGGGCCTTGAACCCCGGCCATTGGAGGTTACTGATGCGTTGGACACTGGCGCGCACCGCCGCGCTCGCGATCCTTATCCCAAGCTTTGCGCTTCCGTTCGCCCACGCCGAGAAACCCGGCGAGGTGAATATCTACTCGTACCGGCAGCCCTATTTGATTGACCCCCTGCTCAAAGAGTTCACGGCAGAGACGGGCATCAAAGCGAACATCATTTTCGCAGAAAAGGGACTGATCGAGCGCATTCAGGCTGAGGGCCGTAACAGTCCTGCCGACGTGCTGCTCACCACCGATATCAGCAATCTCAGCCAGGCCACCGCAGCCGGCATCGCTCAGCCTGTGGAGTCCGAAGTGATCGAGACATCGGTCCCCGACGCCTATCGCGGCGAGGACAACATGTGGATCGGCCTCACCCGCCGCGCGCGCGTGGTCTATGCGTCGAAGGACCGGGTGGACCAGGACACGATCACGTATGAGGAACTCGCCGATCCGAAATGGCGGGGCAAGATGTGCATACGCTCCGGGCAGCACATTTATAACGTCGCGCTGATTGCTTCCATGATCGCTGAACACGGCGAGGCCTGGACCGAGGAGTGGCTGCGCGGCGTGAAAGCCAATATGGCGCGCCGGCCCGCCGGCAACGACCGGCTGCAGGTCAAGGGCGTATATTCCGGCGAATGCGATATCGCCATCGGCAACACCTATTACATGGGCGCGATGCTGACCGATGAGAAGAATCCCGAACAGAAGAAGTGGGCCAACTCGGTCGATATCCTGTTCCCAAATACAAGCGATCGCGGCACGCATGTGAACGTGTCGGGCGCGGTGGTGGCGAAGAACGCCCCACACAAAGAGAACGCAATCAAGCTGGTCGAGTTTCTAGCCTCGGACAAAGGCCAGGAGATGTATGCCGAGGTTAATAACGAGTACCCGGTTAAGGAAGGTGTCCCGTGGTCGGCGCTTGTCGAATCCTGGGGCACGTTCAAACCAGATCCGATCTCGCTCAACGAAATCGCGGAGCTGCGCAAGACAGCGAGCGAACTGGTCGACAAGGTCGGTTTTGATGAGGGCCCGAGCTCATGAGGGGACTGAGATGAGCTTTCATGGGGCAATAGACAATCGGGGGGCCAGCAAGGCTCTCCGGCGGGCCAACTTACCGCGCACTGGCGCGGAATGGCTGGTGGGCGTTGGTTTCAGGTGTTGGTTGGCCGGCTACGATACCGGCGACATCGCCTGCTGGGAGAATGGCTGGAACGAGTATCACCGCTTGCTCGGCCCATCTCGGGCGAAACGCGCTGTGACCGAGCTGGCCTGCTGGGTCAGAGCCGTGCGGTCGTCGGCCTCGCGCAAAATCGAATACTATCCCTTTGGCTGCTCGGGCTTTTGCCCCGACGAGTGCATGGCTATCTCGCTGGTCGCCGCGTCCCAGCACCATCGTTGTCCCGCCATGCGTGTTTGCGCCCTGGCGCTCACCGGGTCCGATCTCGTGGAGCCTGTGATCGACGCTGCCAGCGCTTTCGCCGACGCGCTTCAGGAAGCCGATCAGCGCTTGTCGCCGGAAGCGGTCGCCGCCCTAATGGCGCATAAAGGCAACGGGGACGGTTTCGCTGACCGGGCCTAAGCCAAACGCCGCCCAGAGCCAGGAGACACCCAGTTTCCGCCGAAGGATTGCCCGTCTTTCCGAAAGCGGCAATCTCGGGTGGTCCGTCGCGGCGCTCGTGCTGTCGTTTATCGCGCTCGGGCCAATCATCGCCATCGCGGTCATCGCGTTTCAGCCGAGCGGCGACACCTGGCCTCATCTCATCGAAAATGTGCTGCCCGGCGCGGTGCAGAGCACCGTGGGCCTCATGCTGGGCGTCGGCCTGATCACACTGGTGATCGGCACCGGCACGGCTTGGCTCGTCACCATGTATCGCTTTCCGGGGCGCCGTTACTTTCAGTGGCTGCTGATCTTGCCGATGGCGATGCCCACTTACATCATCGCCTATTGTTACCTTGAGCTGTTCGACTATTCAGGCGGCGTACAGACGGGCATGCGGGGGCTGTTCGGCTGGCGCAACGCGCAAGACTATTGGTTCCCGGACATCAGAAGCCTTGGCGGCGCGATCTTCGTGATGAGCGCGGTGCTCTATCCTTATGTCTACATCACGGCGCGGGCGAGCTTCATCGCCCAGTCGGTGTGCGTGATCGAGGCAAGCCGCACGCTTGGGCGCAGCGCATCGCAGACCTTCTGGCAAATCGGTTTGCCCCTTGCCCGGCCCGCGCTGGCCGCTGGTGTGGCGCTCGCACTCATGGAAACACTGAACGACATAGGCGCGGTCGAGTTCTTTGGTGTGCGCACGCTGACGGTCGCCGTCTATGATACCTGGCTCGACCGCGGCAGCCTTGCCGGCGCCACGCAGATTGCCTGTGTCATGCTCGTCTTCGTATTCGCGCTGCTTATGATCGAGCGGGCGCTTCGCGCCGGACGGCGTTTTCATCATACGACCGGCAAATATCGCGACCTGCCGGAGGACAAGCTTGGCGGCATACGCGGCGGGCTTGCCGTCCTCGCCTGCGCGCTACCGCTGTTGGTGGGCTTTCTGCTTCCGGTCTGGGTGCTGGTCAATGACGCGATCATCCATGTCACGTCGGGCCTGACAGAGGCATTCTTTCAAGCGGCACTCAACAGTCTGTTCTTAGCGGTTACGGCCGCAATGCTCGCGGTGGCATTCGCCGTGGTCCTCGCTTATGGACGGCGGCAGACGCGCTCAAAGTTGGTTCAAGTGGCGAGCCTCATCCCAGCCATCAGCTACGCCGTACCTGGCACCGTGCTTGCCATCGGTCTTCTCATCCCGCTGGCGGGCCTCGACAACAGCATCGACGCAGCCATGCGCTCGCTATTTGGCGTTTCCACGGGGCTCGTATTCTCCGGCACCGCCTTCGCCATCGTACTTGCCTATACGATCCGCTTCCTGGCCGCCTCGCTCGGCGCCGTGGAAGCCGGCTTAGGCAAGATCTCCCGGAATATCGACTCAGCGGGGCGCACGCTCGGTGCCACGATCAGCGACATGCTGTGGACCGTGCATCTGCCCTTGCTGCGGCCCGCTTTAGGGGCGGCGGCCATGCTGGTGTTCGTGGATTCCATGAAGGAGCTCCCGGCAACGTTGCTGCTGCGGCCCTTCAATTTCGACACGCTCGCGACCCAGGTCTTCACCCTGGCCTCACTCTACCGCTACGAGGAGGCTGGGCTTTCGGCGCTGACCATCGTGGCGGTCAGTCTGGTCCCGGTTCTGCTGCTTCATGGTCTCATCTCCCGGAGCCGTCCGGGGGCCTCCAGCGGCGACCCGGCGAGACCGCAAACAAGTTCCGAATGGGCGTTGCGGACCTAGTCATAACCCAAGAGAATGAGGGGATTGGGCTCGCTCTCCTCAAGCAATGGGGCTAAAAGGAGCCGCCTTGCGGCGGGTCGCGTTGGACGCCGGGCTCCATGACAAGAGCCCCGCGCTGAAATCAAGTGGAACGGTCGGCATGAAGCCTCGCCAACTTTCGTCGAAATGGCTTCTCCTCAGTCTCTTTGCGCTTCTCGTTATGGGCCTCGTGGTACTTCCTCGCCAAATCGTCAACTCGTCCAGCCTCCGAGACCAGATCACGGCTGCCCTTTCATCTTGGACGGGCGCCACAGTCACGCTGACCGAGCCTTTGAGCGTGCGCTACTTCCCGCCTCTATCGCTGCGCGGTGGCTTCGTGCTCACCAATGCCACCAAACTCCCTCTCGTCGGTTCCATCACGGCCTGGGACGCCAAGATTTCCTTGAACCTGACCGCGCTGCTGATGGGACGGATCACGGTCGACGCTTTGCGGCTCGGACGTCCGAAAATCACGCTTAAGGGCCCGGCGGACGTCACGCCACCCGAAGCTGCCATTGCCAGCGTTCTGGCCTCTGCGCCGGTGGGCGTCGTTCGCATCCGCCGTGGCACGATCGAGACTGCGTCGGGTGATCGCCTCGTGAGCAAACTCGATGCGCGGCTCGACGCCAGCGAGGGCGGCGGCGCGCTGGCGGCGCTCGGCTCATTCGACTATCGCGGCGAGGCTGTCCGCTTCGCCGTCGAGAGCGGCGAAATCGCCGAGACGGATGGGGCGCAGAGTGCGCCGATCACGCTCACGGTCACGTCCGATCCCGTGACCGCCAAATTTAAAGGCACCGCGCTCTTCACCGAGAGCCTTGGACTCGAAGGCAGCATGCAGACCAAGATGAGCGATGCTCGTGGCTTCCTGAATTGGGTGGGTATGCGCCTCCCTCGGGGCGAGAGCCTACAGGGCCTGTCAGCGGAAGGATCTGTCCATTGGAATGGGTCCACCCTCACCTTCGACGACGGCGCTTTCCTACTCGACGGCAACGCGGCTGTCGGGCTTCTGGCGGTCACGGCGGGGGTGCGGCCGCGTGTCGAAGGAACACTCGCGTTTGAGCGCGTCGTGCTCGACCCTTATCTCACCGGCGTGGAAACAGCCGCGACTCGCGGGCCGCTTTTCGACTGGGTGCTGCTGAAATATTTCGACGCGGACTTACGGCTTTCGGCAGGCGAAGTCTCGGCCTCGACGATGACGCTTGGACGCGGCGGACTCACGATCACCGCCAAAGACGGCGTGATATCGGGAAGTGGCGAGCTTGAGCTTTGCAGCGGCCAGGTTGCAGGCCGCGTTGGCCTCGACCTCTCCGGCTCGCGGACCAAGGCCTCCTTCGTCGGCAACGTCTCGAACGTCGCCATCGAAACCTGCCTGGAGCCCTTTGCTCTCGGCGCGCCCCTCAAGGGGGTCGGCACCCTGCAGGTCGACGTCTCGACCGGAGGTACTACGAAGGATGAGCTTATCCGTGGGCTCGCCGGGAAATTAAACGTGACGGCTCAAGACGGCGCCGTGCCCATCGATTTCGCTCACCTTATGGCTGCGAATACCGACGCCGGCGAAGACGGCTGGAGCACCGACAAAGCCACGCCGTTTGACTCTCTCAACGCCGATTGCCGCCTTTCTGCTGGCCATATCTGGTGCCAAATGTTCAACATGCAGACGAAAGGCGGTCTCATATCGGGCTCTGGCGGCATCGATGTGGGACAGCAAACTCTTGATTGGGACTTCTCGATCACCAATCCTGTAACGCCGTTGAGCGCCGCGCAACTCGTCATGGAAACTCCGCCGCGGGTCACCATGCATGGCTCACTAAGGCAACCCCTGATCCAAAGAGCGAACAGCTCCGCCCTTGGAGACGGATCCACGCAGGCAGACCCCGGAGATTCCCGGGGCTCGCCGCGCTAAGCTCTCGCCGAAACAACTGAGATCAACGCTGTGTCTATTGAACGCACCCGCCAATTTCCTAGCGCACTAGCCCCATCGGCCGGCAGGCTCGGCCTGATCGCCATGGCGCTTGCCGCCAGCATCGGCCTTGCGCCCGGCGCAAGCGCCGAGGACGCGCTCAGCGTCGCCACCTGGGGTGGCGCTTACGGCCAATCGCAAGAGGCCGCCTTGTTCGAACCGTTTGCGAGGAAGACCGGCACCGCGATCACGACGGAGATCTATGACGGCAGCCTAGCCAAGCTCAAAACCATGATTGGTGGCCGCAAGGCTTCCGTTGACGTCATCGACGTGTCGGCCAGCGCGCTCGATGCGTTATGCAGCGACGGCCTTCTTGAGAAAATCGAGACCTCGTCCTTGAGCGCCGCTCCAGACGGCCCGAGCGTCGAGGAGGACTTCTTGGCCGGCGGCCTTTCGGATTGCGGCGTCGCGAGCGTTGCCTGGTCGACAGCAATTGCCTTCGACCGCAAAGCCTTTCGCAAAGGCCAGCCTACTCAAATTAGCGCCCTGCTGGACAAAGCGCGTTTCCCCGGCAAGCGTGCTTTGCCAAACAACGCACGCCGCACGCTTGAGCTTGCCCTACTCGCGGACGGCGTTTCGCCCGAGAACGTCTATAGCGAGCTCGGCACCGAGACCGGCGCTGACCGGGCTTTCGTCGCGCTCGACAAGATCAAGAACGACATTCTCTTTTGGGACAACGCTGGACAGCCACTCTCTTGGCTGTTGGACAAAAAGGTCGTGATGGCCGCCGGTTATAGTGGCCGCATTTTCCGCACCGCCGTTGGCAATCGGCAACGCATTGGCGTTTTGTGGTCCGGCCAAATCTACGATGTTGACGCGTGGGCAATCCCCAAGACCGCGAAGAACAAGAAGGGCGCCATGCGCTTCATCAGATTCGCCACTGAGCCTGCGCAGTTGGCCGCGCAAGCGCGGCTCATCGCCTATGGACCGATGCGCAAGTCAGCGGTTCCGCTGGTCGGCAGGCACCCCGTCATCAATGTGGAGATGCAGGAATTCCTGCCGACAGCTCCCGACAATTTCACGAAAGCGCTGAAGTTCGACGAGGCCTGGTGGACCAAAAACGGTAAGGCGCTCAACATGCGCTTCGCTGTGTGGCAGACCGGAATCGAAAAGGAGGTCAAGCCAGAGCCTGCGGGCGACGCGGCTCCTTAGTATCATTCCCGGCAGCGTGGCGCGACAGGCAGTGCACTCTGGTTCTCTCCTCAGCTGGCAGGCTTCACCCTACTGGGTGAACACCAGCATGAAATAGGCGGAGAACAGCACGAGGTGGACCAGCCCAAGCAAAACGTTTGTGGGCGCGCCTGAGAACGTCATCTGGCAGACGAACAAGGTGAGCGCGAGAAGCACGATCTCCACATTGGAGAGACCAAGCTCAAGCGGCGTTCCCGTGAAGACGCTTATCGCAAGAACCACCGGCACGGTCAGGCCGATGGTGGACAGCGCCGAGCCAAGGCTGAGATTGACCGCCCGCTGGAGATTGTTGCGGGCTGCGGCCTGGCAGGCAGCCGCCCATTCCGGAGACAGAATGAGAACCGCGATCACAATGCCGCTCAGGGCTATGGGCAGACCGACTTGCTCAACGCTGTAATCGAGCAGCTTCGATAGCGGCTTCGACAGCAGAACGATAGGCATCAGCGTCGCAAGCAGCAGAACCGCGTGATAGGGCGCGGAATAAATTTTGCCGTGTTGGTGTGGTTCAGCACTTGCAGGCTCCGCGCGCCGAGCACTCTTCGACGCGCTGTTCTTTGGTTGGATGAAGAACTTCCGATGCCGCGTCGTCTGGATAACGAGAAAGGCTCCATAGAGGAGCGCAGTGAGCGACCCGAAGACGACAGCCTGTCTTGGCGTGAAGGTCGGGTCCGTTGTCGCTATCGTGAAGGTTGGGACCACGAGCGCGATGACCGCAAGCGGCGTAATTACGGCGAGATAGGCCATGGCGCCTTGAAGGTTGTACTCCTGTTCGACATAGCGAAGCCCACCAATGGCCAAGACCGTTCCCACCATTCCGTTCAATACGATCATGAGAATCGCAAACATGGTTTCGCGCGGCAATGTGGGGTTCGGGTTCCCGCCAAGCATGACGGTGGCGAGGATCGTTACCTCGATGCTGATGACGGCGGTGGTCAAGATCAACGTGCCGTAAGGCTCGCCCAATATCTCAGCCAGCGCATCCGCATGGCGCACGACACCAAAGGCGCACCAAACCATCACGCCAAACAGCCAGGCAAACAGCACAATGAGATTTGGCAGGCTGTCGAGATTGGCGACCCATGGCTCGCCAATAGTGAAGAAAATCATCGTGCTAACGATGCCGGCGATCAGCCCAAGCTCGGCGCGCACGCACTCCATCATCCCGCCGCCCTTGGCAGACTTGTCCAGTTTGGCAGGCTTGGCTTTGCGTGACGTGGACTGGCTCACTTCTTTGCGGCCCTTCTGCATTGATAATTGTGACGGCGAGAAAATAGCACCTACCCTAGCTTCGACCGCGAGGCGACTCATGCCAAACGGCAATGAAATCCAGGTTCGTGCGGGGTCCGCTAGACGTGGTGGGCGTGGTCGGCGGCGGCGAACTTCTTGAGGCTCGTGCGGTCAACTTTGCCGGTCGGATTGAGCGGCATCTTTTCGATCATTACGATCTCCTCCGGCGCCTTGTAGCCAACACGCGCCTTGGCAAACTGTATCAGCTCACCCATCTTCGGTGACTCCGCGTCCACCTTAATCTCCACATAGGCGCGCACGCTCTCGCCATGTGCCTCGTCGATGACGCCAACAACGCCCGCGAGTTCGACCGCAGCATGTTCAAGCAGCGCCTCCTCGACCTCTTGTGGCGAGATGTTTGAGCCATCATGCACAATGATCTGCTTTCGGCGGCCGCAGAACCAGTTATAGCCGTCGCCATCGACCTTCATCTCGTCGCCGGTATCAAACCAGCCGTCTCGAATAACCTCGGCGCTCGCCTTCTCATCGTTCCAATAGCCAGCGGATTGGGTCGGGGTCTTGACCCAGAGACGCCCCTGCTCGTCGGCAGGTAATTCGTTCCAATCGTCATTGCGAATAGAAAATTCAAAGCCGGGAGCCGGCAGCCCGATCGAGCCGAGCTTGTCGGCGCCCCCGGGCGGGTTCAGCGCGGCGAGCCCGAACTCCGTCATGCCGTAACCTTCTCTCACGGTTTTCTTGGCCAGCGCCGCGAACTCCTTCTCAAGTTCGGCTGAAACCTTGTCCCCGGCAGAGCGGATGAGCCTCAGCGAGCTGAAGTCAGCGGTGGTCATATCGTGCTCACGAATGAGGTGGAGAAGCGCGGTGGGCAACATCGACAACAATGTCGGCCGTGTTGTGCGCAAGAGCGGCCCAATTTCTTCGTGGTCGAAGGACCGGGCAACGACGACGCGCGCGCCGGCCAACAGGGCCGCCATGGCGAAACTGAATCCGCCAATATGGGTGCAAGACGAACCCGGCAACACGACGTCATTCGGAGTCAACTCGAAGCTCTGAGCTGCGCTCTCGAAGATATGGCTGAGCGACGCGCGGGTGTGGGTCACACCCTTTGCCGGGCCCGTCGAGCCTGACGTGAAGAAGATGGCCGCCGGCGCTTCGGAGTCTATCGCGGGCAACGCGCCGGTTTGCGGCTCCGCCTTGACCAGCGCATCAAAGCTCGGCGTCCGGCCGTCCTCACCGCCATACCAAACGATGCCGAGCGGCAGCTCACCAGCCTTGCTCCCGGCGACATCGGCGGCGCGCTCGGCGTGAGCGAGAATGATCTTGGCGTCGCTCACGTCCAGAGCGTGATCTATCTCCGGCGCGGTATAGCGATAGTTCAGCGGCGTGAGCACGAGGCACGCCTTATAGCAGGCGATGTAATGGACGAAGAGCGCCGTGCGGTTGGGCATCAGCGAGGCCACGCGGTCGCCAGGCTCCAGGCCGAGTGCGAGATAGTTGGCAGAAAGTCTATTAGCGGCGCTATCGAGATCCGACCACGACCAAACGCCTTCCATCGAGACCAGGGCCGGGTCGTTAGGGCGGTTTACCAGCCCAACCTTCAACAGATCAGACAGCTGCTTAGAATTTTCCGACAAAGGACCTACATGGGGCATGAGCTCTTCTCTCTCCGTTTGTTGGCGGGCGCCGCCTCCAGCTAGTCCTCCAGCGACTCTGCCGGGCGGCGCGTGAGATACCATATGAGAAACGCAAAACCCATCGCCAACAGACCGGCAATGCCGCCCGCCAGAATAGCGGTCCACGGTCCACGGGCGGCGAAGGGGCCAGAACAGGCCGGCCACGGAAGCTCCGGCAGGCGCCTGGGTCCGACTATCCTCGCCGTGAAACAGAACGCCGAGGGGGAGAACACGGCCGACGGGAGCGCGCCCTGCTCAGCCGGCGTTGGAAGTTTGGCTTGTACGCCCCTTAGGCGCGGGGGCGAATTTTCGTACCACGACGTAGAAGATCGGAGTGAAGATCAGCCCGAATGCGGTGACGCCGATCATGCCAGCGAACACCGCGGTACCCAACGATTGGCGCATCTCGGCGCCCGCGCCCGTGGCGATCACCAGCGGCACCACGCCGAGGATGAAGGCCAAAGCGGTCATCAGAATCGGACGCAGGCGCACCCGCGCCGCCTCGGTTGCCGCCTGGAAACGATCCTCGCCCTGTTCCTCGTTCTGCCGCGCAAACTCCACGATCAGAATGGCGTTCTTCGCCGCCAAAGCAATCAACACGACAAAGCCGATCTGGCCGAGGATGTTCACGTCCATACCACGCAGCATGAGCCCACTCACCGCCGCGAGCAGACACATGGGTACGATGAGAATGACCGCCAGCGGCAGACCCCAGCTCTCATATTGAGCGGCAAGAAGCAGGAAGACGAAGACGACGGACGCTGCAAATACGAAAAGCGCCGTGTCGCCCGCCTGCTTCTCCTGATAAGCGAGCTCGGTCCACTGATAGGCGTAGCCCTCCGGCAAATTTTCCTTCGCCAGCTTCTCCATGGCCTCGAGGCTATAACCTGAGGAATAGCCCGGCTTGGTGCCGCCTTGCACCGCCGCCGCCGGATAAAGATTAAAGTGCTCGACGCGGTAAGGGCCAGTGATGTCACGGAACGATGCGACCGAGCCAAGCGGCACCATCTCGCCCGCGCCATTGCGCGTCTTAAGCTCAGAGATGGCGTGCAAATCCTGACGGAACTGACCGTCGGCCTGGGCTGTCACACGATAGGTGCGCCCAAGGAAATTGAAGTCGTTCACATATTGCGATCCGAGATAAACCTCAAGCGTCTGGAACACATCGCTCGGCGTGACGTCCAGCATTTCGGCACGCACGCGGTCGATGTCGGCATAGACCTTTGGCGTCCGCGTGTTGAACGTCGTGAACACGCCAGCAAGACCCGGCGTCTGGTTGGCGGCGCCCGCAATGGATTGCGCCACGTCGGCAAGCTGCGAGAGGTCGCTGCCAGTGGTGTCCTGCACTTCCATCTTGAAGCCACCGGTAGTGCCGATGCCGCGCACCGGTGGCGGCGATATGCTGAGGATGAACGCATCCTGGATCGCCGCATATTGTTTGTTGAGCGCGCCACTCAACGCTTGGGCACTTTGCCCCTTCTTGGCGCGCTCGTTGAAGGAATCGAGCGGTGTGAACACCACAGCCGCATTAGACGCGGTGGTGAAGGTCGCGCCATCGAGCCCGACGATGGGAACAGCGTGGGCAATGCCCGGCGTGTTCAGCGCAATCCGCGTCACCCGCCGCGCGACCTCGTCGGTGCGTGCCAGCGAGGACCCTGCCGGCAACTGAATGATGTTGATGAGGTAGCCGAGGTCCTGGTTCGGGATGAAGCCGGTGGGCGCCGCACCAAACTGGACCACGGTCAAACCGATCAGGCCAGCATAGATTGAAAGCATGACGGCCGGGATGCGGATCAGCCGGCCGGTCAGCGCGCCATAGCGGAACGAGACCCATTCGAAGCCGCGGTTGAACCCGTGGAAGAACCAGCCAATCAGCCGAGAAGCCAGAGTCTTCCGCTGCTCAAAAGACTCATGCGGCTTGAACAGCAGGGCGCAGAGTGCTGGGCTGAGCGTGAGCGAGACGACAAGTGAGATCAGCGTGGCAGCCGTGATAGTCACGGCAAACTGCCGGAAGAACTGGCCGAGAATGCCGCTCAAAAACACGGTGGGAATGAAAACCGCCACGACCACGAGTGTCATTGCGATCAGCGCCGTGCCAACCTCTTCCATGGTCCGGTGGGCGGCCTCGCGCGGTGCCATGCCTTCACGAATATTGCGCTCAACGTTCTCCACCACGACGATGGCGTCGTCGACGACGATGCCGATGGAGAGCACCAGGCCGAACAGCGAAAGATTGTTGAGAGAATAGCCGAGCGCGGCCAGCACGGCGAACGTGCCGATCAACGACACAGGGATAGCGATGATCGGGATCACCGATGCCCGCCAGGTCTGCAGGAATATAATGATCACCAAGACGACAAGAATAACCGCCTCAAACATAGTAGTGATCACGGCCGCGACGGAGTCGGAGATGAAGACGGTCGGGTTGTAGACGATGTCGTAGCGCAAACCTGCCGGGAACGACTTTGACAGCTTCTCCATGGTCGCCTCGACCTCGGCCGCCGTCTCGAGCGCGTTCGACCCAGGACGCTGGAAGATACCCATCGGGATCGCTACCCGCTCGTCGAGATAGCCGTTGCGGTTATAATCGGCGGCGCCGAGTTCGACACGAGCGATATCGCGCACCCGCACTACGCGGCCATCACCGTCAGACTTGACGATGATGTTGCCGAAGGCCTCCGGCGTGGTTAGGCGGCCTTGGGTCTCTACGTTGAGCTGGAAGGCACCGGGCTGGGGCACTGGCGGCTGGTTGATGACCCCAGCAGCGACTTGCACATTCTTACCGCGCAACGCGCCCATCACATCGCCAGCGGTCAGGTCCCGGATCGCAAGTTTCTCAGGGTTGAGCCAAACGCGCATGGCGTAATCGCGCGCGCCGAAGATCACGACATTGCCCACACCGTCGACGCGGGCGAGCACGTCTTTCACATGCAGCGTGGCATAGTTCGAGATGTAGAGAAGGTTGCGGCTATCGTCCGGCGAGCTCAGATGGATGACCATCATGAGGTCGGGCGACTGCTTGACCACTTGGACGCCGAGCGCCCGCACCTGTTCGGGCAGCCGCGGCGTGGCGATCGCAACTCGGTTCTGCACTAGCACTTGCGCGATATCGAGATCGGTCCCGAGCTTGAACGTCACCTTGAGAGCCATGGACCCGTCGCTCGTCGACTGGGACGTCATGTAGATCATGTCGTCGACGCCGTTGACCTCTTGCTCGATTGGCGTGGCGACGGTTTGAGAGACGATCTCGGCGGACGCGCCCGGATATTGCGCCGTCACCTGAATTGAAGGCGGGGCGATGTCGGGATACTGGGCGACGGGCAGACTGAAATAGGCCACGCCGCCGATCAGCGTGATCAAGATGGAGATGACCGCCGCGAAGATGGGCCGATCGATGAAGAAGCGCGAGATCTTCATGGACTGCCTCGGCCCCTTATCGCTGACTAGCCGGGGCAGCATTTGGCGCCGCCACCGTGCCCTGCTCCGGCGTGACCTTCTTCCCGGGACGTGCGCGCAGAAGCCCGTTGATGATGATCTCATCATCAGGCGTGACGCCGCTGCGAATGATGCGCAGGCCTTCGTCGGTGACAGAGCCAAGCTCGACCGGTTTCGACACGACGGTTCCGTCCGCCGTTACCGTGTAAAGAAGCTTCACCGACTGGTCGGTGACAATGGCTGCATCGGGCACAAGCATCGTGGGCTTCTCTTGCGACATGGGCACGCGCACGCGGCCAAACTGACCGGGCGTAATGAACAGGTTGGGGTTGGGGAAAGAGGCGCGAACCCGGATAGTCCCCGATGATCGGTCATATTGATTATCGACGAAATCGATAGCGCCTTTGAGCGGCCAATCACTCTCATCCATCAACTGGCTTTCCACCTGCACGTTGTTGCTGCGGGCCGATGGGATCTCTCCCTTCGCGATCAGGCGCTTATAGGTCATGCCGTCGCCCTCGCTCACATTGAACATTAGCGAGATCGGGTTGATGGAGACGATGGTGGTCAGCAGCGTGGTGGACCCGCCAATGCCGCCCATGACCAGATTGCCAACGCTGACCTCGTGACGGCCAACACGCCCGGAGACCGGCGCGGTGACCCGCGTGTAGTCGATGTTCAGCTGTGCCTGATCGACCGCGGCGAGCGCGTTGTCCCGCGAAGCGATGGCGCCTTGAACCTCGGCGATGCGTTCGTCGTGGGTCTCCTCGGACGCATATTCGCTCTTAAGCAGCTTGACGGTGCGTTCGAGTTGGACCTGCGCAAGCTCAAGCTCCGCCTGAGCTTGGGAGACCTGCGCCTTGGCCGAGTTGAGCGCAATTTCGAAAGGCCGCGGCTCGATGACAAAGAGGAGATCGCCTTTCTTCACCAGCTGGCCATCAGTGAAGTTGCGGGATTCGAGATAGCCGCTCACGCGAGCGCGGATCTCAACCGATTCCTCTGCCTCGAATTGGCCGGTGAATTCGCGCCATTCCTTCAGGTTCTGAACCAAGGGCTTGGCCACGGTGACCGTCGGCGGCGGGGGCGCCGCGCTCTGAGCCTGTTCACCTTGCGGGGGCACCATGAAGCGATAGCCGATCGCCGCCACGGCTATCACAGCCAGCGCAATCAGGAGTATCCGGCCACCCTGCCATGACGGCGTCACATCCGCGCTGCTGGGCGGTGAAGGGGATGATTTAGAAGCGGGGGACTCTGCCTCGCTCGCCTTAGGCTCCTTGGCTGGAGCTTTGGCGGCGTCGCTCTCATCCGGCTTCGCGCGCTTCGTGTTCTTATTTTTCTGCTGCATCATGATGGCCTCAAGCCTGACAAGTTCGAGCCCGTTGTGCCACCAGCCACGCGACTCTGCGTTAAGGACGCTACTCCAATCAGTCGAGTGAACACAGGGGGCAAGGACCGCATGCCGCAAGCAGTTAACGTAGAAAAGTGACTGCTGCGGCGGGGTGCATCCCCGGCCTCACGGCAATTTGTCCTCGCCCGGAATATTCTCCGGCCATTCGGCCTTCGTCTTACGCCAACAGTCTCAATCGCGGCATAATGCTCAAAGCCACCCAGATGGGATGCGCCCGCGCTCGATGAGGAGAAGCGACTGATGCTCGATAGACTGATGCTCGATAGACTTGTCCGCCCTCCCCTCCTCGCCCTGGTCGCGATCTGCTTGGCGTCTTGCGGCGACGAGGCGACGCTGCCGGTGGAGGCCGGAACGGGTCCGAACCCTCAACTGCCCGCGCCGGTGCAGACGATCCTGCCGACGGTCGTTCTTGCACGTGCCGTGGGTTGGCCTGAGGGGATCAAGCCCAAAGCGGCTCCAGGATTTTTGGTCAGCGCCTTCGCCACCGGCCTCGACCACCCGCGCTGGATCTACGTGCTTCCGAATGGCGATGTGCTGGTTGCGGAGAGCAATACGCCACCCTCGCCGGGGCAAACCGGCGTCGTGGCGTGGTTCATGAAAATGGCCATGAAATGGGTCGGCGCCGGTGTTCCGAGCGCCAACCGCATCACTCTGCTGCGCGATGAAGACGGAGACGGCAAGGCCGAAACGCGAACCGTCTTTCTATCAGGCTTGAATTCGCCGATCGGCATGGCACTGATCGGCAACGACTTCTATGTGGGCAATACGGACTCGATCATGCGCTTTCCATATGAGGATGGCGCGAATGCGATCGCCGCACCCGGTGAGAAAGTGGCTGAGCTACCAGCCGGCCCCGTCAATATCCATTGGGTCAAGAACATTGCCGCCAGCCAGGATGGATCGCGCCTCTATGCCGGCGTCGGCTCCAACAGCAATCTCGGCGAGAACGGCATGGAGAGCGAAGAAGGCCGCGCGGCAATTCACGAAATCGACCTTGCGACCGGGAAATCCCGCATCTTCGCGTCAGGATTGCGAAATCCGGTTGGACTGGCCTTTCAGCCGGACAGCGGCGAATTGTGGACCGCCGTCAATGAGCGCGACGAACTGGGTAGCGATCTCGTGCCCGACTACATGACGTCGGTGAAAGACAACGGCTTCTACGGTTGGCCATACAGCTATTTTGGCCAGCATCTGGACTCTAGAGTACAACCCCAACGGCCCGACCTCGTCGCCAAGGCCATCGTGCCGGACTATGCGCTTGGGCCGCATACGGCTTCGCTTGGTCTCGCCTTCTATGACGGCACACTGCTTCCTGCGCGCTACCGCGGCGGCGCGTTCGTCGGCCAGCACGGCTCCTGGAACCGGCGCCCGCTTAGCGGCTACAAAGTGATCTTCGTGCCGTTCGTGAATGGTAAGCCCGAGGGCCAGCCGGAAAACATTCTCACCGGTTTCTTGAGCGAGGACGGACGCGCTCATGGCCGCCCCGCCGGGGTCGCGATCGATAAGTTCGGCGCCCCGCTTGTCGCCGACGATGTGGGCAACGTCATATGGCGCGTGACACCGAGCGAAACGGGGAGCGTAGCACAATGAAATCCATCCTCTGCTACGGCGACTCGCTCACTTGGGGCTATAACCCGACGGATGCATCACGCTATCCGCAGGACGCGCGCTGGCCTGGGATCCTCGAACGCGAGTTGGAAGGACGCGCCCGAGTCATCGAGGAGGCGCTCAACGGCCGCACCGTCGCCACCGATGAGCCTGCGCGCCCAAATCGCAACGGGCTCGCCATGCTGCCCCCCCTGATCGAGACACATGCACCGCTCGATATTGTCATCATCATGCTCGGCTCGAACGACTGCGCGCCCGCCTATGGACTGACGCCAGGCGAGATTGCCATGGACTGCGCCAGTCTCATCCGCGTCACACGGTCGAGCCTTGCGGGTTCCGGCGGCGGCACCCCCAAGATATTGCTGATCGCGCCGCCCCCCTTCGGCACGCTCGATCCGCTGTCCGCCTTGTTCTATGCAGGCGGTGAAGCCACGTCTCAGGGGCTGGCGGCGGCCTACGCAACCATCGCGCTGTCTTTCGACTGCTTGTTTC
The DNA here is from genome assembly GCA_018067145.1 of Methyloceanibacter sp. GTDB lineage: Bacteria > Pseudomonadota > Alphaproteobacteria > Rhizobiales > Methyloligellaceae > Methyloceanibacter. Next base: position 19,400 of record JAGPVD010000055.1, read on the forward strand.
TCGATGCCGCGCAGGTCACGAATGCCAGCGCCCTCGATGGCGTACATCTCGATCCGCCGGAGCAGCGCAAACTGGCTATGGCCATAAAGAACATCGTGCAGCCGTTGTTGTGAACCAACCGGACGCTGGAAGCGAGGACCGCGCATGGCCAACTCTCTCGATGCCACGACCTTCGTCGTCACTCGCGAGGAGTTCCACACGATTTTGGGTACCGACTTCCAGCGCCCCGTGCTGATCGAGACCAATGCTCATGAGGGGCCGGTCTATGTGAAAGATGAGCATGCGCTCTACTTCACCACGGCGCCCGAACCCGGTCCGAAGAATATCGCCATCATGCGCCTGCAATTATCGGGTGACGCATTTCCGTTCGCCGCGCAAGCGCCAGAGACGGTGCGTCAGCCATCCAACATGGCGAACGGCATGACACTCGATCGCGATGGCCGCCTCGTAATTTGCGAGCAAGGAACCAAGGAGACATGCGCGCAGATCAGCCGCATGGACCTCAAAGCCCGCAAGATTGAAACCGTGGTCGATCAGTGGCGCGGCTTGCGCTTCAATTCGCCCAACGACGTGGTGGTGAAGAGCGATGGGACCGTGTGGTTCACCGATCCCAACTATGGCGAGATCCAAGGCTTCAAGAACGCGCCGGAAGTCGGTGCCTTCGTCTATCGCCATGACCCGGCGACAGATGAAACGGCCGTGGTCGCCGACAGCTTCAACAAGCCCAACGGCCTCGCCTTCTCACCGGACGAGACCATGCTCTACATCACCGACACCGGCGCCAATCAGGCGCCCGACACCTATTTCGTCGGCCTGCCCCATCATGTTCGCAGCTTCGATGTTGTGGACGGGCGGCATCTCCGGAACGAACGGCTCTTCGCCGTGGTCAGCCCCGGCGTTCCCGACGGGATCAAGCTCGATGCTCAAGGTCACGTCTTCACGTCGTCGGGAACCGGCGTGCAGGTCTTCACGCGGCAAGGCGATCTCATGGGCGAAATCATAGCACCCGGCGTGGCCAACTTCTCGTTCGGCGGGCCGAACAACGACGTGCTGTTCATTCTCGGTGACACGAATATCTGGCAGGCGAAGCTTCAGGTGGCCGGCGACTAGCTCTCCGATGTTTTCGTGCCCGTCTAACCGCCCTGCGTCGCAGTGCGTGAGGCAGCGTCCTTAGTGTTGCTCTGTGAGCTTAAGGAAGTCCTTGCGTCAGACCTGTCCTCGAGGCATTCGGCCCCATGACACCATTTGGCCGTCCGCGGCATGAACCGGCGCTCATATGAATCGCCACTTGATCGTCGCCGCGAAAACAGAGGACGCAAAATCATGCCGGACAAAACCGCCTTCGTCACAGGTGGCACCGGCTTCGTCGGCCTCAACCTCGTCGAGCAGCTCACGCAATCGGGCTGGGACGTGGTGGCTCTGCATCGTGCCCGCTCGCGGTTGACGCATCTGCAAAACTATCCCGTCCGCCTGGTGGAAGGGGAGATCGAGGACAAAGCCTCGCTTGAGCGCGCCATGCCCGAAGACGTCGACGCCGTTTTCCACGTCGCTGGCGACGTCAGCCTTTGGTCCGGCCACAAGCATCGGCAATGGCGGACGAATGTCGAAGGCACAAGCAACATGGTGGCGACGGCGCTAGCCAAGCGCTGCAAAAAGTTTGTTCACACATCCTCGACTGCCGTCTACGGGACGCCTGCCAAACCGTTCGATGAGACATCGCCAAAGCTCGGCAAAGGCAGCTTCAACTACCAAAACTCGAAGGCTGTGGCGGAGGAGCAAGTCTCAAAGGGAATTGATCAGGGCCTGGACGCGGTCTTTCTGAACCCCGCCAATGTGATTGGCCGTTACGACTGGGGGACGTGGTCCCAGCTCATACGCCTGGCCGCGAACCGGAAACTGTTCCGGATTCCTCCGGGACGCGCCTGCTATGCCGATGTCGGAGCAGTTGTGCGGGCGCAACTTGTGGCGGTCGAGAAGGGGCGGACCGGGGAGAACTACATTCTCGGCGGCACCGAAGCTTCCTATGTCGATATTGTGCGGATGGTGGGCCAATTACTCGGCCAACCGACCATTACAGCTGTCGGCCGGCCACTTGTATTGCGCCTCGCTGGCCGCATCGCCGAACGAATATCAATGATCACCGGGAAGGAACCAATGATCTCTGCGGAATCGGCATCGATCGTGACCGCAAATATCATCTGCCGCAGTGACAAGGCTGCCCGCGAGCTGGATTATCAGCCCGCATCGCTCGAAACGATGCTCAAGGACTGCATTGATTGGATGGTCGCTGAGGATCTTATCCAACCACGCACGGTGCGCCGCTAGGGTCAGTCGGCTATCCGCGCCGCGCCCGCGCGACCGGAGATCAGAAAGCGACCGAACATTCTTCCCATGACCCGGTCATATATGCGCGCTGGCATGAGCTCAGTCAGGCCGGAAGACCCTCGACCTCACATTCGCGCAAATAGGCTTATGACCCAGATGACAGTGACCGCGTAGACAAGCCACACCCTTCTGACAACTGCGGTGACGACGCAAAGAGCGATGGCAACACCTCTCACCGCAGTGATTGGCGCCGTTGAGCCAAAGCTGGCAAAAAAATGACTGAAAATGTATATGGCCATCAGTCCGAAGACGACAGGCATCCGTTTTTTGAAGTATACTTCAGTATTCTTGTTTTCAGGCTCCGGTGTTAGAGCGCTCACAATAACCAAAAACAACATCGGCTGTAATAAGTATGCCCAGTACTGGAAATAGTGAATATCTTCTAGGTGCCCTACTACGTCAAGATAGATAAAGACGTTCCAGATCGCCACCTCCGTGAAGATCAGAGTGGTGAGAAAATAGGGCAGATAGAAGTAGTCCCCATCAAAAAAACGTCGCCACTGGCCGAGCAGGTCGGCCAGCGCAATCCCGTAAAACAACAGGGGAATGAACGCGAGATATTCGGGGGCTTCCATATATGGTCAACATTAGCGAAACGGGCGCGCGTCGTCGCTCACTCCGATTGCCGCATTGCCTCAGAGGCCCAACACCGCATAATAGCTTTTGCTACCGTCCGGCACGTCTAAGGCCCCGATCTTATGATTTCTCCTAAGACCACTTCGCTCAGTGCAATCCGTAAGCGCGGAACACGCGCAACGATACGCTGCCCCGGAATGGTCACAGGGACCGGTTAGCAGCTGGCTCATGGCTGATGTTACTAAGTTGAAGCGGGCGGTCGATTTCCTCCGCGAGGAAATCCCGGCGCAGGACATCTCAAAGAACCCGGTTATCCAGCATCCCCACAATACGGCGCGGACCGTGCCCGAACGGTTGCCGGCCGCCAGGATCAAGGAACTCTCGCAATTGAAGCCCAGAGTTGCGGTGCTTTGGACCCTCGGAGAGTGGACAGCGATCGGCGCAGCGATCGCCCTATGCACTTATTTCTGGAATCCGCTGCTCTATGTGTTCGCTGTCGTTTTCATCGGCGCACGCCAGCACGCGCTTTTGATCCTGGGCCACGACGCATCGCATTATCGAACGTTGCCCACCCGCTGGCAGAATGACCTCTTCGCGAACATCTTCCTAATGTGGCCGACATTCGCGTCCGTCGAAGCCTTCCGTAAGTTCCACGGCACGCACCACCAGTATACCAACCTGCCCGACGACGGAAATCGTCACATCTGGTACACCCATGACGCGGCAGGCGATCTCGCTCCTGATTGGCGTTTCCCCAAGACGCGGCTCGGCCTTGCGGTGGTTTTGCTTCGCCGTGCGGCGTTCTTAACCGGGCTCTTTTGGATTGTTCGCGGCTTGGTGGGTTCCACACTCATACCATCGCCAAGCTGGATGCGCGCGGCACGGTTTGGGTTCTATGCCAGCGTCGTCGCGACGCTCGTGTATTTTGGTCTCTGGTATCAGTTCCTCCTCTTCTGGATCGTGCCCTTCTGCACCTGGCATATCGCGGCACAGTACATTCGGCTCATCTGCGAGCACAGCGCCGTCGAAAGCGACGAGGAAGAGTACGCCATCACGCGCACAACCATCCCGACCTTGCTCGAGCGCATCTTCATCCTGCCCTGCAATGTTGGCTATCATCTCGAGCATCACTGGTATCCAAGCGTTCCATTTTACCGCTTACCAGAATTGCACCGCGAGCTGATGCAGCGCCATGGCTTCCGCCAGAATGCCATCATCCGGCACTCCGTATTTACCTCGTTGGGTGAGTGCGTCCGCAAAGCCGCCACGTCTCCGCCGAGCGAGACGGCTGCGCGCGTCTAACGACGATGCCGGAATCACGATGCAACGTACGCTGTGCTGTTGACGTTCGGATACGGCGTTGGGGCTGGGGCTGGAGAAGCCGAATCCCCGAAAACGAGCGTCGGCCCATCCGGCATCAGCGAGGCCGATTGATTGGGTGGCGGGTTCTCACGAGCGGGGGCAATCAATCACTGAAAGTTTATTCAGATTGGGGCATCCGCGGATCGTAACCTCTTAGAGTAGGCGCCCAGCATCAAAAACAGGAGCCCTCATCATGTCTCTCAACGCCAAGCAGGAAGAGATCTGCTCCGAGAACAAGACCGACTTCTCCGATATCAAGGCCGTCACGGTCAACTGCTCGCTTAAGCGGACGCCGGAGGAATCTCACACCGGACTCCTGCTTTCGGTGTCTGAGGAGATTATGCGTAAGAACGGCGTCTCGGTTGAACATATCCACGCGCTGTCGCACGAGATTCCCTCAGGCGTTTATCCCGACATGACCGAGCATGGCTGGGACAGTGACGACTGGCCAAAGCTGTGGAAGGCCATCGAGGTCGCCGATATTCTCATCGTCGCCACGCCCATTTGGCTTGGCGAGACAAGTTCCGTATGCCGCATCCTGATCGAGCGGCTTTACGGCATGTCGGGGATGCTGAATGACAAGGGACAAAGCCTCTTCTACGGCAAGGTCGGCGGCACGGTCATCACCGGCAACGAGGACGGAATAAAGCATTGTGCCATGGGCATCCTCTACGCCTTGCAGCATCTCGGCTTCACCATTCCGCCCCAAGCCGATTGCGGCTGGATCGGCGAGGCGGGGCCGGGGCCATCCTATGGCGATGCGCTGGAAGATGGACCGGCCGGGTTCGCCAACGAGTTCACCCAGCGCAACACCACAATCATGACGTGGAACTTGATGCACTTGGCGCGCATTCTGAAAGACGCGGGCGGCTATCCCAATCACGGCAATAATCGCGAGGCATGGAAGGCGGGCTGCCGTTTCGACTATGATAACCCCGAGCACCGCGCCTGAGGGTGCCGTGGGGCCTGTTTGCAGGATGGGTCATTTAGTTGACGCTGGTGTCCACTTTGACATAACCGGACACACGCTTGGAACACCTGTGCCCATAGGCGACCGGCAATAACCGTGGTTTGGCTGGCCACGCTCGCGGGACATCACATCAGTTCGCCGTTGGTTTGCTGACGCCCGTCTCCTCGTCGACCAGATCCTTAAGCTCTCAAAGGGCGGGTACAAAAATTAAGCGGCCTCTGCACATATCCCCGCGTAGCGCAGCGGCGCGTGCTGTCAGCAGTTACTTTGGGCTGATAAGGCCAATGGCCTAAAATGCTAAGTTACTGATAAAATGATGCCCAGGGGCGGGCTACGCCAATTCAATCAATTCAATGACTTGCGCAAAAGTGGGACAATCAATCTTCCCATATGATCAATATGTTTTCTGGCGCGAGTGTCCCACTCGCTGAGCGCATAGAGCCCGACGCGGCAACACTGATGTCGCAACCGAGCGTGGGAGGCAGACCATGAGAAGCATCCTGTGTGTAACGCTCTTGATACTGCTGATGTCAAGTGCTTACGCCGCCGCCTTGCCGGGCGACAGCGCCGACGGGAAGCGCTTGCATGACGCTAACTGCATGGGATGCCACAACACCGACATCTACGCCCGCAAGGATCGAATTGTTCAGTCTTTGGATGCGCTTGAAGCGCAGTTGATCAGCTGCAGTCATATGGCAAAAGCGGAATTCTCCGCAAACGAAATGCGGGACCTCCTCAAGTACTTGAACGATCAGTTTTATCATTTCCGCTAGGCTTGTCCGGCCAAACTCATCGAACACGAGGCCGAGGGGGTAGGAACGTGACCACTCCTCGAGAAGCTATCGCGTACCATGAAGCCGGCCATGCCGTGATCTCGATGAAGCTCGGCTACAAATGCCTCTACGTCACTATTATCCCAGATGGCGACAGACTTGGACACGTCTGTTGCGAGAGCCCGCTGATCGGAGACCACGACGAAAAGATCAAACACGCGCTTCAGGTGCTTGTTGCAGCCAGCCTTGCTGAAGGCAAACACCTCGGGTCTCCCACGTGGGGTGATGCCGAAGACCGCGCCAGGGCTACCGACCTCGCTCTGTTGGCTACTGACCGCGACACCGAACGCGCCGAGGCTCTCATCAATGAAATGATCGGCGAGGCGCGTAAGCTCGTGGAGCAGCATTGGTCCGAAATTGAAGCGCTGGCAAACCAGCTGCTCGCCAAAGGCAGGGTCAATTTTTTAGACGACCCCCAACAACCCATCTGAAGGCACAAGAGAAGCCCCGTACCGGGAGCCTCCTCGGCTGCGCAGGCACCTGCGGATCAGCGGCGAGCACTCTTCGGCGTCAAGCCGTGGCTTGCCTTCCTTGCTGAGGCGGGAACAAAGACCACGAGCTACGTCCGAAGTTGGTCGCTAAGAACCCTGCGTAAAACCGGGAAGTCATTTAGCCAGCGAAGCGAGGAAGGACATAGTCTTCTCCCATGCACCATGGCCGAACAAATCGACATGGGCGCCGCGGGGAAACAACTCGATCTGCTTGGGGTGGTTGGCCGCGCGATAAACTCGCCAGCCCATTTCCACCGGGATTACCGCATCCTGCTCCCCGTGTAGGACGAGAACCGGGGCCGTAACGGAGCGGATGTTGCGTTCGTTGTTGTATTTGTCGGTAACCAGCAAGTCGAGCGGCAGCCAAAAATGAGTCGATCGAACCACATCGACCGTCGATGTGAGCGGTGATTCCAGCACAATCGCAGCGACCGGCCTCTCCGCAGCAAGCCGCACCGCCTGGCCCGAACCCAGCGACTCGCCGTAGGCGACGATTTTATCTGCCCGCAGCCCGAGCCCGGTCAGGTAATCGTAAGCCGCAATTGCGTCGGCGACATTCTTCTCTTCCGTAGGCCGTCCACCAGAGCCGCCATAGCCGCGGTTGTTGAGATAGAAGACGCCAAATCCATCTTGACGGATCGTTTCAACACGGGCCGCACGATTGGCGGCATTGGCGGCGTTACCATGGAAGTACAGGATGGTCGGATTGTCTTCTTTCGCCCGCGCGTGCCAGGCAACTAACGTGACGTCATTGGGCACAGCAATCTCGATTTCCTTGACGCCATCCACACCAGCCTCCGCAGGGGGAACACGGGTCGGATCGGGGAAATACATGAACAGGCGGTTGCCGAAGTAGGCCACCGCGCAAATCACGGCGTACATCGCGACGAGCCACGCAACGAGTTCCATGATCTTCTTGCCTCTAACCACGCCGCCCCTACCTATCCAGAAGCCACCGCTGGCTATCACGATCCCCATTACTACACCGCACGGGCGACTCATCCCCAAAAGCGGCGGATCTGAACCTGCGTGGAGGAGGTTCCGATCGCCATAAGCGAGAAGGTGGAGCCCTGCTAATCGTCGGTCTCACGGCAGCGCCGCTGTTACCCAATATGTTACCCGCACGTAGTCCGGCCGCCGTTGGAGCGAGCGCGCTACGCCATCAAGTCATTGGATTTGTTACTTAAGGATGGTGCCCAGGGGCGGATTCGAACCA
>JAGPVD010000056.1 GCA_018067145.1 Methyloceanibacter sp.
TCTTGCTCGGGAAGAAAATGCCGAACACGCTATCGTCGGCATGAACCGCAGCGGTGTGATCGATGTGGCGAGTGTAGCTGCGATAGAAGCTCGTGCTGAGCGACAATACTGCATAGGCGCAGAGCACAACCCCGATAGCGATACCGATGGGGCGAAGCAGCATGCCGAGCGCGCTCTGCTTCACCACCTTCTGGCGGCGAGCGAACAGACGGCGGCGTGCCCTGGCCGGTTTCGCGGCAGACCTATCGGCGATGCTCGCCAGGCCGACTCCAGATTGAGTGACGAGGGTGTTGTTATGTCGTGCCATGTCGGCAGCATGCCCTTTGACATCTTTGAGCCTAAGCTCGCTTCCGGCCCCCATTTCCCTATAGCGCCTATTGACGGCCCAGGTAAGGCTTGGCGCGCACCGCTTTTAAGCCTTTTAGACTAGGCCGGACATCCAGACGAACAGGCCCTCTCGGTCAGTGCGGTATTGCGCCACGGTGTCGCCGCCGTCGATCTTGATGGTGATACCGCCCAATTTGTTGACCACAGCGAAGGCATGCTCGTCTGTGGCATCGTCGCCCATATAAACCGGAACGCGTCCGCGAAACGGCGCCTCGTCGAGAAATGCCCGAACGGCCACGCCCTTGTCGATGCCTGCGGGCCTCAACTCAAAGACCATCTTCCCGGGAAGAATGCAGAGACCATCATTGTTGACCACGGCTTCCTCGGCCGCGTCCTTGCAAACTTCCGCCAACTCTGGCCGCTGGCGAAAATGCAGCGCCACCGAGACCTGCTTGCGCTCAAGGATGAGGCCGGGATTGGCGTCCACCAGCGGTTGGAGCACGGCCGCAGCAGCTTCCACAGCGTCGACACCGCGTGAATCCGCGTGGGTTTGCCCCGACGCGTCGCGCCGAATCGAACCATGCTCGGCGGCAACAGCCAGCTTGAGGGGCGCGAGAAAGCCATCGACCACGTCCAGGGGACGCCCTGTCACCACGGCGACCGCCTGACCGAATTTTTCGCTTAGACCTGCAAGCAAATCGAGCACGCGAGGCTCGACCTCGACCTGGTCCGGCCGTGGCGCGATATCCACGAGCGTCCCGTCAAAATCGACGAAAAAGGCGATGTTGGGCGAGACGGGGGGCAGTGGCCTCGTCATGGGTCCTCATTCGGTTGCGGGCTTCGGCCAGTATTCCAGCCATGATTTCAAGGAACTACGGGTTCCGAAGTCCTTCTGGTGCCCCGCCGAAAGCGTTTGCTCAGCGACAGGCGTAGAACAATTCCCGGCCTGTTAGGAGCACGTTCGGACATTTTCGGTTTAAACTCAGATACTTCAAGCGGAAGTAGAACACAGACGCGTCGCGAAAGAGCTATGAGCTATGACGTTGAAGGTCTCAAGCGTGCAACATGGCGCCGCTCCGCCGACGCCAGCCCAATTCCGGGAGGCGCGAGATGACAGATAAGCCGCGCAGGCTCGTTGTCGTCTCCAATCGCGTCGCGGATTTTACCGCCAAGTTTCAAACCGGTGGTCTGGCCGTTGCCCTTGGCGACGCGCTGAAGGCCTCGCACGGGCTCTGGTTTGGCTGGAGCGGCGAGGTGAAGAAGGACGCGGCCTCCGAGACGCCGAAAGTTGAGACCGTCTCCGGCCTCACCGTGGCCACCATCGACCTCACGCCTGAGGAAGCCGAAGGCTATTATTACGGCTACGCCAACAAGTGCCTGTGGCCGTCCCTCCACTACCGCCTCGATCTCGCCCAGTTCAACGAGGAGCACAACGAGATCTATTTCAACGTCAGCGCCAGGTTCGCCGACGCCCTGATGCCGCTGCTCGGCCCGGACGATCTCATTTGGATCAACGACTATCACCTGATCCCCCTGGCCGCAGAGCTGAGAGACAGAGGCTGCACGGCCCGCATCGGCTTCTTCCTACACACGCCATTCCCATCGCCCGAAATCTTCGCCGCCGTTCCTGGTCAGAAGCGGCTCGGCAACGCGCTCATGGTCTATGACGTCGTCGGTTTTCAGACCTGCTCCGACCGCGACAATTTCCGCCGCTACGTGGCCGCCTCGCTCGACGGTGAGCACCTCGAGGGCGATCGCCTTGCGGCACAAGGCGAGACGACCCTGGCTTCGGCCTTCCCTATCGGCATCGACGCGGCGGCGTTCCGCAAGCTCGCCGAGAGCGAGAGCGAGAAAGGCCCCGTCCTCCCTGATTTCGGCGAAGACATGAAGACGATCATCGGCGTCGACCGCCTCGACTACACGAAAGGGCTGCCCGATCGCTTACGCGCCTTCGAACTGCTGCTGGAGGAGTTTCCCGAGCATCGCGGCAAGGTACGGCTCGTGCAGATCGCGCCGCCCACGCGTGAAACCCTGCCCGTCTATCAGACAATCCGCAAGGACGTGGAACGCCTGGTCGGCCGCATCAATGGTCGGTTCGGCGACATGCGCTGGACACCCGTCACCTATCTCCACCGCGGTTTGCCGCAGGACGTCCTGACCCGCCTCTTCCGGGAGAGCGCTGTCGGGCTCGTCACGCCGTTGCGCGACGGCATGAACCTCGTGGCCAAGGAATACATTGCGGCGCAGGCGCCCCAAGACCCCGGCGTTCTCGTCCTGTCGCGCTTTGCGGGGGCCGCCGAGCAACTCCGCGAAGCGCTTCTCGTCAACCCGCACGACGTCAACGAAATGGCCCGCGCCCTCGACCGGGCGCTGACGATGCCCCGCCAAGAACGCTGGGCCCGCCATAACCGGCTTTGGCAGTGCATCGAAACTTATGACCTCGCCAACTGGCGCGACAGCTTCATCCAGTCCGTCGCCAGCTCCGATACCGAGCCGGTCAATCTAATTCCCAAAAAACAAGGCGCCGCCTAGGCCGCCAACTTAAGGCTCCCTCGCAGGTCTCCCAGTCACATCGCCCTTCGCGGGTGCGATGAATTCTGGCCTAGGACCATCTGGCCCCTTACTTTTCTCTGTGCTTACGCCTATCTAAGGCGCCTCCGAAACGTGGCCACACACGGCCCCAGCCCTCCGAGATGCCATGATCGATCGCACCGACCGGCACTGGTACAAGAACGCCGTCATTTACGAGCTGCACATCAAGGCGTTCTTAGATGCCGACAATGACGGCATCGGTGACTTCGCCGGCCTGGTGCAGAAGCTCGACTATCTCCACGAGCTTGGCGTCACCGCTATCTGGCTATTGCCGTTCTATCCCTCGCCGTTCCGCGACGACGGCTACGACATCGCCGACTACACCTCGATCGATCCCACTTACGGCACCATGCGCGACTTCCGCCGGTTCGTGGCGGCGGCACATGCGCGTGACATCAGGATCATCACCGAGCTGGTAGTCAACCACACCTCCGACCAGCACCCGTGGTTCCAACGGGCCCGCACCGCCAAGCCCGGGTCGGTCTGGCGCGACTACTATGTGTGGAGCAACAGCGACCAGAAATATCCCGGCACGAGGATCGTCTTCCTCGACACGGAGAAATCGAACTGGACCTGGGACCCCGTTGCCAAAGCCTATTTCTGGCACCGCTTCTATTCGCACCAGCCGGACCTCAATTACGACAACCCCCGCGTCCTCGCCGACATCCTGCGCGTTTTGCGTTTCTGGCTCGACATGGGTGTGGACGGGTTGAGGCTCGACGCGGTTCCCTATCTCGTCGAACGCGAAGGCACCAACAACGAGAACTTGCCAGAGACCCACGAGATCCTAAAGCGCTTCCGCGCCGAGCTCGATGAGCGCTACTCGGACCGCATGTTGCTGGCCGAGGCAAACCAATGGCCCGAGGACACGCGCCCATATTTCGGCGATGGCGACGAGTGCCACATGGCGTTCCACTTCCCGCTCATGCCGCGCATCTTTATGAGCTTGGCGCGCGAGGACCGATATCCCATCACCGACATCATCAGCCAAACGCCGTCTATTCCCGAAGACTGCCAATGGGCGATCTTCCTGCGGAACCACGACGAGCTTACGCTCGAAATGGTGACCGACACGGAGCGCGACTATTTGTGGGAGACCTACGCCTCGAATGAGCGGGCGCGGTTTAATCTCGGCATCAGGCGGCGCCTAGCGCCACTCCTCGATAATGACCGCCGCAAGATCGAACTTCTAACCGGTCTGTTGCTATCAATGCCAGGCACGCCGATCCTTTATTACGGCGATGAACTCGGCATGGGCGACAACTTCTATCTCGGCGACCGCGACGGCGTGCGCACGCCGATGCAATGGTCGGCCGACCGCAATGGCGGCTTCTCGCGCGCGGATCCCCAGCGTCTCTATTTGCCTCCGATCATGGATCCGATCTACGGCTACGAGACCGTCAATGTGGAGGCGCAGCAAAGCCACGCGAGCTCGCTGTTAAATTGGACCAAGCGGATGATCGCCGTGCGCCAATCGCACAAGGCCTTCGGCCACGGCAAAATGAAGTTCTTACGTCCCGACAACCGAAAAGTACTCGCCTATCTGCGTGAGCATAACGGCGACGTGATACTGTGCGTGTTCAACTTGGCACGCTCAGCGCAAGCCGTTGAGCTCGATCTGGCTGATCAGAAAGGAAAAGTCCCGGTTGAGCTAAGTGGCGCTTCGGCGTTCCCGCCGATCGGCACGTTGCCCTACCTGCTAACGCTTCCGGCTTACGGCTTTTATTGGTTCACCCTTGCCGATGCCTCGCGCCTCCCCACTTCGCCGGATGTTGAACCCGAGTCGTTGCCCGAGCTTGAGACGCTCGTTCTTGGCGATGGGTGGAGCGTCACGGAGAGCCAGCGCGGCGAGCCCGAGCGCATCGACCGCTTCGTCCACGAGACGTTGCCCACCTATATTACCCACCAACGCTGGTTCGGACCTAAGGACGCGGTCGTCAAGTCGGCCACACCCCGGCGAATTGGTGAGCTTCCGCAGGCGGACCAAGAAAGCTTCCTGCTCCTCACCGCCAACCTCATCCTGCAAGACGGTTCCACCCAGCGCTATTTCCTGCCTCTCGCCCTCTCCTGGGGCGAGGAAGAGCTCCGGCCCGACAGCCCCTTGCTCCCATATCTGCTGGCCAAAGTCAGGCGCGGCCCCCGAGCAGGAATCGTCTTCGATGCGGCAGCCGGCGAGACCTTCCCCAGAACGGTGCTGAAGGCAATGGTGGGTCAGCAGACCTTGCCGGCCTCCGAGGGTGAGCTACGTTTCGAAGCGTCCGATACGCTCCGGGCGCTCGACCTTTCGAAAGACCTAGCCGTGCACCGCATCGGCATCGGCGATCACGCCCACACATTTCGAACGCTCGGTGACCGCGTGAGCCTTAAGATTGCGCGGCGGCTCCGCCCAGGTATGGATCCGGGAATCGAGATGGGCCGTTTCTTGGCCAAAGCCGGCTTCGCCAACAGCCCCGCTTATCTCGGCTCCATCGAGCATATCAACGGCGACGGCACGCCGACTGCGCTGGCGGCAGCCTTCGCGCACATCCGCAATCAGGGCGATGGCTGGACGGTCGTGGTCAACGCCCTCGACCGCGAGTTGGAGGAGGCAAGCCTTGCTGGCCTCGGTAGCGATGACAGCAAGCGTGCCCTTCCTTATTCTCTGTCCTTGATCGAGACCATCGGCCGGCGCACCGGCGAGCTGCATCGCGCATTCGCCGCCGCCGGGGACAGCAACCCGGACTTCGCGCCGGAGCCGGTCACCAGCACGGATCTCGAGGCGTGGTGCGCCAAAACGATAGCCCATGCCGAAGAGGCCTTCACATATTTGGAAAACCTGCCCGACAAAGCCGACGAGGAAGCGCGCGAGCTCGGCTCCACGCTGCTCGGCCTCAGGGAGGCCATGCTTAGGCGTATAGACACACTTGTTCCCAAGATCGCTCGGGGCAACAAGCTCCGCCTTCACAACGACTATCACCTGTCGAAAGTCCTCGTCGCCGCGAACGATGTCTACATTGTCGACTTCGAAGGCGAGCCGGACCGGCCCGTTGAAGAGCGCCGACAGAAGGGTCCACCGTCGCGCGACATCGCCACCATGCTGCGATCCTTCGACTACGCCGCGCGCATGGCAATCGGCCGTCAGAAGCAACGTGGCGCAAGCCAACTCGACGAGATCGAGACCCTCGCTCTCGCATGGCGTTCACACGCCGAACGCAGATTCCTTAGGGCCTATGGCATGGCCCGCGACGATTCCTTGAGCGGCTCGCATCTTGCCGGCGGCGAGCTGCTGCCGATGTTCCTGGCTGACAAGCTGTTCCATGAGATCGTCTATGAAGGGACGAACCGTCCCATGCTGTTGTCCATTCCCTTGCGCGCCGCGCTTGAACTGGTCGCGCCTATGGACGGCACCACCGAGGAGGCCGACAAGTGACGGCGCGGTTCGCGCATTCTTTGCCGTGGGGGACCGAACTCATCGACGGCGGGGCGCGCTTCAAGCTGTGGGCCCCAGCGCAGAACAAGGTCTCTGTCCTCAGCGAGAACGGCGCGCGAATTCCGATGACCAAGACGACCGATGGCTGGTTCGAGGTCACGACCGACGCCGTGTCTCCCGGAGACGGGTATCACTTTGTCCTGGCCGACGGCGCGCGCGTACCCGATCCCGCATCTCGCGCGCAAATGAGCGACGTGCATGGCATGAGCCAGCTTGTCGACCCGCTGAGCTATGAATGGCAGACGCCAGACTGGAAGGGGCGCCCTTGGGAAGAGGCCGTCATCTACGAACTGCACGCAGGAACATTTTCCCCGGAAGGTTCTTTCGATGGCGTCACCCGCGATCTAGACCGCCTCGTTGACATGGGCGTCACTGCCATCGAGATCATGCCGGTGGCGCAGTTTGGCGGCGATCGTGGCTGGGGCTATGACGGCGTTCTGCTCTACGCGCCGCACACGGCTTATGGTGGCCCGGTAGGATTGAAGCACCTGGTCGACGCTGCCCATGAACGCGACCTCATGATCGTGCTCGACGTGGTCTATAATCACTTCGGCCCTGATGGAAATTATCTCCATCTCTATGCGCCGGACTTCTTCGATCCCAAGCGCCGCACGCCTTGGGGAGCCGCCATCGCCTTCGAGCGCAAACCGGTGCGCGAGTTCTTCTTCCACAATATGCTTTATTGGCTCGAGGAATTTCGCTTCGACGGTTTGAGATTCGACGCCATCGACCACATCAGGGACGCGAGCGACGAGCCTCTCCTCATCAAGATGGCGCGCGAGGTCCGAGCGCGATTCCCCGACCGGCACATCCATCTCACCATCGAGGACGAGGACAACTCGACGCGGCTCCTAAAGTACGACCATGACAACCGGCCGCGCCTATTCACCGCCGCATGGAATGACGACTGGCATCACGCCATGCACGCGCTGCTGACCGGCGAAAATGCCGGCTACTATCAGGACTATGCCGACGCGCCGACCAAACGCATCGCCGAGACCATGGTGCTCGGCTTTGGCTATCAGGGGGAGCCCTCGCCCTATCACGGCGGGCGGAAGCGCGGCGAGTCTTCGGCGCATCTGCCGCCGATCGCTTTCGTCGACTTCCTGCAGAACCACGACCAAGTGGGAAACCGCGCGCGCGGCGACCGCCTCACCCATCTCGCACCGGCTCCCGCCGTGGAAGTGGCGCTGACGCTGCTGATGCTCTCCCCGCATATCCCGCTCCTTTTCATGGGCGAGGAATATGGTGAGAAGAATCCGTTCTATTTCTTCACCGACTTTACCGGCGACCTTGCCGAGGCGGTGCGCAAGGGCCGAAACAACGAGTTCCGCAACAACCAAGCATTTGCCGAGGCAGGCGCGGAAGACCTCATTCCTGATCCGAATGCACTCTCGACCTTCACCGCATCGAAGCTTGCGCCCAAAACGACAGAGCGGGCGCAATTCGTGAAGCGTCTCATAGCGGCGCGCTTCGAGCACATTGTGCCGCGACTTACGCGCATTGGCGGCGATGCCGGCACGGTAGAAGCTCTCGAAGGCAACGCCTTCGCCGTAAGCTGGAAGCTCGCCGACGGTGCTAAGCTCATGCTCATCGCCAATTTCGCCGACACACAAGCCACTCTTCCGTTAAAAGAAGTAGGCGTTCCCTTCTTCACCTACCCCGACGCAAGCCTGGCGCAAGACAATCTCCCACCTTGGTCGGTGGTGGTATCAATTTCCGGTCAGGAGTAGCCCATGCCGGATCGGCTCGACAAACTGGCAAAGCGGTTCGGTATCGCTGAAGGCTATTTCAGCGAGAAGGGCGATTGGGTCACGACACCGCCCGAGACCAAGATCAAGGTGCTCGAGGCTATGGGCGTTCCTGTCAGCGAGACGGACGCAGACCGCCCCATGCCAAAAACGCCCCCGGCCGACGATGTGGCGGGACTCACGGGCAGCGCCTACTGGCCACAGTTTCTTGTGGACCAGCGCGCTTGGGGGCTCGCGGTGCAGACCTATGCGCTGCGTTCGGACCGGAACTGGGGCATTGGCGATTTCGAGGACCTTGCCCGTTTCGCTGAGTTCGCTGCGGGTCTCGGCGCCGACTTCATCGGCGTGAGCCCTGTGCATGCGTTGTTCATGGCTGACCATTCGCGCATCAGCCCTTACAGCCCCTCGACGCGGGACTTCCTCAACGCGCTTCTGATCGCGCCGGACCGCGTGCCAGGCTTTGTGGATCTGCCCGAGCGCGCCGAACTTGAGGCGGAGCTGGAGGACTTGCGGAACACTAAGCTGGTCGACTACCCCGCCGTCCATCGCGTGAAGCTCCGCGCGTTCGAGGCTTTGTTCGCTCATTTCGAGAAGAACGCGAATGAAAGTGCCAAGTCGGCCTTCGAGCAGTTCCGCCACGAGCAGGGCGACGCCCTTGAGAGCCATGCGCTCTATGAGGCCCTGTCAGAACATTTCGTTGCCGAAGGCGGCTACGTGGCGTGGATGACCTGGCCCGAGGAGTTCCAAGACCCGGACAATCTCGCCGTGCGCGACTTCGCGCGCGCCGCCAAGGCACGCATCGACTTTCATGCTTGGCTGCAATGGATCGCCGGCATGCAGCTCACCAACGCCCGCGAGCGCGCCAAGGCGGCTGGCATGCGCATCGGACTTTATCTCGATCTCGCGGTTGGTCTCTCGCCGGACGGCTCGCGGTGTTGGGTGGGCGGCCCCGCCGTCGCCCGTCACGCGCGGATCGGATGCCCGCCCGACCCGCTATGCACCGCCGGTCAGGATTGGGGCCTCGTCCCCTTCTCGCCGGTTGGACTCTCGGAGGAGCGCTTCGAGCCATATCGCTCAGTGCTCCGGTCGAACATGCATCACGCGGGCGCATTGCGGATCGACCACGCCATGGGCCTGCAACGACTCTATTGGATTCCGGAGGGCAACACGGCCCATGACGGCGCCTATGTCGCCTATCCCTTCCGCGAGATGCTGGAAGGTGTGATCGAGGAATCGTGGATTTCCCAGACCATCATAATCGGCGAGGACCTTGGCACCGTACCGCCGGGCTTTACCGACATCATGGGGCGCGCGGGCCTCCTGAGTTATCAGGTGTTTTACTTCAGCGAGCAGGACGGCGAATGGATTCTGCCCCACGCTTATCGGCGTGAGGCCATGGTCTGCGCCGCGACCCATGACCTGCCGACCTTGCGCGGCTGGTGGATCGGCAACGATATCGATTGGCAGGCTAAGACAGGTCGGGCGACGGAAGCGGAAGCCAATACGCAACGCCAAGAGCGCGTGCGCGACCGTCAGCTTGTTCTCAATGCCCTGGTCACCGCCCAGGCGCTCGCCCTGGATATGGCAAAAGTCACGTCGGGGGAAATGCCCGACGAGGTTCTCATCGCCGTCCATCGCTTCCTCGCGATCACACCTTGCCGCCTACTCGCCGTGCAACTCGACGATGCCCTCGGCACCACTGAGCAGCCGAACCTGCCGGGCACGATCGACGAGCATCCGAACTGGCGGCGGAAAAACACCTGCGCCATTGAGGCTCTAGGTGAGCACAACCTGTTTGGCGACGTGATCCGGGCCGTCGCCGCCGAGCGCCCACGCCAGTGACGGTCGCGCGCTAAAGCGCGTCGGCGCCCATTTCGCCAGTGCGGACACGCATGGCACCTTCGAGCGGCAGCACGAACACCTTGCCATCGCCGATCCGGCCGGTTCTCGCCGCCCCGCCAATCGCTTCCACCACGGCCTCCGCCACAGAGGCCCCGACGGCAAGCTCAAGCTTCACCTTCGGCACGTATTGTATGGCGTACTCGGCACCACGGTAGATCTCGGTCTGCCCTTTTTGCCGGCCGAAGCCACGCACCTCGGAGACTGTCATACCCTGCACGCCCATGTCGGCGAGCGCCTCACGCACGGCTTCGAGCCGGTGCGGCTGTATCACTGCGATGATGTATTTCATGATCTCCGCCTCACATGTTGTAGCCGCGTTCCCCGTGGATATTGATGTCGAGGCCTTGCTCCTCGACCTCTGGGCTAACCCTTAAGCCAACGACCGCCTGCACGAATTTGATGATCAGGAAGCTGACAACCACCGACCAGATCAAAACGGCGATGAGACCAGTGAGCTGAATGAGTGCCTGGCCTCCCATGGTCTGACCTTCCGCCAGCCCAATGCCGCCGAGCGTCGCGTCGGCAAAGACCGCCGTCGCCATGACCCCGAGCGCACCACCAACACCATGCACAGCCAGCACGTCGAGCGAGTCATCGATTTTGAATCGGTGCTTGACGGCCATCACCATGAGGTAACAGACCCCGCCTCCCGCAAGCCCGATCAGAAGCGCGGCGCCCGGCCCCACATAACCCGATGCGGGCGTGATGGAGGCGAGCCCAGCGATGGCACCCGTCACGGCGCCAACAATGGAAGGCTTGCCGAACTTCACAGCCTCGATGACGATCCAGACCAATGCCGCCGTGGCCGCCGAGATATGTGTGACGGTCATGGCCATGCCTGCATCGGCACCGGCGGAGAGCGCGCTGCCAGCGTTGAAGCCAAACCAGCCAACCCACAGCATACAGGCGCCCACCATGGTCATCCACGGTGCATGGGGCGGCCTTACCTCTTGGGGAAAGCCCGTGCGCGCGCCGAGCATGACAGCGAGCAGCAGCGCCGACACGCCAGCGGTGAGATGCACCACCAGCCCACCAGCGAAATCGAGCACGCCGCGCTCCGCCAACCAGCCGCCACCCCAGACCCAATGGGCGACAGGCACATAGACCAGCAACAGCCAGAGCCCACTGAACAGGATCACCGCGCCGAAGCGCATGCGCTCAACAAAAGCGCCGACGATGAGCGTCGGCGTTATGATGGCGAAGGTCATCTGGAACATGAAGAATACGGATTCAGGAATGGTGCCGGTCACGGCGTCCCGCGGCATCCCGAATAGCATCACTTTGCTCAAATCGCCGATCCAAGCGCCGTCGCCGGAGAAAGTGAGGCTGTAGCCCACCACCAACCACAGAACCGTGACGAGACTAGCGATGGTGAAGCAATGCATCAGCACCGAAAGCAGATTCTCGGCGCGCACGAGCCCACCATAGAACAAGGCCAGCCCCGGCAGCGTCATAAAGAGAACCAGTGCCGTGGCCGTAATCAGCCAGGCGGTATTCCCTGCGTCGATCATGATATCCCCCTCCCCCTAAGCGCCTGCCCGATTTCAGGTCTTTGCCTATTTACCTTGCATGGCGAGTCGGGGTTAGGGCAAGGCCGCTGCCTAAGACAATGTCAGTTGCCAGACGAAAAATCTTGAGAGCCCGAGGAGCTACAATCCTGCTCCCTACCGTGATAGGCTTGGCCTATGAGCAAGGCCTTTACCAAAGAGGCCGAAGGCGGCGACATTTACGACGGCCTCCCCGACAGGCCGATATCCGCACACAACCTCGTGACAGCACGGGGGCTGGAGTTGATTGAGGCTGAGCTGGCCCGTTTACATGAGGAGCATGCGGCGGCCCAGGACGCGGACGACCGCCCCCTGCTCGCCAAGATCAACCGCGACTTGCGCTATTGGATTTCACGCCGGGCCACCGCCCAGGTCATCGAACCGCCGCGGGATACAACCGAGGTGCATTTCGGTTCAAAAGTGACCATTGAGCGAGACGACGGCCGCCGTCAGACCTACCGCATTGTCGGCGAGGACGAGGCCGATCCCACACATGGCAGATTGTCTTACGTGTCACCCGTAGCGCAGGCGGTCATGGGCAAGCCTATCGGCGAGACCGTGCAAGCCGGCGCCGACGAAGCCACCATCATCGAAATTTCCTAGAAGCCGACCATTGGTCCGCCGATCTGGCGAGGCCGTCGCAAACAACGACGTGAGGCCCTAAGCCTTGGAGTCCTTGGCGTCGACATGACCGAGATCGCGGCTCGGCGCCACGGCGTCGCGCACTAGCTGCTTCAGTTCCTTCATCTCGGGAAAGCGCCCTTCCTTCCCGCGGGACCAGATCAGCTTGTCGTCAACACGTACTTCGAAGACGCCACCGGTCGCATCCGGAATAAGCGTGACCGAACCAAGCTCCTCGGCGAACGTTGACAGGAGTTCTTGGGCCGTCCAGCCGGCCCTGAGAAGCCAGCCGCAAAGCCGACAATAAGTGATGGAAATATTCGGAAACGGCGCGATAATGCGGCACCCATATTTACTGAAAACGAAGCACACTCTTTGCTACTTTAGACCGCGCGAGGGAGCGCGGCCCAGCACCTTCGATGCGTTGAACACCTCTAAAGGCACTCTGTCTTTTAAAGGCACTCTGTCTTTCCAAAGGTTCCAATGACTTAGGCCTAGCGACGGAAGCCCTCGCGACAGCGTGACTTCTAACCATTGCCCAAGGGGTTGTAACTGGACTTTCCGGTCATCACCTCGCAGCTGCAATCCTTACTTGTTCGGTGCCGAAAATTACGGGATGCTTGTTCGGTGCCGAAAATTACGGGATGAAAGAGATTATGAGACGATTGATTCGCCGCGCTGCACCAATTTTCCTTGCCACCGCCGCTATGTTTGGGGTGTTCGTTGTCACCCCATCGCAGACCGTCGTGGCCAAATCCACACCGTTTGACTCCCTGCTCGGGTCCTGGCGAGGAACCGGCAAGATCCAGCTCACCAGCGGACAGGAACGGCTCTCGTGCAACGCCTATTACACTGGCGGCGGCAAGAAGCTCGGCATGGCCATTCGCTGTAAGAGCGATACCTCCAAAGTCGAGATCAGGAGCAAGCTGAGTCTGAGCGGCAGCCGGATCAGCGGAAGCTGGGAAGAGCGCACGTATAATGCGAGCGGCAAGGCGACCGGAACCGCAAAACCCGGCAGAATTAGCATCCGGGTCACCGGCGGCGTCAGCGGGACCATGAACGTAAGTTATAGCGGCTCGCGCCAAACCGTTTCGATTTCGACCCAAGGGATCGCGCTGAAAAGCGTTTCGATCAGCCTGACCCGAAGCTAGATCCACGCTACTCTTGGGCTGGAATCACTGCCAGCCTTGGGGGGCGATCTCTAGGCTTGTGCGCATTGGGCCGCTAGGAGCGATTTGCCATGGGCGAGGTCTTGCTAACGCATAAGTTGGAAGGGGAGCGGCTCGAACTTGCCGCAGGCGGCTCATGGACCGCCACACATGCGGGCGAGTTGGAAGCGCTCGTCGAGCGCGTGGCCGGTGAGGCACCCGAAGCCAAGGACGTGTCGATCGACATGGCTGGGGTGCGCGAGTTCGACACCTTCGGCGCTTGGCTCCTAGAGCGTCTGACGCGCCAATGGACAAAATCTGGCCGGGAAGCCGTCGTCGTTGGCTTGCCCGAGCATGACCTTGGCCTGATCGAGGAAATGCAAGGCGTCAATCTTGAAGCGGTGCCGAAGCCGGTGCGCCAAAACCCACTCGTCAACTCCTTTGCTGCTTTCGGTAGGGCTGGCGTAGATTTCGGCCACGACCTTGTCATCTTCGCCGGCATGCTTGGCGCCGTCAGCGTGTCTTTAGCGCGCGTTGTCTTGCACCCGCGCGACTATCGCCTCACCTCGACCATTCACCAGTTCGATCGCGTCGCCTGGCAAGCGGTCCCGATCATTCTCCTCATCACTTTCCTCATCGGCGCGATCATCTCGCAGCAAGGCATCTTCCATTTCCGGAGATTTGGCGCTGAGCTTTACTCCGTCGACCTTGTCGCCATTCTGGTCCTGCGCGAGATCGGCGTGCTCATCGTGGCGATCATGGTCGCCGGACGCTCGGGCAGTTCCTACACCGCCGAGCTTGGCGCCATGAAGATGCGCGAGGAAATAGACGCGTTGCGCACTATGGGTTTCGATCCCATCGAAGTGCTCATCTTACCGCGCATCTTGGTGCTCGTTGTCGCCCTGCCCGTGCTGACGTTTCTCGGCTCCATGGCGGCACTCTATGGCGGTGGCTTGGTGGCTTTGCTCTATGGCGGAATCAGTCCCGAGATCTATATCTCGCGCTTAAGCGACGCGATCTCGCTCACTCATTTCAAGGTCGGCATGATCAAGGCACCCTTCATGGGCCTCGTCATCGGCATCGTCGCATGCGCGGCAGGTTTGCGGGTCAAAGGCAGCGCTGAATCGCTCGGCCTGCAGACCACCAACTCCGTCGTGCAATCGATCTTCCTGGTGGTCGTGCTCGACGGCCTATTCGCCATCTTCTTCGCCTCGATTGGGATGTGATCCGCGCATGACAAAAAAGAACGCGGTCATCAAAGTGCGCGACCTAGAGGTCGGCTTCGGCGATCAGACTATTCTCGATCATCTCAACCTCGATGTCAGGGAGGCCGAAATTCTCGGCGTCGTTGGCGGCTCGGGCGCGGGCAAGTCGGTCCTACTGCGCACCATCATCGGGCTCGTGCCTAAGCGTCGTGGATCCATCGAAGTACTTGGCGTCGATCTTGCCAAAGCGAACGAGGCCGAGCGGCGCGCGCTTGAGCGCCGTTGGGGCGTGCTGTTTCAGCAGGGCGCCTTGTTCTCCTCGCTAACGGTCCGCCAAAACGTCCAATTTCCCATGCGCGAGAATTTGGAAATTTCACAAAATCTGATGGACGAGATGTCCATTGCCAAGCTGGAAATGGTCGGGCTCACACCCCAGGACGCCAACAAATTCCCGTCCGAACTGTCCGGCGGCATGACCAAGCGCGCAGCGCTTGCCCGCGCACTGGCGCTCGACCCGGAGATCGTGTTCCTCGATGAACCGACCTCGGGGCTCGATCCGATTTCCGCCGGCGATTTCGACGAACTGATCCGCACGCTTCAGCAGACGCTTGAGATCACCGTGTTCATGGTGACCCATGACTTGGAGAGCCTTTACACCGCCTGCGACCGCATCGCGGTCCTTGCCGACGGCAAGGTCGTGGCCGACGGATCAATCGCCAATATGCTTGAATCCGAGCACCCCTGGGTGAAGACATACTTCCAGGGAAAGCGCGGCAGTATGCTGGCGGACCGCCAGATGAACGCCTAACACCGAGGGACCCTGATCGATGGAAACCCGTGCCCGCTACGCTTTGATCGGACTATTCATGTTCGCCGTCATCTTGGCGAGCTTCGGATTTGTCTATTGGCTGGAAAACAAAGGCGGCTTCGGCGAACGCGAAACCTATCTCATTCAATTCGAGAGCTCCGTGTCGGGGCTTCTCGTCGGCTCGGCTGTTCTGTTCAACGGCATTCGCGTGGGTGATGTCACGGACGTCGCACTCAATCCGGACGAGCCTCAACAGGTGATTGCCACCATCGCCGTGAACCGCAACACGCCGGTCCGCGAGGACACGCGGGTCAATGTGGAATCTCAGGGCCTGACTGGCGGCATCGCCGTCACGCTGACCGGCGGCCTCTCCAACACGCCTCTGCCCTCGGACGGCAACGCACCGCCTACCCTCATCGCCCCGCCCGGCGTCGGCCAAGACTGGACCCAATCCGCGCGTGACGCCTTCCAGGAGGTTCAAGGCGTTGTGGCGCAGAACGCGGAGCCGTTGAACGAGGCAATCGTCAACATCGAAGTCTTTACTGAAGCGCTAGCGCGGAACGCCGACAAGGTCGACGGCATTTTGGCAGGTATTGAGCGGATGACTGGCGGCAGCGCGGACAAAAGCAAGACCCCGCTCTATTCGCTGGCCGTGGCCACGGACCTTCCCGCGCCGCCCGAACACACGCCGAATTGGCAGCTTCTCGTTCCCGAGCCCTCAACCTTGATGGGCTTCAACACCGACAAGATCCTGACGCAGCCACGACCCGACGAGAGCCTGCCGCTGGAAAACGCCGAGTGGAGCGACAACCTCCCTGTGCTGGTTCAGGCGAAGGTTCTGCAGACATTCGAAAATGCCGGCTACGCGCGGTCGGTCAGCGGCTCGCGCGATGGCTTCGCCAACAATTACGAGCTTCTGATCAACATCCGCAACTTCCACGTCTCGACCCAAGATGGTGCGCAAGCTGAGATCGGCTTTTTGGCGAGATTGCAGGATCAGAACGGCGAGATCATCGCCTCGAAGCTGTTCAAGGGATCAAAGACTGCCAACGGAACTGACGCGCGAGCCTATGTGGACGCGCTCAGCGAGGTCTTCGGCAAACTCCAGCTTGAACTTCTGGAGTGGACCACGGCGGCGCTTGACGCGGCCCCCATGCCGGCCGTGACGGTCGAGCCTCCTGCCGATATAGGCGAAATGCCTGCTGATCCGGAAGATCCGCAAGCTCCTTAAGGGTTAGAGCCTCTCTGATTGATCTGGCTCAACGACTGAGCCTACGGGGCGCGGGATCGTCTCTCTTCAAGCCTCGCACGCGCTTATGCTGGCCGGGCCCCGGGATGGGAGACCATGGAGCTTCTGGACGCGATCAACGGGCGGATGTCCGTGCGTGAATACACCGAGGAGCCGGTCAACGACGCGGTGTTACGCGAATTGATCGAGGCGGCGATTGAGGCGCCGAGCGCCATCAACCAGCAGCCCTGGGCCTTCATCGTCGTCAAGGACAGGGAATGCCTGACCCGCATTTCCGATCGGGCCAAGACCCACCTGCTCAAGGCCTCGCTTGCGGCGCCGGCGCATCGCTTCCGCGAGATGCTCAACGATCCTAAATTCGATATTTTTTATCACGCGCCCGTCTTGATCGCGATCGCGGCCTCCGAGCCCACGGACTGGGCCGTCGAGGACTGTTCCTTAGCCGCGGAGAATTTGATGCTTGCCGCCTATGCCAAAGGTCTCGGCACGTGCTGGATCGGTTTTGCCCAGAATTGGCTCGCCACGGCCGAGGGCAAGGCGGAACTCGGCGTGCCCGCAACCTTTTCCCCGATCGCCCCGATCATTGTCGGCCACCCAAGTCGCCAGCCAGCGCCCGTTCCCCGCAAGGCGCCAGATATCCGCTGGATCACAGCCGACTAACGCGAGGCGTGACCGGCTCGGGTCCTCTGTCGCATGATTGACTTCGGGAGTACGCCCTTGCCGGCGTATACCGAAGACCCGTGACCAAAGAGATGAATGCCCTTGAGAGCTGCCCGCAAACTTCCCCCTCGCCCGCCATCTCAAGCCGGAGGGCCTGAGCCTGGCGCGCCGGAGTGGTATGCCCTACCGGCGGACGCGGTGCTGACAACGCTTGAGACGGGTGCGTCCGGTCTGACCAGCGAAGAGGCGCGTGCCCGCAAAGCCCGATTCGGCCCTAACCGGCTCCCAGAAGCGCCGCGGCAAAACCCGGTCCGGCGTTTCCTGCTCCAGTTCCACAACCTACTGATCTATGTGCTCCTCGCCGCAGCGGCGCTGGCCGCTGCCATCGGCCAACTCTTGGACGCCGCCGTCGTGCTCGGCGTCGTCATCCTCAACGCCATCATTGGCGTCATTCAGGAAGGCCGCGCCGAACGGGCGCTTGAGGCCATCCGCAAGATGATCGACCCGCGCGCGTCGGTCGTGCGCAATGGCCACCGCAAGGTGATCGCCGCCGAGGACATCGTTCCCGGTGATCTGGTTCTGGTCGAGCCCGGCGACCGGGTGTCGGCCGATTTGCGTCTCATCAGGCTACGCAGCCTGCGCGTGGACGAAGCCGCTCTAACCGGAGAGTCGTTTCCCACCAACAAGGCGTTGGAGCCTGTGGACAGCGGTGCTTCCCTTGGCGATCGCGCTTCCATGGTCTTCTCGGGCACGTTCATCGCCAGCGGTAACGGTGCGGGGGTCGCCGTGGCGACCGGGACCGCCACCGAGCTTGGCCGCATCAGCACGCTGGTCGGAAGCATCCAGAACCTGACCACACCGCTCATCCGGCAAATGGGCGTACTGGCCCGGGGGCTCACGCTGCTGATCCTCATCGGTTGCGCGGGCGTGTTCGCCTTCGCCACGCTGGTGCGCGACTATCCCTGGCCCGAGGCCTTCATGGTGGTGATCGGCCTCGCCGTCTCCGCAATTCCCGAAGGGCTACCGGCGGTGATGACCATCACTCTGGCCATCGGCGTGCAACGCATGGCGGCACGCAATGCCATTGTGCGCCATCTGCCGGCTGTGGAGACACTCGGCCTCGTGTCGGTGATCTGCTCCGACAAGACCGGCACGCTGACCCGCAACGAGATGACGGTGCGCACTGTGCTGACGGCCGAAGGAAACTTCAATGTTTCGGGCGTCGGCTACCGGCCCGACGGGGGATTCGAGATTGGCGGCAAGCTCGCTGAGGCCGCTGCCTACCCCACCCTGGCTGAAATCTCCAAGGCCACCATCCTGTGCAACGACACCGATCTCCGTATGGTGGACCGCGCGTGGAAGGTCGAGGGCGATCCCATGGAAGGGGCTCTCGTCAGCCTCGGGATGAAGGCGGGCCTCGATGTTGAGCTCTTGCGAAAGCAACTTACGCGCACCGACGAGATCCCCTTCGATACGCAACACAAATTCATGGCCACCCTGCATCACAGCCACGAGGACAACGCCTTCGCCTATATTAAGGGCGCGCCAGAGCAGATATTGAGCATGTGCAACCGGCAGCTCGGCCGCGACGGTGCCGACTCGCTTGATGCCGATTTCTGGCGCACCGAGATCGACGTCCTCGCCGGGCAAGGCCAACGGGTCCTGGCCGTCGCCATGAAGGCATTGCCGCGTGGCCGGCAGGACCTCAGCTTTGGCGACGTTCAAGGTGGGGCCACCATGCTCGGGCTGCTCGGGCTCATCGACCCACCCCGTGAAGAGGCGCTGACCGCTGTGCGGGACTGCCGCTCAGCCGGCATTCGCGTGAAGATGATCACCGGCGACCATGCCGTGACGGCCGAGGCCATCGCGCGCCAATTGGGGCTTGCCGAGGACCTCAAGATTGTTACCGGCCAAGCAATAGACCAGTTGGACGACCCGGCGCTCTTGACCGTCGCCCGGGACGTCACCGTATTTGCCCGTACCGACCCCGTGCACAAGCTTCGCATCGTGCAGGCCTTGCAAGCCGACGATCAAGTGACGGCCATGACGGGGGATGGCGTCAACGACGCGCCTGCCTTGAAGTGCGCGGATGTCGGCGTGGCCATGGGCGAGAAGGGTACGGAGGTGGCCAAGGAAGCCGCCGAGATCGTGCTCGCGGACGACAATTTCGCTTCCATCGTCGCCGCCGTGCGCGAGGGCCGCACCGTCTACGACAATCTCCGCAAGGTCATCGCCTGGACGCTGCCCACCAATGGTGGCGAGGCCAGCGCGATTATCGGTGCTCTGGCCTTTGGCCTAACCTTGCCGGTCACAGCCATTCAAATTCTGTGGATCAACATGGTTACCACCGTGGCGCTCGGGCTGACGCTGGCCTTCGAACCAACCGAGCCCGGGACAATGCAGCGTCGCCCCCGCAGCCCCCGGGAGCCTCTACTCTCTCGGCTTCTCCTATGGCGCGTCGTTTTCGTTTCGGCGCTCTTCGTGACGGGTGCGTTCGGCGTATTCTTCTACGCCATCGAGCGCGGCTACTCGGTCAACCTCGCCCGGACCATGGTGGTCAACGTACTCGTGGTGATGGAGATTTTCTATCTGTTCAACGTGCGCCATATCCACGGGCCGTCCGTTACCTGGCGGGCCGCGCTCGGCACGCCCGCCGTCTTGATGGGCGTCGCCGCAGTGGTCGCCGCGCAACTTGCGTTCACATATCTGCCAGCGATGCAGGCTCTTTTCCACACCGAGCCGGTCGCGCCGTTAGACGGCGCGCTGATCGTCGGCATCGGCGTCGTGCTGTTGCTCGTGGTCGAGTTGGAGAAGCGGGTTTTCAGAATATTTTTCGACCGGACCGCGGCTTGACGATGTGACTGTCAGCTCCTCTGGGCGATCGTCGACTCCATGTCCGGCGTCCACTTGCCAAGCGTAGCAAGCCCGTTCATCTCCGCCCGGTGGGAGAAGGCTGCCTCGGCCGCCGCCACGTTTTCAGGCTTGCCCGACCAGGCCACCTGCGGGGCGTGCTGCAAGGCCCGTCCATAGGAGAAGGTGAGGTGCCAGGGAAAACCGCCGATCTTGTTCATGGCATCGAGGCGCGCGGTCGCTTCCACATCGGCCTGCCCGCCTGACAGGAAGGCGATGCCTGGCACCGCCGACGGCACGCAGTCCTTGAGCACGCGGATGGTCTTCTCGGCGATGTCCTCATCGGAGGCTTGAGTTGCGCATTTCGCACCCGGCACGATCATGTTCGGCTTGAGCACCATGCCCTCAAGCTTCACCCGCGCCGTGAACAACGCCTGGAACACGGTCTTCAACACAAGTTCGGTGACCTCGTCACAGCGGTCGATCGTGTGATCACCGTCCATGAGAACTTCGGGCTCGACGATCGGCACCAGACCTTGTTCTTGGCAAAGCGCGGCATAGCGGGCCAACGCATGCGCATTAGAACTGATGCTGTCATAGGTCGGGATGCCGGAGCCAATATTGATAACCGCCCGCCATTTGCAGAACCGCGCACCCAGCTCGCGATACTCGGCCAGCCGCTCGCGCAAACCATCAAGCCCCTCGGTGATGGTTTCACCGGGACAGAAGGCGAGAGATTTCGCCCCTTTGTCGACTTTGATGCCAGGGATTGCGCCGGCTTGCTCGATGATCTTGACCAGCGGCGTGCCATCAACAGCCTTCTGCCTGATGGTTTCGTCAAACAGGATCACGCCGGAGATGTGGTCGTGCATGGCTTTGGTCGAGCGGAACAGAAGCTCCCGGTAATCGCGCCGGTTTGTCTCAGTGGACTCGACGTCGATCGCCGCGAAGCGCTTGGCGATCGTGCCGCCAGATTCATCGGCAGCCAGCAGGCCCTTGCCGGGCGCGACCATGGCGGTAGCCACTCTGTTGAGCTCAGCGAGGTCCATGCGTCTCTCTCCCTTTGTGACTTTGTTCTGTGGCCGGAGCCTTGGTGGTTCTTATAGGCCAGGATCGCCGCGTTTTGCAGCCCCATATGGGTCTGTGTCGCGGTTTCTACGCCCTTGGTCGTTTGGCGTCCGCCACTCGGGAAGGCGGGGGGTTAGGCGAGGGGTAGCAGACCCTTTAAAACCGACGAGAGATGCTAGCAGAGCGGGCAATCGCCTCGTCGCATCGCAAGCGCATAAACAAACAGCCCGCCCATCGTGATGTGTAGCACTGCCCCGCCCCACAGGCCCGCGCCACCAGCTGTGAGCGCGGCGAATAGAAGAACGCCAGCCCCAAGCACATTGTAGAGGCCAAGCCCGTAGGCGGCGGCGAGACCGGCCGCCCCATCGAGGTGATTGCGAGCCAGAAGCGCGGCGACGCCAAGCCCCAAAGTTGCCGCGCCAAGCAATCTGATCAGCGCCAACGTGGCGGCTCCGGCGCCGGTCCCACCAACCGCCTCGATCACCAACAACGGCACGATGAGGGCCGAAACACCGAATACGATTTCGACCCACCCGGACACAAACATCAGGGGCTTCAGCATTTTTCCTCCGCATCGCCGGCAATGCTCAAGACCGCCGTTTCGCTAAAATAGTTTCACGGACGCGGCTTCTCCGAGGGGAAGACCACGTTCCAATCCTTCTTCATGTCGACCACGCTCCAACCGTAGGCGTCCGCATGGTCGAGCAGTGCATCGCTGAACTTGCCGACATGGGAATCGGCCCCATAGGCATATTCGCGAACGCCATCGGTATGGTGGACCAGCCCCATGAAGCAGAGGCCTTTGCAGTTCGCCGTCCACTCGAGCATTTCCTTGTCGCCATCCGAGTTGCCGAAAGCGAAGATTGGCTGACGCCCGATATAGCGATTGATCCCCTCGGGCTTGCCCGGCCCGTCATTGACGAACTGCACTTCCGGCAACTTCACCAGCGAAGGGCTCGCGTCCCACACGCGATACTCGGTTTTTCCTGACGAGCCGACGACCTGCCAAGGCGGAATGCCGTAGGCCTTCTCGGTGAAGTCGCGCATGAACTCCTGCCCGCCGCCCGAGACAATGAAGGTCTTGAAGCCGTTGGCCCGCAAATAACTGAGCAGCTCAAGCATCGGCTGGTAGGTGAGATCGGGATAAGGGCGCTTGAAGCGCGGATGCTTCGCGGTCTTGAGCCAGTCGGCAACAATTTCACTGAACTCAACCGTACTCATTCCCGAATGGGTCGCCGCCATGATCTGAGCGGCGCCCTCCTCACCCGCGGCAGCGAGCACATCTGGATTGCCTTTAAGAACGGACTTGAACGGCTCCTTGGTCTTCCACTCGGGATGCTCATCCGCCATGGCCTTAACCTGATCGATGGCGAAGACGAATTGAGTATAGAGCGGCTGCTCCACCCAGAGCGTGCCGTCGTTGTCGAACGTGGCGATGCGGTCTTGCGGCGCCACATAGTCGGGCCCGCCCTCTGTCGTCACGCGGGTCACGAAATCGACGATGCTCTGCTTCGTAGGGCCCTCGTTCCATGATGGCAGCGGATTGGGGCTTTGCGCTTGCGCCTGTGCTGGCGGCGCGATGCCACAGAATGCAAGCAGCGCGATAAAAAGGACCGTCCGGCAAAGCGCGGCGTTCATACGATTCTCCCGTGCGTCATTGAGCTGGCTTAGCGACCCTGGGAGAGTGACCGGCCCAATCGACAATGACAATCCTCGTGCCAGCACATTCTCATCGAGAGTTGCATCGGCGAGCCCGCCAGACGAGCCCCGCTACTAGGGCAGAGTTCGCCAGCAGCAAGCCGCTCCGGAAGGGGTGGCTTGCTCTGGCAAAGAATTGGCTCTGACCTCATTTGGTCGAGAATGCTCGCCGAGCACATCCAGCTAACGGCTCGCCGCCGCTTATTGCAGCGCAGCAACATCTCACTCCGTTAACGCCGCAATCGACCGCACAACAGTCAGTGCGCGGATGTTGCAACGCGCAATATCTCGATGAGCATTCGCTTTCGCGCAGGCCGTCTTACCATCGTCAAATTCGCTTGCTATAATTTACACATAGCTGACGTGGGGTCGCCGAGAAGCATCATCGTTGCCTCGAGGTTTGGGTCTCTGAAGCTTGGGACTTCGGAGTCGGTCTCTAGGTAGCGTATTAGGAGGCGGTTATGGCATTCCCCAAGGTTGCCCTGCGTGGCAGAGACGTCATCCTTCTGAGCGGCTTTAAGAGCGAGAGCAAGTGCGAGGACACTGTGCGCCGAGGCGTCATTGTCGACGCCAGGGACAAGCTCGTGCTTGCCGCCAAGCAAGACCCGGATGCGGTTGCTTTCGGTTACGTCGCGGGCGAATGGGTCGCGTCTGCCTGAGGCTCTTGAACCAATTACCGTAACTCACTAGCTGCGCGCCACGCGGTCTTCCCCGTTTGAGCGCCAGCAGATCCCCGCTGCGCCGAAGACACGGCAGGCTCCCCTTGCCGAACTGCCCAGCCGCCTCCCATAACTCCCTCTTCCATATCTGCTGTCCGCAAGCGCGCACGCCTCATGACAACGACAATGACCGAGAAGACCGTCGCCGTGCCGCCTGAATGGGCGCCGCAGCGGGCGATATGGACCGCATGGCCGGCCAACGCGGCCGAGTGGAGTGGCGACCTAGACACGCCGCGCCGGGACGTGGGGGCTCTGGTGCGTGCGCTCGCCAAAACCAACAACATCCGACTTCTGGTAAGCGGCACGGAGGCCGAAGCCTCCGCCCGCGCGGAGCTAGGGAGCGCCGCTGAAATCGTGCGCGCTCAGTATGGCGACATCTGGCTGCGCGACACCGGCCCCATCTTCGCGCGCAGGTCCCGAGGCGCTGCGGCGCTCCGCTTCAAAAACAATGGCTGGGGCGGTAAGTTCAATCTCCCTGGCGACGACACAATCGGCGATGACATCGCGAGGCATGCGGGCATGCCCATTGCGAGCTTCGACTTCGTGCTTGAAGGCGGCGCCATCGACCATGACGGCGAAGGCACTGTCCTCACCACGCGCCAGACACTGCTCAACGCCAACCGCAACGGCTGGACCAAGGCGGAGGCGGAAACCGCGCTTCAGGCTGCTTTCCAGGCCAAGACCATCATTTGGATCGATGAGGGACTGGCGGGCGACCACACCGATGGGCATGTGGACAATATCGCCCGCTTCGTCAGCCCTTCCCGCGTCGTATGCCAAGCGCCCGCGGGCACCGACGACCCCAATGCCGCCGTGCTCGATGCCATCGCCGCACGCCTAGAGGCCGCGACCGACGCGAAGGGGCGCAAGTTGGAAGTCATCCGTATTCCGAGCCCGGGCTGCGTTCTCAACGCCTTAAGCGAAGTCGCGCCCGCTTCGCACATGAACTTCGTCATCGCCAATGGCGTGGTGGTCGTGCCGGTCTATGGCACGGCAAGCCAAGAAGCCGCTCTCGACGCCTTGCGTGGCGTGTTCGTGGACCGCAAAGTGATAGGGCTACCGTCGCATGGGCTGCTCGGCGCCGGAGATGTCGGCGGTGGCTCGTTCCACTGCATCACGCTTCAGGAACCTGCCTGATGACGAGCCGCACGGTCACCGTCGCCGCTATCCAGTCAGCCTTCGGCCACGACATGATGGCCAATCTCGACAAGGTCGAAGCGCTGATCTGCGACGCGGCCAAAGAGAACGCGCAAGTGATCCTGCCGCCCGAACTATTTCAGGGCATCTATTTCCCGACGCAACAGGACCCCAGATGGTTCGAGACCGCCTATCCGGCGGCCGAACATCCTTGCGTGCGGGCACTCCAGAAAATCGCCAAGAGTCTCGACGTGGTCATCCCCATCTCCTTCTTCGAGAAGGATGGGCCGCGCTACTATAACAGCGTGGCCATCGCCGACGCCGGCGGCGAAATCCTCGGTGTCTATCGCAAGAGCCACATTCCCGACGGCCCCGGCTATCAGGAAAAATACTATTTCCGGCCCGGCGACACGGGCTTCAGGGCCTGGAAAACCAAGCACGCCGTCATCGGCGTCGGCATTTGCTGGGACCAGTGGTACCCGGAAGCTGCCCGCGCCATGGTGCTGGAAGGCGCCGAACTGCTGTTCTACCCCACGGCCATCGGCTCGGAGCCTTACGACGAGACACTCGACACCCACGCACGCTGGCAGCGCGCCATGCAAGGCCATGCCGTGGCCAACGCCGTGCCGGTCGTCGCCGCCAACCGGATCGGTGTCGAGGACAATGACGGCGTGAGCCAGAGTTATTACGGTCACTCCTTCATCGCCGACCATACTGGCGAGCTGATGACCACGTTTGGCGACACCGACGAAGGCGTGCTCGTGACAAGCTTCGATCTCGACGAGATTGCGCGCTACCGCGCCGAGTGGGGCTTCTTCCGGGACCGCCGTACCGACCTCTATGGGACGATCAATCTATGACCGCGACTGTCTCTAATCCCCTGAACGACCCGACTGCGACCACGCTGACCGCCGGCGACCTTGAGGCGACCTTCGTGCCGGGCCACGGCATGCTCGGCATTTCGTTGCGCCAAGGCGGTGTCGAGTTCTTGCGGCGTGTCGATGACCTCAAGACCTACGCGGTGAAGAACCAGACGGCGGGCATCCCGTTTCTCTTCCCCTGGGCCAACCGGCTTGCCGGGTCCCAATACGAGGTTGCCGAACGTGGAGTCACGCTCAGCCCCCACTCGCCGCTGCTCCGCTACGACAATAACGGACTGCCCATGCATGGCGTGATGTGGCCGCATCTGGCGTGGAACATCGTCGACAGGGCACCGGACCGCCTGACGGCCAGCCTCGACTGGTCGCACCCGAGAGGTCTGGTGATCTTCCCCTATCCCTGCCGGCTGACCATGACGGCGTCCGTTGAGCCGGCGAGTCTCACTATCGAGACGTCGCTCACGGCGACGAGCGATATCCAAGTGCCGGTGAGCTTCGGCTTCCATCCCTATATCGGGCTGCCGGACCTGCCGCGCCAAGAGTGGCACGTGAGCCTGCCGGCCATGCGCCATCTCGTACTCGATTCTAAGAACATTCCGACCGGCGCCGAGGAGACTTTCGCTGGTCTCGGTGACACGCTGGGGGACCGCGATTTCGACGACGGCTTTGCGCTGCTCGGCGAACAGGCCACCTTGTCCGTCGCGGGGCGAGGCAGACGCATTTCCGTGGACCTGTTGGACGGCTATCCCTACACGCAAATCTACGCGCCACACACCCATGACTATCTTGCCTTCGAGCCGATGACCGCGCCAACCAACGCGCTTGTCAGCGGTAAGGCCTTGCGTCTCGTGGAGCCAGGCGACACGTTCCGCGCCAAGTTTCGAATCAGGGTCGGCCAGGACGCGTGACGATCAGCACATTTTACGCCGCTGCGAAATTTCCTGGCGCTGGGCAGCACAATCAGCCTAATTCTGCCCTGAAATAGCGCGAGACAGTCTCGCGTAGGAAGATCTCGGCGTGGAGCGCTGCATGAGCCGGCAAGAACCGTTAGTCTTTATCGTCTCTGGCGAAGCCTCCGGCGACAACCTCGCCGGGCCCCTCATGGGAGCGATCAAAGCGCAGACCGGGGGCTGCGTCCGCTTTGCCGGCGTTGGCGGGCCTCAAAGTGAGGCGCAGGGCCTCGAAAGCCTGTTTCCCATGGGCGAGCTTTCGATCATGGGGCTTGCCGAGGTGCTGCCGCATCTGCCGCGCCTCCTAAAGCGCCTCAAGCAGACGGCCGCACTGGCGCGCGAACTCAAGCCCGATGTGATCGTAACGATCGATTCCCCCGGATTCTGCATGAGGCTGGCCGACAAACTCCGGGACTCCGGCATTCCCATCGTCCATTACGTGGCGCCTCAGTTTTGGGCCTGGCGCCCTGGCCGCGTCAGCCAGCTCACCAAGCGCGTGGATCACGTGATGGCGCTGTTGCCGTTCGAGGTCTCCTTCTTCGCCGACCACGACATCCCCTGTACCTATGTGGGCCATCCCGCCATCGAAGCGGGGGCGGAGCTCGGAGACGGGCCCGCCTTCCGGGCCCGGCACAATCTGCCGCCCGACGCGCCGGTCCTTTGTGTCGTGCCGGGGAGCCGGAACGGCGAGGTGCGGAGAATCCTCCCCGTCTTTGGCGAGGCGCTGCTCCTTCTCAAGCAGACTTATCCCGACCTCCACGTCGTCATCCCGGTGGTACAGTCCGCCGCCGCTGAGGTCACCCGCCTGACACGGGACTGGCCGTTGCCGGTGACCTTCGTCACCGACATGGCGGAGCGCTTCGACGCTTTCGCCGCCTGCGACGCGGCCATGGCGAAATCAGGCACGGTCACGCTTGAGTTGGCTCTGTCCAACGTCCCGATGGTTGTCGGCTATAGGCTCAACCCCATCACGGCCTTCTTCGTGCGCCGGCTGGCCCGCGTGAAATACGCATCACTGGTGAATTTGCTCGCGGACCGGGAAGTGGCTCAGGAGCTGCTTCAGGAGCCTTGCACGCCCGAAAATCTCACCGCCATCATCGATGAGCTCTTGCGCTCGAGTGAAGCGCGCGAAGCACAGCGTGAAGGTTTTCGTGCGGCCATCGAGGCGCTGGGTGAGCGTGTGCCGCCGCCGAGTGAACGCGCTGCAAAAGTGGTGCTCGATGCGATCCGCGAACGCGGCGCCCTGGAAGCGCCATAGGACGGACCCGGCTCGGACGATTAATCCTTCGCCGACTCGGCGCCTGCGCCAGGGATGTCGCTCGCTCGCAACTTCTTGAGCTGCTCTTCGATGCTCTCGTTGATCAGGCTAGCGACGCGCAATGCCTCGCAACCTGCGCGACCGTCCACGATCGGCTTCGTGCCGTTGATGATGCAGTCGAGAAAGGCATCGACCTCGTTGCCAAGGCTATCTTCTTGCGGAATTTCGTGGGTCTCCGCCGAGATCGCCGCGAGGCCATCGACCATGGGATCACCGCACAGGCGGTAGCCTGAGATGCGCCGCTCGCCGAGGTCGCAGCTCAGATAGTGATTGCGAGCGAAGACGCGCATGCGGCGCTCGGTCTTGTAGCTCACCCGGCTCGCGGTCACGTTGGCGATGCAGCCAGACTCGAACGTGATCCTGGCGTTGGCCAGGTCAATCCTGCGACCCAAGACCGGCGTACCCACCGCGTCCACTTTGCTGACTGGCGAACCGACCAGACCGATGATCATGTCGATGTCGTGGATCATCAGGTCGAGGACTACATCCACCTCGACCCCGCGCTCCTTCCACGGAGCGATGCGGTAGCTCTCGAAATAGAGCGGACCGGAAATAATGTCAGCGAGCGTGCGATAGGCGGCGGAGAAGCGCTCGATATGGCCGACTTGGAGCACAACGCCCCGCGCTTCGGCCAACTCCGTGATCGCGGTCGCGCTCTCCACGGTGTCGGTGATCGGCTTTTCAATGAGAACATGGAGCCCGGCCTCGATGACATCGCGGGCAATCGCGGCATGGCCCGGCGTTGGCACGGCCACGCTCACCGCATCGACGCGGTCGAGAATATCGCGATGGTCGGTGACAGGCTCAACGCCGAACTCCTCGGCGATGGCGCGCGCGCGCGCCTCGTCCGTGTCGACCACGGCGACAAGTTCAGCGCGGGGATTCTTGGTGTAGTGATTGGCGTGAAAGCGCCCGAAATAGCCCGTCCCCACGACGGCAGTACGAATTTTATCGGCCATTGCTCCTACCGCTTTTCAGCTGTTCGCCGAGTTGTGTCCCAAAATCAGGCCTTCCGCCACCCCCCAATCGGCCGTTCGGCTGGTCCAAATGTGACCAGAGCGGTCAATCGCATTGGGAAACCAGCACTTCGAGGCACCGGGACCGGCGTCTACTCCTACTCGGCTGCGACGCTGCTCGCACCCGAGCGCAACGCATCCAGCACCGTATCGATCACAAAGTCCTGCGCCTCTTCGCTGAGATAGCCGTGCATGGGCAGGCTGATCACACGGTCGGTGAGCCACTCCGACTGGGGCAAGCCTCCCGGCGCGGTCGGATAATCGCGATAGGGGGCCAGTTGATGCAGCGTCTGCGCATAGTGGACGGCCGTGGGCACGCCCGCTTCGCGGCACGCTTTGGCAAGTTCGTCGCGGCGCTCGGTGACGATGGTGTATTGCGCCCAGACGCTACTCGCTCCCGCCATTAGCTCCGGCACCTTGGCGACAGCTCTTAGCTTGACGCCATAGCGTTCGGCCGAAGCCTGCCGCGCCTTGATCTCCGCAGGGAATAGTTTGAGCTTCTCCAGAAGGACTGCGGCCTGGAACGAATCGAGCCGGCTGTTGAGGCCGATTTCCTCGGTCTCCTTCTGGTCTGGACCCTTGCCGTGATTGCGCAGCGAGAGCAGCAGCTCAGCCTTGACATCGTCGTCGGTGAAGATCGCACCGCCGTCGCCATAAGCGCCGAGCGGCTTGGAAGGATAGAAGCTCGTCGCCGAATAAGCAGCGAGCGTGCCAACTTTTTTACAATCAAGGGTCGCGCCGAAGCTCTGCGCCGCGTCGTCAATGACCACCAGATCGTGTGCCGCTGCTATCTCATGAATGCGCGCATAGTCTGCCGGCTGGCCGAACAGATCAACCGCGACGATGGCGCGGGGCTTAAATCCGCGCTTCTTGGCCTCGCCGATAGCCGCATCGAGGCTCTCCGGGTCCATATTGAACGTGTCGCGCCGCACGTCGACAAACACAGGCGTCGCGCCTTGGAGAACAACGACCTCCGCCGTAGCGACAAACGTGAAGGCGGGCACAAACACGGCATCGCCAACGCCAACGCGCTCCGCCATCAGTGCCAGCAACAATGCATCAGTACCATTGGCGCAGGAGATGCAGTGCTTGGCCCCGGTGAACGCCGTGAGCTGGCGCTCAATCTCGGTGACTTGCGGGCCCAGGACATACTGGCCGCTCTCCAGCACGGCAATGAGCGCCTTCCCGGCACGGTCGCCCATCTGGCGGCGCTGCGCAGCCAAATCGATGAATGCGGGAATGGACACTGTGCCGTCCTTACTCATGTAATCTCCACCGAACGCCTTAAGGCCATCGCGGCCAAAAGCGAAACATCAACCGCCATTGGAGGCCACCGGGACCTCCTAGCCCATCCTGGAATTTTGGGAGAATCCCCACGGGCTTCCCGTCAGCCCGGTCGGCGACTACCCTAACATGAAATTCGCACGTGAAACCTGCCGCGACTCCAGCTAAGCCCTTGCTGACCTTAGCCAAGGGAGGGACCTAATGCCGCAATTACCGAAGCTCGAGAAGCCAGCCCGCCTCGCCTTCCACCGCTCACAATAACGTCATGTTACTCGGTTCCGAACAGCTAATCGCGTCCTCGCGCCTCAACGGCCTGCGGGTTGGCATCTTGGCCAACCCGTCGTCTGTCGACCATGCGTTCCGTCATGTGGTCGACCAATTCGGCGACGCCTCCGATTTCAAGCTCGCTGCGATCTTCGGACCCCAGCACGGCTTCCGATCCGATCTGCAAGACAACATGATCGAGACTCCGCATGGGACGGACCCACGCCTCAACGTGCCGATCTTCTCCCTTTACAGCAAAACGCGCGAGCCGACGGCGGAGATGCTCGACCTCATCGACGTGCTGGTCATCGATCTCCAGGATGTGGGCGCGCGCATCTATACCTTCATCTACACGATGGCGAATTGCCTACGAGCGGCCGCCCGCACCGGCACCCCAGTCATTGTCTGCGATCGCCCGAACCCCATCGGCGGCGTCCAGGTCGAAGGGCCGATGCTGGAGCCGGGCTACGAATCTTTCGTCGGACAGTTCCCCATTCCCATGCGCCACGGCATGACGGTGGCCGAGCTCGCCCGCCTGTTCAACGAGCATTACGAGATCGGCGCCACGCTTGAGATCGTACCCATGGAAGGCTGGTCGCGCGAAATGTATTTCGACGACACGAATGTCCCCTGGATTATGCCCTCCCCAAACATGCCGACCCTGGATACGGCCATCGTGTATCCCGGCACGGTCCTGTTCGAGGGCACGATGGTGTCGGAAGGCCGTGGCACGACGCGCCCCTTCGAGCTGATCGGCGCGCCTTGGATCGATGGCGAAGCGTTGACCGCGCGCCTAAACCAGTCGGGACTCGCTGGCGTTCATTTTCGCGAGGTAGGCTTCGAGCCCACTTTCCAGAAGCACGCACGAGAACACTGCAGCGGTTGCCAGATCCACGTGACGTCCCGCTTAGACTTCGAGCCGGTAAAGGCAGGCGTCGCGATCATACGCGAATGCTTCGGGCTCGGTCCCGATCAGTTTAAGTGGCGCTACCCGCCTTATGAATATGAGCACGACAAGATGCCCATCGATATTCTCGCCGGGTCTACTGAGCTCAGAGAGCAGATCGAGCAGCAAGTGCCCATCGACGAGATCGCCGCGAGCTGGCGCGCCGGTGAGGATGACTTCGAGGAAGCCCGGAAGCCGTATCTGCTCTATTGAGCTTGGCGGCAGCCAGGCCCGAAACGAGGGCGCATGTTTCCCATCTCAGACGATAACCCGCG
>JAGPVD010000181.1 GCA_018067145.1 Methyloceanibacter sp.
ACTGCCCGACCCGACAGGGCGCTGCCGCTGACCCCAATACCTTTGCCGAGGAAACTGGGTTTGAGTGTTTCGGGATTTTCAAAGACAAAGAGGTTTTCTTTCTTTTTAATGGTGATCATATCTCGAGTCTGCAGGATATAGAAATCTTTGGCATCTGCGCTTTCAAAGGTAAATTCGATCTCCTGGGGATTCCAGCGGTTTTCATATACAAGCTCTCGGGAGAGTTCGAGCAGAGCCGTGTATATTTCCGGAAAACGGATCTCCAGAGTATTCTCCTGGGAGCGGCCGTCAATTCCGGCCTGCTCAACAGAGGCGGGATAAGTGGTAACCAGACCGCTGACAATATCTTCACCCTGGTCGCCTATGGCATAATCGCCCCAGAGCGCAACCCTGCTCACCTTTCTATAGGGGTGGGCTGTAAAAACCACACCACTTCCAGCTTCCTGGCGCAGGTTGCCGAAAACCATGGCTTGGATGATAACTGCTGTGCCCCATGAGTCAGATGCATCCATCAGGGCGCGGTATTCCCTGGTCTTAGTGGTGTTCCAGGAGTTCAGTACAATGTCAACTGCCCCTGTCAGTTGCAGCCAGGGATCATCCGGGATACTGATACCGGCAGAAAGGATGACTTTCTGGTAGTCAAGCGCCAGTTCCTTCATATGTGCCGGGGTGAAGTTCATTTTGACTTTCACCTTGTGTTTTTCCTTGGCGTTGTCCATAAGCGACTGAAACTGTTCGCGTTTCATTCCTTCCGCCATGCCCCAGGACTGCAGAAACCGCCGGTAGTTATCCCAGGCCAGGTATTCTTTTCCGGTTGCCTGGGCAAACTCCTCAACTATATCCTGGTTCAGGCCAACGTTATGAATCGTTGCCATCATCCCAGGCATGGAAATTGCTGCCCCGCTGCGCACAGAAAGCAGAAGTGGATTCTGAGGGTATCCGTATTGCTTGCCTGTGAGTGCTTCCAGTTCTGATAAAGACTGCCGCACCTGCCGCATGAATTCATCGCGGGCCTTATCGAATTTGTTGACCACCTCCCAGCAGCGAAAAATTTCCGTGGTAATGATGAAGCCGGGCGGTACCGGCTTGTTCTCGCTCGCGAGCTGCGTCAGGTTGAAACCTTTATTGCCCAGATGGATAAGGTTTCTGGTTTGCGGGTTGCTGTTTTGCAGGAAGCTGATAACATTTTCAGGATTATAGGTCATCAGGAGGTCAAGGCTTTCCTGGTCAAGTATTTCCTTTTGGCTTTCCAGGGTCTGCATGATCCTGGTTATAAAATTATCCAGGTGCTGAAGTCCAAAGGTGCCTGCGATAAGGTTTCTGAAAAAGGATTCAGACAACCTGAGAATAGAGCCGCCAGTATCATTTTCATCCCAGAGTTTACGATACCTGGTCAACAGGTTGGTCTCTCCGATCTGGGGAATAATGATGGAAAGATTGTTCTGGTGGATATTGGTGTAGTGGGCATAAATTACATCTTTAACACCGTCGGACAGTCCCCTGAAGATATCCAGGTACTGGGTATAGGAGAACCTTTTAATGCCGAGCGAACTGGAAAGAAGCCCCAGGTATGTTTCCAGTCTTCGGCTTGTGATACCGTCAATTTTCAGAGCTCGCAGATAAAGGTTCAAACACTTTATGATCCGGATAAATGTTGCCCGAGTGATAAATGAAAGGTTGACAGTTTCAGGCAGTCTTTCCAAATAGATGTTGGCCAGGTTTTCCAGGCGGAAGGTAAGCCCGAGCGCATCAAATTTTCTCTCACGGTAACGGCCGTAAACCGATGGTATGTCAACGGCGATGTGGCGTTTATAGTAAATATCCTCCCTGGCCTCAAATTTTTCATCGCTTAAGATTATTTTCTTAAGCCCCTCAAGGTGGGTCAGCAGGGCATCAAGGCACTGGTGGGTATCGCAGATCTCCAGGTCTGCCAACAGTTGCTCCATTTCAGGGAAACCGCTGTTGATCGCCTTTCTGAGTTGATGGCGCATTTCCTGGAAGCCGAGATTATATTTGTTAAAAAGCAGCTTGTACATCCGCACCAACTTGTCAAAACGGATCTTTTCTGTCTCGGCAATATCCTTTTGCTCTTCCAGGTATCTGGCACGTGGCTTATCCTTCCATTCCTGCAGGTCGGGGATCTCTTCCATGCCAGGCAGTTCAAGGACCCTATGCATGAGCTTATGCATATCATCGATGAATATCCCCTTTTCTTTGACCTCTGAGAGCACTTCTTCGGGGAGAAATGGAGTGAGAACGTTTTTGTCTTTTGTTTTCCAGAAACTAAAGATAGCCTCAATAAAATCGACAATCAGGTTGCTGCTTTCCACATGACTCTGTTTGCGCAGGAAATGGATGAGCCCGTCCTTGCGCCTGTGAATTTCATCAATTTCTGTGGAGACATCCCGCAGGTAGCCTTC
Source organism: Methyloceanibacter sp. (assembly GCA_018067145.1). GTDB lineage: Bacteria > Pseudomonadota > Alphaproteobacteria > Rhizobiales > Methyloligellaceae > Methyloceanibacter. Next base: position 2,421 of record JAGPVD010000181.1, read on the forward strand.
TGCCCCGATTTCGTTGAAGAAGACCGGCATCAGCTTGGCAAATTGCTTGAAAAGGTTATAGACCGGCTCGATGGGGTAGTTGAGAAGCTGAGAGATGTCGCGTTGAAACAGGTCTGTATCCTTGACGCATGTCCCTGAAAGTTTGAGATTAATAATAAGAGCCGAAAAGATGGTGGAGCACCATTTGGGCTCCTGCATGATCAGGTTGATCCACACTCTGATATTGGCAAGGTGTGCCGGATTGGTTATTGGCTGCCAGTCCTCATCCACCCCGGTAACATTGGCATATTGAAATCCAAAGCGCACCGACTCCCATAAAAAAGCCTCTACCAGCCTACTGTTCCCGCGTTTGAAGACCTCGGTCCCGAGCACCTGGATACACTGCAGGGAGGTGTGGGGATATTTGCGGACGTTTGCATTCAGGAGCTGAAAGGTTGTAAGCAGGAAGCTCTCGATTTCCTCAAATGTCTGACGCCGGATAAGCTGGACCAGGCTGCGGTTTATCTCCCGAATAGTTTCTTCATGGATCAGGGCGAGGCCCGAGGTTTCCATGATATGGAACAGGAAGATAAGCTTGCGGTTTTCACTGAACCGATCAAGTTGTTCTTCCTGATCAAGAGCAGCCATGGCAGATTGCTGTTCGACCTTGAGCGTTTCCGGCACCTCTTTATACAGCCGCACGATATCCACATGTGAGGGCAGCTCTAAAATAGCACTTAAAGCCTGACGGGGGTCAGCATCAATGTCAAATGCGTTTAGAGAATCAAGGTTTTTATGCAGCTGGTTATGGGATATGGCATTGAAAAACTTCCCGGCCTGCCAGCCTTTGCAAATATCTCCGCATTCTTCAGTAAACCAGGCCTGGGGGTCTTGCTCGCTGAGCCAGTACTCGTAATTCATGGTGAAGACACGCTTCATTAACACTGCCAGTGGCTTGAAATCATAGGAAGTTTCCCCTTTTTCAAGCTTCAGGAGATGCTGGGCTATTCTCTTCATTGGGTGCTGGCCCTGCACCATGAATATTAAGACTTCATCGTCGAGATTGCTGAGTCGTGTGAAAAATGTTGCCAGGGCCATTTCATAGCGAATCAGGTCTTCCGGATTTACCAGACTGACCAGCCTGTCTGTATAGGCAAGCATGCTTTCAATGGTCTGGGATATCAGGGTATTGTTTTTTCTTGAATCAATAACCGCCTGGGAAAAAATAACCATGAAGCGGTCAAAGGCTTCAGCTCCTTTTTCGTGCTTGAAATAATGGTTGATATTTTTGAGGACAAAAGCACGCAAGCGGGGAACCAGCATTTTCCAATTGCGGTAAGGGTGGCACACTTCATAGAGAAGGTCATGCAGATTTTTACTGATACCCTTGTAATTTTCGACAATCTCCTCCAGAACCGCCAGAGAAGGATCAATGGTCACTTCATCAGTAGCAGTTTCAAGGAGGTTGGCCCTGAGCGCATCGGATTCGATGGCAAGGGAATCGATAGTTTTCTGGTCTTGTGATGCCATAAATAAAAAGCTTTTCCGTCTTTAGATGGTTTTGTTTGCTTCCATGTGTAAAATGAGGTCGAGTACCCGGTTTGAATACCCCCATTCGTTGTCATACCAGGCCAAAACCTTGATCATCGTTCCGTCAATCACCTTTGTGGAGTCTGCATCAATAACAGAAGAGTGGGGATTGCCCTGGTAATCAATAGATACCAGCGGTTCTTCCGAATAGCCAAGGTAGCGGCTGACGCCTTCTTTTAATGCCTGGTTAACCTCAGGCACTGTGGTCTCCTTTTCCACCTCCATGACTGCGTCAACCAATGAAACGTTCGGGGTTGGAACACGCACTGACAAACCGTCAAACTTCCCTTTCAGCTCGGGAATAACAAGGGACAACGCAGCCGCTGCTCCTGTTTTGGTTGGGATCATTGAAAGCGCTGCCGCCCTGGCCCGCCGCAGGTCGGTATGTGGAAAATCAAGGATTCTCTGGTCATTGGTATAGGCATGGATGGTATTCATCAACCCATGCTTGATACCGAAGCGGTCCAGAATAACTCTGACCATGGGAGCCAGACAGTTTGTCGTGCAGGAAGCATTGGAGACCACATGATGCTCTGTCGGGTCATATTCGTCTTCATTGACCCCCATGACGATGGTCTTTATATC
>JAGPVD010000179.1 GCA_018067145.1 Methyloceanibacter sp.
CCCTTGCCGTCGATAAAGACCCGACCTGTTTCGACTTTGGGTTCGACATGGTGCCCGTTTTCGGAGATGACCAGTGGCGTCCCGTTGCTGAGGATGATGGCCCGGTCTGCCTGCCAGCCCATGCTCTTCGCTAACTGTGCATGCTTGACCAGGTGCCGGTATTCACCGTGCACCGGTACAAAATATTTCGGCTTGACCAGGTTAAGCACGGTCTTGAGCTCGTTCTGGCTGGCGTGCCCGGAAACATGGATCTCGCTGGTTGTCTCGTAGTGGACTTCTGCGCCGCGGCGATAAAGATGGTTGATCAGGTGCGTGATCGCCCGCTCATTGCCGGGGATGAACTTGGACGAAAGGATGACGGTGTCGCCCGGATCAATGCTGATCTGTTTATGGTCGTCCATGGCGATGCGCGAAAGGGAACTCAAAGGCTCGCCCTGACTGCCGGTGGTTAGAATCAGAACCTCTTCCGATGGCATATCACGCATCTGGCGCAGGTCGATCAGGATCTCGTCCGGGATGTAGAGGTAGCCCAACTGTCTGGCGATGGCGATGTTGCTGACCATGCTGCGGCCCGAGACCATCACTTTGCGCTCGGCTTTGATCGCGGCATTCACGATCTGCTGGATGCGGTGGATGTTCGATGAGAAGGTGGCCACCAGGATCTTGCCGGTACAGCGTGGCAGGAGATCGTTCAAGGCGTCGCCGACGGTTCTTTCGGAGAGGGTCTGGCCGGTATTCTCAACGTTGGTGGAATCGGAGAGCAGCAGCAGGACACCTTCTTCGCCGTAAGAGGCCAGGCGGCCCAGGTCGGTGGGCTGGTTGTCAACCGGAGTCGGATCGAGTTTGAAGTCACCGGTATGGACGATCAACCCGGCCGGAGTACGAATCGCCAGTCCACAGCCATCGACAATGGAGTGGGCGGCGCGGAAAAACTCGACTTCAAAGGGCCCGATAACGATCGGTTCGCGGACTTTAATGCTCCTGCAGGTCACGCGACTCTTCAGTTGATGTTGTTCCAATTTGTTGTCGAGCAGCCCCAAGGTTAATGGAGACGAGTAAATCGGCGGGAAGCCGAGAGCTTCGATCAGAAAGGGGATGGCGCCGATGTGGTCTTCGTGGCCATGGGTCAGCAGGATGCCACGGATCTCGTCTTTTCGCTCAGCGATCGCCGCGATGTCGGGGATGACCAGGTCGATACCGAGCATGTAGGCTTCCGGAAACATCAGACCGCAGTCGATGATCAACAGACCACCCGCAGCCTCTATGACCATCATGTTGAGGCCGATTTCGCCCAGGCCTCCCAACGGCAGGATACGAACCCCGTCTGGGTGCAGAGGGCGTGTTGTTTTAGAATCGTCCGCGATACTCATAGTGGCTCAAAATTTTCTGACAAATCAGGTGGTTGGCGATGAAAACGACGCCAGTCTAGGGGAGTGACGGTTGAGAGTCAAATGCTTTCCTCTTTGCAGAGGACGGGCTTGCTCGTTACAATGTAAAGGCAAGTTGTTTCAAAGGAGTCGAGATGGTTTTACCGCAACCGCTGGTCGCAGGGCGACTGGTCCGACGTTATAAGCGTTTTCTGGCCGATATTGAGCTGGAGGATGGTTCCCTGGTGACAGCGCATACACCGAATACCGGCAGCATGCAGCAGTGCGCTGTGCCTGGCCAGCAGGTGCTGCTGTCGAAAAGTGACAACCCGAAACGCAAGCTGGCCTGGTCGTGGGAGCTGGTTCGGGTTAATGAACATTGGGTGGATATCAATACTCACCGTGCAAATCGGGTTGTCGAAGAGGCTCTGCGGGAGAACCTCCTGCCGGCCTTCCAGAATTATTCAGTTCGCCCGGAGTTTCCCTTTGCCGAAAGCCGCATTGATTTTATGCTGGAAACGGAGAACGAGAAGGTTCTCCTTGAAGTCAAGAATGTCACTCTTTGCTGTCAACCCGGTGTTGCCTGTTTTCCGGATGCTGTCACTAAGCGGGGCCAGAAACACCTGCGAGACTTGATGCTGGCAAAGGAGCAGGGCTGGCGAGCCGTGATCTTCTTCCTGGTCCAGCGAGGTGACGCGCAGACTTTCTCTCCCGCAGATGAAATTGATGCGGAGTACGGTCGACTTCTCCGGGAGGCAGTCTCTTGCGGGGTTGAAGCCATGGCGTATCGCACGCTGGTGTCGCCGGAAATCACCAGGGTCGAACAGCAACTCCTCATTAGCCTATGAACGGATAGTTTTCCATTTCCCCCATAATGCAAGTATACTGACAAAACACCTTAAACCCGTCTGTAGGAGCCAGCCTCCTGCCGTATCCATATAAACGAAAGGATTCATTCATGCGTGTCGAAACTGATTTGAAGCTGGGATTTAAAGACGTCCTGATTCGTCCCAAGCGTTCTACCTTGAAAAGCCGTTCCCTGGTCGAACTGGAGCGTAGCTATACTTTTTTACACAGCAAACGCCAATGGAGCGGTGTACCGATCATTGCTGCCAACATGGACACGATCGGCACCTTTGAGGTTGCCGAGGTGCTCGCTGAAAATCGGATGCTTTGCGCGATCCACAAGCACTATAGTCTTGAAGAGTGGAACGCTTTCCTTGATCGGCAGAATTCAGCTGATATTTACGAGAGGATTATGGTCAGCACCGGGGTTGCCGAGGAAGACTTTGACAAGCTCTGCAAAATTATCACCCAGCATCCGCAACTTCTGTTTATCTGTATTGACGTCGCCAACGGTTACGCGGAATCCTTTGTCGAATTCGTCAGCAAGGTGCGACATGCGTTTCCTGACAAAACCATTATTGCTGGCAATGTCGTGACCGGCGAGATGGTGGAAGAATTGCTACTCTCCGGCG
>JAGPVD010000064.1 GCA_018067145.1 Methyloceanibacter sp.
TCGAGTTCGTCACTTCGACGTAAAGACACGCGCAACCGTCTGATCGGCAAGCGAAACTCTCGGTGTTCGTGTGCAACGAGCGACGTGGCGACATCTGGCGCGAAATCTCGCTGGCGACAGTGCAAACGTTTCTGTCATCGAACTAATTTCATTCGGGGGAGTCCGCAACCGCGACTGTGGAAGTTGTGCAACAGCTGCAGATTAATTTTCACTTTCGTGCGAGCGCGAAGCGGCCGGTCACGCTTGCCACGGCGGCGGGCTCGGCTCTAGGGTCGGCCAACTTTGATGCGACAACCCGAGGAGACGACCGGATGAAGTATCTGCACACCATGGTGCGCGTTGCCGACATCGATAAGTCGTTGGACTTCTACTGCAACAAGCTTGGGTTGGAAGAAGTCAATCGCATGGAGCACAAACAGGGTCGCTTCACGCTCGTATTTCTCGCAGCACCCGGCGACGAAGACGCTCAAGTGGAGCTCACCTATAATTGGGACCCGGAAGTCTATGACGAAGGCCGAAATTTCGGCCACCTCGCTTACGAGGTCGACGACATCTACGAGACCTGCGACCGGCTGATGAAGAATGGCGTGACCATCAACCGTCCGCCGCGCGACGGCCACATGGCTTTCATCCGCTCTCCCGACAACATTTCTATTGAGCTCTTGCAGAAGGGTGGCGCCAAGCCGAAGCAGGAGCCTTGGGCGTCGATGGAGAATTCGGGCAAGTGGTGAGGTGAAACGCGCCCTTGGGACACGTGGTACTCCCTAGGGGAATTGAACCCCTGTTTCCAGGTTGAAAACCTGGCGTCCTAACCATTAGACGAAGGGAGCGTAGCGCTCAGCCCCCGTCATATAGAAAGCTTTTCGAGCGCTCGCAAGATTGCTGCTCAAGGCCCATCGCCGCATGGGGCGGCGGCGTCCTCAATGATGAGCTCAACCCTCTCCCGGCCCTGCCAGGATGAACGGCTCAAATGCCCCGCCACATGGAGTGCCATTCCCTCCTTCTCAGCGAATAGGTCCGCCATGGGCGTGCCTGCGACACGGAAGGCGACAGCATCGATGCGACCGCCATCGGGGGCCACGAGCGTACAGCGCAGATGGGCTTGTGTTTTCCCGATGAGGCGCATGCGGGTGATGCGATGGGCCGGAAAGACGAACCGCGGGCGTGGGTAGTCAGAGCCATAAGGGCCGGCGCGCTCGAGCAATTCGCTGAGCTCCATTGTTGCGCCGCGCGCCGACAGCGCACCGTCAATGGCAAGCTTGCGTTTGCCTGTTGCTTCCCCCACGGCGTGAGACATTTGACCTTGCAGGAAGGCGACCGCGGCGTCGTGTTTGGCTCGGTCGAGCGTGAAACCCGCCGCCATGGCGTGGCCGCCGCCTTTGAGGAACAGCCCCTCCTGAACCGCCATGCGCACTGCGGCGCCAAGATCGACTGACGGCAGAGAGCGCGCCGATCCCGTGGCAGTGCCATCGGCCTCAAACGCCATAACAAAGGTCGGACGTTGGAAGCGGTCGGCGACCCGGCCCGCAACCAGTCCGATGAGTCCTTTGTGCCAACCTTCGGCACCGAGGAACAAAAGCGGTTGCTCGGGTGTAGCCTCTAGCGACGCCTCGGCATGGGCGAAGGCCTCCTCCAACATGCGCTCCTCGATGGCTTTGCGTTCGGTATTGAGCACTTCGAGTTTTTCGGCAATGCCCCGCGCCTCGACCTCGTCGTCGCTGGCGAGAAGGCGTGCGCCGAGCCCCGAGGCGCCGACGCGACCGCCAGCATTGATGCGCGGGCCGAGGACGAAGCCGAGACTGTATGAAGTTGGGGCCTCGTCGAGGCGCGAAATGTCGGCCAGTGCGCGCAAGCCCGCATTGCGCCTGAGCCTGAGAACCTTGAGCCCCTGCGCCACGAAGGCGCGGTTGACGGCCTTCAGCGGCACCACATCGCACACCGTTGCAAGCGCGACCAAGTCGAGCAGGCTAAGCAGGTCGGGCTCTTTTGTGTCTTGGTAGAAACCTTTGCGGCGCAGTACCCCGACAGTCGCCACGAGAAACAGGAACACGACACCGGCAGCGGCAAGATGGCCTTGGCCGGAGAGATCGTCTTGGCGGTTCGGGTTGACCACCGCGAAAGCTGGCGGGAGCGCCTCATCGGCTTGGTGGTGATCGATGACGATGACCTCGACGCCGGCGGCGTTGGCCGCAACAATTGCCGCCTCGGACGTGGTGCCACAATCGACCGTGAGAATGAGACGTGCCCCCTCCTCCGCTAGCCCGGTGAGCGCCAGCGGTGATGGGCCGTAGCCCTCTTTGAGGCGGTCCGGAATGTAGGTGTCGCAGGACTGGCCGTGGGCGCGCAGGAAGCGCTCGATCAAGGCAACAGAGGACCCGCCATCCACGTCGTAGTCGCCAAACACGGCGACGGCCTCGCCAGCTTGGATCGCGTTCGCGAAGCGTTCAGCGGCCCGCGCCATGTCCTGCAGACTTAGTGGGTCGGGTAGCAATGTGCGCAACGATGGGTCGAGAAAGGCGCCGATATTCTGGGGGTCGGCGCCACGGGCGGCGAGCACCCGGCCAAGCAGTTCCGGCAGACCTTGGGCTTGTGCGATGGCCAGGGCGGCTATTTCCCGGCCCGGATCGAGGCGCTCAACCCAACGGCGTCCGCGGGCGGAGTGCTCAATGCCAAGCATCGCCGTTGCGTGATCGCCTTCGTCAATTTTCGTAGAGTTTGTCACCTCGGGTACTCGCATCCGTCCTTACAGGACCCGCAAGCCTATCCGATTCGACCCCGAAGCCCCGTCAGGCGAACTTGCTGGCGTCAGGATGCACCGTCTTGATCCAACGCACAGTGCGGGTCGATGCGCGCATGACCACGCTTTGGGTGAAGACGGCGTCCTTGGTGAAGCGCACGCCCCCTAAGAAGGAGCCATCGGTAATGCCGGTGGCGGCAAAGCTGAGATCGCCTGACACCATATCGTCGATGGCGTATTTGCGGTCGAATTCGGTGATGCCAGCAGCTTTTGCACGGAGACGGTCCTCGGCGTTCGGTGCGAGGAGCCGCCCTTGCAGCTGTCCGCCAATGCAGGCGAGTGCCGCCGCCGCCAGTACGCCTTCGGGCGCTCCCCCCGTCCCCAAATACATGTCGATGCCAGTCTCGTGGGGATCGGCGACGTGGATGACCCCGGCAATGTCTCCATCGCCTATCAGCCTCAAGGCCGCGCCGGCTGCACGCACGTCCTCAATCAGCTTGCCGTGACGTGGACGGTCGAGAATGCAGACCGTGAGTTCGCTGACGGTGACGCCCTTCGCATGGGCCAGGGCCTTGAGGTTTTCCTCCGGCGATGCGTCGAGATCGACCAGCCCGTCGGGGTAGCCCGGCCCGATGGCAATCTTATCCATATAGATCGCCGGCACTTTCAGGAAACTACCATGTTCGGCGACGGCAAACACCGACAGCGCATTCGGCAACGCCTTGGCGCAAAGAGTTGCGCCTTCGATAGGGTCGACGGCGAGGTCGAGTGTGATGCCTGCGGGCGAACCGGCTCCGATGGTCTCACCGATATACAAAATCGGTGATTCTTCTTCCTCGCCCTCGCCCACCACTACGACGCCTTCAATCGGCAGGCGGGCAATCTCGCGATACATGACGGCGGCGGCGGCCTTGTCGACCGCAGCCTCATCGCCACGGCCTCGCCAGCGGGCGGCGGCGACGGCAGTCGCCTCGGTAACACGTACGATGTCGAGCGCGAGCGCGCGGTCGAGTTCGGTCCTGGCGGCAGCGTCTGACACGTCGGATCCTCCTCAGCTCTTCGCGCGAGTACGCCCCGCGTCGAACCCGTTACACATTGTCCGTCACAGCTTTTCGATGCGGATCATTTGCGGCTTCGCAGCAACATGGCCATCGCGTTCGATGGCCACTAAGGCCTTGCGGACGGCGTCTTCGGTGGTCTGGTGCGTGACCATAACCACGGCCGTTGGGGGTGGGCCCCCACGGCGGCCGGCCGCAACTTCGGGGCGCCGCTGGACGATGCTCTCGATTGAGATGCCCTGGGTCGCCATGCGCTGGGCAATCGCCGCGAAGGCGCCAGGACGGTCATAGACCGAAAGCCGAATGTAGTAGCCGCCCTCATGGGCGCGCATCTGGGCCTTCTTGTAGGGCTTCATGTGCTTTGTGGTGATACCGAAGGGCGGCAGGATTTGCCCCCGTGCGATGTCGATGATGTCGCTCATCACTGCCGATGCGGTGGGACCGCCACCGGCGCCAGGGCCGATCAGCATGACGTCGCCGACGAAATCGCCATCGATGGCGACGCAGTTGGAAACCCCGTCGACTTCGGCAATGGCCGTGTCTTTCGGCACCATGGTCGGATGCACGCGCTGCTCGATACCGCTGTCGGTGCGCAGCGCCACGCCGAGCAACTTGATGCGGTAGCCGAGATCATCGGCGGCCTCGATATCCGCCGGGGTAATGGTCTCGATACCCTCAACATAGACGGCGTCGAACTTGGTGCGGGTGCCGAAGGCGAGGCTCGTGAGCAGCGCGAGCTTATGCGCGGTGTCAAAGCCGCCAATGTCAAAGGTCGGGTCGGCCTCGGCGTAACCTTCGGCTTGCGCCTCTTTCAACACGTCGGCAAAGCTCCTTCCCTCGCGCTCCATCAACGTGAGGATGTAATTGCAGGTTCCATTGAGGATGCCGTAGACGCGGGAAATTTCGTTGCCCTGAAGTCCTTCGCGGATGACCTTCACCACGGGAATGCCACCAGCGACGGCGCCCTCGAAGTTGAGTGTCACGCCGTTCTTCTCGGCGAGCGCGGCCAGGCTCGCGCCATGATGGGCGAGTAGCGCTTTGTTGGCGGTCACCACATGCTTGCCAGCCCTAAACGCTGCCTCGACCGCCTCCTTGGCGACACCGGACTCCCCGCCGATCAGCTCGACGAAGACGTCGATCTCAGGATCGGTAGCAAGCGCGATCGGGTCTTTTACGAAGCGGACTCCGGAAAGATCGACGCCCCGTTTTTTTCGTCTGTTGCGCGCCGATACGGCGACGACTTCGACCGGCCTACCGGCGCGCGTAGACAATGATTTGCCACGCGCCTCGATGAGCCGCAGAAGGCCGCTGCCGACGGTGCCGATACCGGCCAGTCCAAGCTTCAATTTATCAGTCATGGGGAAATCAGAACGTCCGGTTCGCCTTGGAGGCAATGGGAATGACGTTATGTAGCGAATTCTCAGACTCGGCGAGGAACTTTCGAATGCTCCGCGCGGCCTGACGAATTCTCTGCTCATTCTCGACAAGCGCGATGCGCACATGGCCCTCGCCATACTCACCGAAGCCAACGCCGGGTGACACCGCAACGCCCGCCTTTTCCAGGAGCATCTTGGAGAACTCGAGCGATCCGAGATGCGCGAACATGTCGGGGATCGGCGCCCAAGCGAACATGGTCGCCGGTGGTGACGGGATCGGCCAGCCGGCACGGGACAGCGCATCCACCAAACAGTCACGACGCTGGCGGTAAACCCCACGGACGTCGTCGATGCAGTCTTGCGGTCCGTTCAGCGCGGCGGTGGCCGCAACTTGGATCGGCGTGAACGCACCATAGTCGAGATAGGACTTCACCCGTGTCAGTGCCTGGATGAGCCGTTCATTGCCCACGGCAAAGCCTATGCGCCAGCCGGGCATGGAATAGGTCTTGGATAGCGAGGTGAACTCAACAGCAATGTCCATAGCGCCAGGAATCTCAAGGATCGACGGCGGCGGCTGGTCATCGAAATAGATTTCGGCATACGCCAAATCGGACAACACGATTAGATCGTTCTTCTTGGCGTAGGCGACGATCTCTCGATAGAAATCGGCCGTGGCGACGACGGCGGTCGGGTTGGCCGGGTAGTTCAGCACCAGCACGGTCGGCTTCGGCACCGAATGGCGGACCGCCTTATCGAGGGACACCATGAATTGGGAGTCTGTGCTCGCCGGCAGATGCCGGATCACGCCGCCGGACATGATGAAACCGAACTCGTGGATCGGATAGGTCGGGTTCGGCACCAAGATCACGTCGCCGGGCGCGGTAATAGCTTGCGCCACGTTGGCGAAACCTTCTTTCGAGCCGAGCGTCGCCACCACTTGCGTGTCGGGATTGAGCTTCACACCGAAACGGCGATCGTAATAGGCAGCTTGGGCCCGGCGCAGGCCGACGATGCCTTTGGAGGCGGAATAACGGTTGGTGCGCGGGTTGCGGACGGTTTCCACGAGCTTGTCGACGATATGCGGCGGCGTCGGCATATCGGGATTGCCCATGCCGAAATCGATGATGTCATCGCCGCGCGCGCGCGC
>JAGPVD010000065.1 GCA_018067145.1 Methyloceanibacter sp.
GCAGACCTCCGACAAGATTGTTGTCGGCACGGTGCGCACCACGGCCTTTGGCGATACCGGCGAAGGTGGCTCGGCTGCGGTCGAGACCGTGTCGCCGGCTGGCGCGACCGGCCTCTCGAGCTTTGAGAGTTCGGACCTTACTGTTAGCGAGCGCCCGGAACTGACCTCTGCGCGGATCGTTATCTCTGGCGGCCGCGGCATGGCGTCTGGCGAAAACTTTAAGACATTGATCGAGCCTATAGCCGACCGGCTTGGCGCTGCCGTGGGCGCGTCCCGCGCGGCGGTCGATTCCGGCTACATGCCCAATGACTACCAGGTCGGGCAGACCGGCAAGGTTGTGGCGCCGGAGATTTATATCGCCGTCGGTATTTCCGGCGCTATTCAGCATCTCGCCGGCATGAAGGATTCCAAGGTGATCGTCGCCATCAACAAAGATGCCGACGCGCCGATCTTCCAAATTGCCGATTACGGGTTGGTTGGTGACCTGTTCACCGTCTTGCCCGAGCTTAATGCCGAGCTGAAGAAGGCCGGATACGGAGAGCAGAGTTGAGTTCATGAGGAACGATGATGGACGATCAAGTTCAAGATGCGGATGTCCACGCCGGTTCGGCATCGAAGCAGGAGCTTAAGGTGGAGCCAATTCGCAAGGTCGGAATTGTCGGCGCGGGTCAAATGGGTAGCGGCATAGCCCATGTGGTTGCGCTCGGCGGCTACGACGTCGTGATCAACGATCTCGACAAGGAGCGGTTCGACGCCGCGATTGAGCGCATCGGCAACAAGCTTTCCCGCCAAGTTTCCTCCGGAAAAATCAGCGAAGACGATCGCGAGAAGACGCTGGCGCGCATCACATTCGCCGAAACCTATGAAGGTCTCGGCGATGTGGACCTCGTGGTGGAAGCCGCCACCGAGGACGAGACGGTCAAGCGCAAGATTTTCGTGGCGATCTGTCCCTTCATCAAGCCGGACGCCATCGTCGCCACCAACACCTCATCCATTTCAATTACGAGACTCGGCGCCACCACAGACCGGCCCGAGCGCTTCATCGGACTTCATTTTATGAATCCGGTTCCGGTGATGGAGCTGGTGGAGATGATCCGCGGCATCGCCACCGATGACGCCACCTTCGCGCGCGCCAAAGAGTTCGTCGAGACGCTCGGCAAGACCACCGCCGTGTCCGAAGACTTCCCGGCCTTCATGGTCAACCGCATCCTGCTGCCAATGATCAACGAGGCGGTGTACACGCTTTATGAGGGTGTGGGCTCGGTCGACGCCATCGACACGGCCATGCGGCTCGGCGCCCATCATCCCATGGGCCCCTTGCAGCTTGCCGACTTCATCGGCCTCGACACCTGTTTGTCGATCATGCAGGTGCTCTATGAGGGGCTGGCGGACTCAAAATACCGGCCTTGCCCGTTATTGGTGAAATATGTCGAGGCCGGCTGGCTTGGACGGAAAACCAAGCGGGGCTTTTACGACTATCGCGGAGAAACGCCCATGCCCACGCGCTAACCAGCAGCGTCTTCCGGACTTCTCCTAAAGATCATTGCAAAGACGAACGCCGGCTCAACGCGAGTTCGGCTTCACTGGGATCGTCGCCGGCGGCAGGCAGACAGCGTCCGTGCAGGCCTGGGCTTCGACCTCCACCTGAAGAAACCCGTCAGCGTCAAGCGTGCCCTTTGGCAGGTCGACCGCGATCGTGACCTTGTCCTCGTAGACCAAAATTCCTTCGGCAAAAAATTTCGGCTTGAACAGCCTGCCCGCCGGATAGGCCACGCGAGCCTGCTCGACGGCGGGGACGCGCACGGTCGTGGGGATCAGATAGTCGAGTGAGGCCGGATTGGCGTTGATGTGATAGCCGGGATCGATATTGAGCGTCACAACGATCTGATCTTGCGTGCCGTCAGTGACGCCGTGAGCCGTCGCCTTTACGTGGAGAGCCGTGTCGAGAGAGGGAGTCTTAGACACTCCACCTGTCGGTGCGGCGAGGGCGGCGGCGCTCGCCACGAAACTCGGCCAGCCGTCGGGGCTCGCTTGGAGTTTAGGTGCCATCCACATTATGATGCTGTTGGCTGTCTCCGCGTCGCGCGGGTTAGTTTGCCCGAGCTCCGCCAGAAGTGCGTAAGCCGCTGAAGTCCCCGACGGCGTGTCGTGGTCTTGAGCATCAACCGCCGGGATGATCAGCGTTTCGTCGTCCGTGGTGGTTGAGACGGCGCCATTTGCTTTGACGAAGCGTGTCGCAATGTTTGCAGCGAGCGCTTCCGCGCGCGTGCGCCACACGGGATCGCCGGTGGCCTCGCTAAGTTCAATAAACCCCAGCCCAAGTAGCGCATAGTCATCGAGGAATCCGTTGCCATAGGCTTTGTCTTTAAAGACGTAGCGGCTCAAGCTGCGGCTCTTCTCGTCATAGGCGTGCGCCCACAAGAAGGTGCCGGCGCGCTTGGCGGCGTCGATCCATTCCGGGTTGTCGAAGACTTTTCCGGCGCGGGCGAGCGCTTCTATCGCGAGGCCGTTGAGCGACACGACGTTTTTGTCGTCGCGTGCGGATTGCGGGCGCTGGTTCCTGATCTCAAGCAGCTTGGCGCGCATGGGCGCCAGCTCGGCGATTGAGCCAAGGATGCGCACGCCATTGGTTTGCAAGTTCGTGCGAGCCTGTCGGATGCGGATAACGCCTGGTCCGCTCAAGTCCTCCGGGAGTGGCGTCAGCTCATAAAGCTCGAAGAATTTTTCTGCGTCCGCTTCGCCAAGGGCGGTGACGATCTCAGGCTTCGTCCAGACATAAGTCTGGCCCTCCTTGCCGTCGATGTCGGCATCCTCGGCGGTGTAGAAGCCGCCGTCTGGCGCCGTCATGCTAGCCGCGAGATAGCCGGCGATATCAGTTGCCATGGCGCGCGCTAATGGCTGCTGGGTTAGCACAAAATATTCGGTGTAGAGCCGGAGGAGTTGCGCATTGTCGTAGAGCATCTTTTCGAAATGCGGCACCGACCACGTCGGCTCGGTGCTGTAACGATGCACGCCGCCGCCGAGTTGATCGTGGATGCCGCCAAAGGCAATGGCATTCAGGATTTCTGTTGCGGCCTGTAGCGAGGCCGTTGTGCCGTTGAGGCGATAATCCGCCAACAACAGACCGAGTAGCGGCGACTGCGGGAATTTGGTTCCGCCACCGCCGTCAAAGCCACCATGCTCCTCGTCCCGGTTAGGCAACACGTGATCTCGCGCGGCGGCCAGCCACAGGTCAGGCCTCACCCGCAGAAGGCTCAAAGGCTTCCCGCTGTCGCGCATCTGGTAGAGGGCGGCGTGAACCTTGTCGGCGGCCTTCTCGATATTGGCGGGGTCCGCCTTCCAGTCCTCATGGATCAGTCGGAGAATGCTCGGAAAGCCTCTTCGTCCGTCCCGGTCTTCGGGCGGGAAGTAGCTGCCGGCGAAAAATGGCTTCAGGTCCGGTGTGAGGAAAACATTGTTGGGCCAGCCGCCGGCGCCGGTCAGGAGTTGCCGCGCCAGCATGTAAGTCTCGTCGATATCGGGCCGCTCTTCGCGGTCGACCTTGATGTTGACGAACCATTTGTTCATCAGCGCCGCGATCTCGGGCTTCGCGTAGATGGTCCGCTCGGCGACATGGCACCAATAACAAGTGCTGTAGCCCACCGAGAGGAAGATCAGCTTGTTCTCGCGCTTGGCCTTGTCGATCGCCTCCTTGCCCCAGGGATACCAATCGACCGGGTTGTGAGCGTGCTGGAGGAGATAGGGGCTGCCTGCGTCGACCAAGCGATTGGCAGGAGCTTCGGCAGGCGTCTCGGCGAAGCTCGATGTCAGGCATAGAATCCAAGCCCCGGCCAAGACTGCGAGCAACCAGGCGAGTGGCAGATATGAGAGCTTCCGGTACATGAGGGCCAAGCTAGTCGTATTCGAGCCTCCCGGCCACGCGGTGGGCTTTAACCTTGCTCGATATTTTTTCCTGAAGCGCTTGGATGGTCGATGCTCCATCCTCGTTTAATGGGCTGCAATCCATATCCATTACAGCGCGCGTTTGGCCGGTAAAGTCTTTGTTTTTCCAAGATTTTCCGGTGAATGGCACATGAACGGCGCCCTCAGGGTTGGTTCAGTGGGAATTTGCGAAAACAACATTCTGATGAGCGGGGGGATCGCTTCCGCTCTGCAAAAGGAACTCAAAGCGTCTTTGTGAGGAAGACGCTCCCCAAGCTGGAGGTTGATCCGATGTTGAAGCCCGCAATTATGACCGCCGCCGCCTTTGCCACGCTGGCGCTCGCTGCTCCACTTACCGAATCTCAAGCCGGCGAGGCCGCTCTTTCCGGCGACGGGCTGCGCAAGGCCGTCAGCGACAAGACCGTTTATCTCCATATTTCCGGGTTCGAGCTGCCCATCCAATATTCGTCCCGCGGCACCATGAAGGGCAGCATTGGCACGGTCGCCGCCGCCTTCTCCCGCGGCGATGGATCTTCCGATCGCGGCAAATGGTGGATCGCCGACGACCAGATTTGCCAGAAATGGTCGAGTTGGATGGAGGGCCGCACCTATTGCTACAGTTTCCGCCTGACTGGGAAAACTGTGCACTGGGTCCGCAACGACGGACGTGCTGGCACGGCCCGCATCGGCGGCTGACGCGCGAAAGTTTTTCTCGCCCTCCCTCCCTTGAGAGTTTGAGGCCGGAACCGTGAAAACGGCTCCGGTCTTTACTTTAGTCAGGGCCGCGCTTCGATGATCATATTGAATGGCGTGTCGGCGGCGCGGCGGACCCGGGTGAAGCCGGCCTCATGCAGGACCTCGCTGAGACGCTTCTCGCCCGCCTGGGCGCCAAGCGCCGCGCCCACCTCTTGGTTGAGCGAGGCCGGAACGCAAATATTGGTCGAGAAGGCGTAGTAGATGCGGCCCACGGGATTGAGATTGTCCTTCAGTGAATCGCCGGCCAACGGCTCCACCAGCATCAATGTGCCGTCGGGATTGAGCGTCTTTAGAATATGCGCAGCGGCGCCCACGGGATCGCCCATGTCGTGCAAGGCATCGAACACCGTCACCAGATCGAAGTTGGCGCCGGCATAGTCCTGAGCACGTGCAACCTCGAAGCGCAGATTGCCCTGGCCGTTGGCAGCTTTTTTCGCGTGGTTGATCGAGGCCTCGTGAAAGTGATGCCGACGAAGTTCGAGTTTTGGTAAGTGTCGGCCATGATGATGGTCGAAGCACCGTGGCCGCAGCCGACATCGGCCACCCGCGCGCCGTCCGTGAACTTCGCGGGCGCGATCCGTATGACATGCTGCGCACTTTTTCGCGAGATGGTGCTTGGAAGGATCGAAGGCACCACATATCGAAAACGGAGGCCAGCGAGTAGCGGGAGTAGACTTGATTTCCGGTTGCCGCGAGGACGCGTCGAAGTCACTATGCGCTGACAAAAAACAGACTAAAGGGGAGGAACAGAATGTCGGCCACAATCATAAATCTCATTATACAAATCATTTCCGGCGCGATCGGCGGCAATGCTGCAGGTTCTCGTTTGGAAAAGGCCAGTATGGGTACGGTCGGTAATACCATCGCCGGTGCCGTGGGTGGGCTTGGCGGCGGGCAGCTTCTCGGCGCGCTCGTTCCGGCGCTTGCCGGTTCCGCGGGCGGTGTCGACTTGGCATCGATCGCCGGTCAATTGGTTGGCGGCGGCGTGGGCGGTGCCATCGTGACTGCCATCGTCGGCATGATTTTGAATGCGATGTCGAAGCGTTAAAAAGTGAGCGGGTTCTCGCTCGAAGGCGAGAACCCGTCGATCTCTGTGGTGAGCTTGGCTTCACGTGCGAAGCTTCGAGTCACGCATTCTCTATGACTGATTGGATTGTCGCGGAGAGACTTCGGAATCGGTCTTGCCGACGAAAACGTGCGAGGGCAGACTGGACATCGAACAGCGCAGGGTAAAATCAAACATGCGAGTTTTCGCAGTTCTCACGGTCGTCGTCTTTGCTTTGTCGATGGCGTGGCCCTCGCTTGCGGAAGAGGCCTCATCTGGTGAGGATGCTCCGCAGTCCACCGCAGAAGAGGCATCTTCCGACGACGCGTCATCTGATGATGCTTCGTCCGATGACGGGTCAAGCGATGACACTGAGCAGCCTCTGCTCGACAAGGCTCAGCTCGATCAGATCGTGGCGCCGGTTGCGCTTTACCCGGACACTCTTCTCTCCCAAGTGCTCATAGCCGCCACCTACCCTCTAGAAGTGGTTCAAGCGGACCGCTGGGTGCTGAAGAACAAAGAGCTGAAGGGCGAAGCGCTCGACAAGGCCTTGGCCGACAAAGATTGGGACGACAGCATTAAGGGGCTCGCCGTCGTGCCGGACGTTCTGGCGCTGATGAATGACGACCTCGATTGGACGGCGAAGCTTGGCGACGCTGTACTTGCGCAACAAGCGGGCGTGATGGATGCGGTCCAGCGTTTGCGCGAACGCGCCAAGGCGAACGGCATGCTCGAATCGAACGAGCAGCAGACGGTGAAGGTCGAAGACCAGGCGCCAGAACAGCCTGCCGCCGCCGAACCGGCTGCGCCGCAAACCACGACCGTCGTGGAGCAGGCGCCGCCGCAGCAGGTCATCGTGATCGAGCAGGCTGCGCCTCAGACAGTCTATGTTCCCTATTACGACCCGGCGGTGGTCTATGGCACGTGGCCATACGCCTCCTACCCGCCGTACTATTTCCGCCCCGCACCCGGCTACGTTGTCGGCGGGGCGCTCGCGCGCGGCATTGCCTGGAGCGCGGGCTTTGCCATCGGCAATGCCATATGGGGCAATGGCTTCAACTGGCGAAACAACAACATCCACGTCAACGCCAACCGCAACGTCAACATTAATAATCGCAACGTCAACTGGCAGCACAATTCCTATCACCGCCGGGGCGTCAACTATTCGAACAAGGACGTCCGGAATAAGCACGGCAACGGCAACGCGGCCAACAAGCGGTCGGACTACCGCGGTCACGGGAAGGGACGGCCGGACGCCGGGAGGCCCGGACAAGGCGGCAAAGGTCCGGGCGCTGGGGACGGACGTCCGGGTGTTGGCGACAAGCGTCCGGGCGGCGGCTTAGGCGACAAGAAACCTGGCCTTGGGGACAAGCGTCCCGGCGGGGGCGACAAGTGGCCAGGCGGCGGCTTAGGAGACAAGAAACCGGATCTTGGCGGTAAGCGCCCGAATGTGGGTGACATGGAGGCGGCGCTCAAGAACAAGAAGAAGCCTGGTATGAGCCAGCAGCCAAATGCAAAGCGGCCAAGCGGCA
>JAGPVD010000071.1 GCA_018067145.1 Methyloceanibacter sp.
ATCGCGCCGAGAAGGATGCGCTGATCGCCGAGCTTGAGAAGTCAAAGTCGATCTCCGACGACGCACGTCTGCGCGCCGAGGAAGCCAACCTCGCCAAATCGCGCTTTCTTGCCACCATGAGTCACGAGTTGCGCACACCGCTTAACGCCATTCTCGGCTTCTCCGAGATCATGCGCGCGGAGATTCTGGGGGCTCACGCCAACCCTACTTATAAAGAATACGCCAACGACATCCACGAGAGCGGCCAGCACCTGCTCAACCTCATCAACGAGGTTCTCGACATCAGCCGCATCGAGGCCGGCCGTTACGAACTCAACGAGGCGCCTATCGTGCTCGCCGATGTGGCCGAGGATTGTCAGCGCCTCATGCGGCTGCGCGCCGAGAACAAAGCGCTAAAAATTGTCGAGGCGTTCGATGAGAACCTACCGAAACTCTGGGCCGACGAACGAGCCGTCCGGCAGATTTGCCTCAACCTTCTGTCCAACGCCATCAAGTTCACGCCCTCCGGCGGCACCGTCACGCTCGCGGTTGGGCGCACGCTGCATGGCGGCCAATATCTGAGTGTGAAGGACACAGGCCCCGGAATCCCCGACGAGGAAATGCCGCGCGTACTGCGCAGCTTTGGCCAGGGGTCGCTGGCCCATGAGACGGCGGAAGGCGGGACCGGGCTCGGCCTCCCCATCAGCAAGGGGTTGGCCGAACTGCATGACGGTATTTTCGAGCTGAAAAGCAAGCTCCGCTATGGCACCGAGGTCATCGTCACCCTGCCCCGCAGCCGGGTCATGAAGGTCTTGCCGCGGCTCGTCGAGCCCGGCGAGAAGCGGTTAGCGGCGCCCCTCGTGCCTTGGCGCGAGGCGGAAGATAAGCGGGCCAGCTAGCAGCCATTTTTCGACCGTCCGGCAGCGATTGCCCTCCCCCGACAGACTCCCTACATAGGTCCCGGGACTTATGTCCCCTATGCCGCGAAGCTCTTGCACTGGCACCAATCTTGGAAACGCCTTGCGTCAATATCTGTCTGCTCGACGGTCCGTCAGGGTTCTGCATCGGCTGTGGCCGCAGCGGCGATGAAATCGCGGGCTGGGTCGACATGACGCCGGCCGAACGCCGTGCCATCATGGACATTCTGCCTGAGCGCTTGGAGCACCTGGAGCGCCAGAAGAAAGCGGAAGGTTCGCACGCGTGACCACTTGGCTCGCCCTGTTCATCCTCGCGCTCGGCGCCATGATGCTCGTAGGCGACGACAACGGCATGATCGCCGGGCTCGACGCCACGACCTTCGGCTATGTGGCGTTTTTTCTCGCACTCCTCGTCTATGTCGCTGGCGGACTCGTGACGCGATATGCGGGCGGCACGTCCGCCATGTTCCGCGACGCGGTGACCTGGCTTGCCCTCGGGCTCGGGCTCGTGACGCTCTATGCTTACAAGGATGAGCTGACACCGATTGCCACGCGCGTCGTGGGCGAGCTTCTGCCCGGCACGGCCATGACCGTCGAGGAGAGTTCGAACGGACTCACCGAGGTGCGTATCAGGCGGCGTCTCAACGGACATTTCACCGCCACCGTGGAGGTCAACGGCAAGGCGATCTCGATGATCGTCGACACTGGTGCCTCGTCCATTGTGCTCCGTCCCGAAGACGCGAGGAAAGCCGGCATCGATCCCGACACGCTCACCTACCGAACGCCGGTGATGACAGCCAATGGGCGCACCGTGGCGGCGCGGGTTTGGCTCGACGTGGTCTCCGTGGGAACGTTGGACCGCACCAAGGTTGAGGCTCTCGTGGCCCAGCCCGGCTCACTGAGCCAAAGTCTGCTCGGTATGAGTTTCTTAAGCCGCCTCCGCTCCTATGAGTTTTCCGGCGATTTCCTAACCCTGCGCGGCTAAGGCCCGCAGAAAAGGCCGGTTTCGGAGCGAGGCATTTTGCGTTCAGCCACTAAACATGCGCTGCGCGAAGCGATGCAGTGGGGCACTCTCGCGCTCGGCATCGCCGCCGCGATCTATTTCTTTGACGATCTGCGTGCGGCTTTCACGCACGCAAACCCCGCCTCATCGATCGCTAGTCTAGCCATGGGTGAAAAGAAGGGTTCCTCGGGCTTCTCCGGCGAAGTACGGCTGAGAGGAGATCGCCGCGGTCATTTCATCTTCAAAGGGGCCGTCGACGATCGCCCCCTGACATTCATGGCCGACACTGGCGCCACCATCGTGGTGCTCAGCTACGATGGTGCAAAACAGGCCGGCCTGGCGCCGCATAATCTTGATTTTTCCGCCCACGCTCAGACCGCGAACGGCATCGCCCGTGTCGCCCCCGTGACGCTCGACCGCGTGCGCGTTGGAAGCATTACGGTCCGGGACATCCGCGCAGCCTTAGCCGAGAAAGGCATGCTGAGCACCAATCTTCTCGGCATGAGTTTTTTAGGCCGGCTCAAGAGTTTCCATATCCAAGACGGCGAACTGGTCCTTATTCAATAGCGCCACTTGGCCGCCTGGCCCGGCACATTTCGATTTGCTGATTTCGGTGGACTTCTGCTACCCCTCTGAGCCGCCGATCATCCAACGAACCGTGCCTATTCAGGGGGAAGTATGTTTCCAAAACCGCGCCAAGACCTCGTTCCCAACACCGCCGAGTTCGAGCGTCTGCCTTTGGTCAAAGTGACTGGATTCCGCGAATACGACGCGCGCTGGCTTTACCCACAAGAGATCAACCTGCTTGGCATGGAGGCGGTCGGGCTTGGCATCACCACGTTGATGCGCGAACGCCGCGTGCCGCTGCGCATAGTGGTCGGCCACGACTTCCGCTCGTACTCGATGGCGATCAAGGCGGCGCTAACCACGGGCCTGCTCGCCGGCGGTGCCGAGGTGCACGACATCGGCTTGGCGCTCTCGCCCATGGCGTATTTCGCACAGTTCGATCTCGACGTCATGGCCGTCGCCATGGTCACCGCCAGCCATAACGACAATGGCTGGACGGGCATCAAGATGGGCATTCAGAGGCCCCTGACCTTCTCGCCCGAGGACATGACCGATCTGAAGAATATCGTGATGAACGCGAAGTTCGCGCCCTATCACGAGGGCGCCAAATATATCTACGTCCCGGATATGCCTGAGCGCTACATCGCGGACTTGCTCAAGCGCCCCAAACTGAACCGCCCTCTGAAGGTGGTGGTCTCATGCGGCAACGGTACGGCCGGCGCGTTTGCCCCGCAGGTCCTTGCCGCAATCGGCTGCGACGTCATCCCGCTCAATTGCGAACTCGACCACTCCTTCCCGGCTCACAACCCGAACCCCGAAGACCTGGCCATGCTGAATGCCACGCGCGATGTCGTGCTTGAGCATAAGGCGGATCTCGGGCTGATCTTCGACGGCGACGGCGACCGCTGCGGCGTCGTGGACAATACGGGCGAGGCCATCTATGCAGACAAAGTCGGCGTGATGCTCGCCCGCGACATCGCCAAGCAGAACCCAAACGCGCATTTTGTCGCCGACGTAAAGTCCACCGGCCTTTTCCAGACCGACCCGGTGCTGAAGGAACACGGTGCCAAGACGGCCCTTTGGAAGACGGGACACTCTTATATCAAGCGCTACAGCCACGAAACCGGCGCGCTTGTCGGCTTCGAGAAATCGGGTCACTTCTTCTTCAACCCGCCTCTCGGCCGGGGCTATGACGATGGCTTGGTCTCCGCGCTCGCCGTGCTCGACATGCTCGACCGCGCGCCCGACAAGACCCTTGCCGATCTCAAAGAGGCACTGCCGCGCACGTGGCAGTCGCCCACCATGTCGCCCCATTGCGCCGACGAAATAAAATACGACGTTGTCGACCGCGTGGTGAAACGCTTCGAGGAAATCGCCGCGCAAGGCGGCAAGCTGGCCGGGCAGAGCATTCGCGAGGTGATCACCGTCAACGGCATCAGGATCGTGCTCGAGGACGGCACGTGGGGGCTGGTGCGCGCATCGTCCAACAAGCCGGAGCTAGTGGTCGTGGTGGAGAGCCCGACCTCGGAGGCGAATATGCGCGCCATCTTCACCGAGATCGATGACGAGCTTGCGAAGCACAAGGAAGTCGGCGAGTACAACCAGAAAATCTAGGGCACTTCCGGCGCGCCTGAACGCAACAGAACCGTTAGATCTCTGTTGCAAATCTGCAATCCGAATCTGTTTCCTTCGCGCTTGTCGAGGAGGCTTGGCTCGACTGGCATTGCGGCGCCTCCTACAGGGAGTATAGGGAGCGCACCGCGCGGTTCTTCGACGCGTCAGGGCTTGTCCTTGCCGTACTCGAGAAGAAGCAACCCTCGCGTCATACCAGCTAACGCCAGACGCTATTCGGCGGCAACGACTTGGGCGGCTGCGCCCCTGACGATACTGTGCGCCTGCTCTAGCACCGCGAACCCAGCCCCATCCAAATGCGCGTTTTCGGCGAGATGGCGGCGGAAGGCCCGCGCCCGGGGCTGCCCATGGAACAGTCCGAGGATGTGGCGGGTCATGGAATTGAGCCGGGCCCCGCGGGCAAGTTCGCGCTCCACGTAAGGCTTGAACGCGTCGAGCACCTGATCCCGCGTCAGCACCGGCGTATCAGCACGATAGAGCGCCCGGTCCACCTCGGCCAGAAGATATGGATCGGCATAGGCCGCACGGCCCAGCATCACACCGTCCGTAAGCTCGAGATGCGGCTGCGCCTCAGTTAAGGACGCGATGCCACCATTGATGATGATCTCAAGATCCGGCCGGCGCGCCTTCAGCCGATGAACGCGGTCATGATCGAGCGGCGGCACGTCCCGGTTCTCTTTAGGGCTCAAACCTTGCAGCCAGGCTTTGCGCGCATGGACGATGAAAGTGGTGCAGCCGGCCTTGGCCACCTCGTTGATGAAGCGATCCAGGCTCTCTTCGGCATCCTGATCGTCGATGCCGATGCGGCACTTCACGGTGACGGGCACGGAAGCAGCTTCGCCCATGGCGGCCACGCATTCGGCAACGAGCTTCGGGTCGGCCATGAGACAAGCCCCGAAGCGCCCCGACTGCACGCGGTCCGAGGGACAGCCGATATTGAGATTGATTTCGTCGTAGCCCCAGTCCGCGCCGATGCGCGAAGCCTCGGCCAACTTCTTAGGATCGCTGCCGCCAAGCTGGAGTCCGACCGGCTGCTCGGCGGGATCGAAACCCAGCACGCGCTCGCGGTCGCCATAGAGCACAGCCTCCGCCGTCACCATCTCGGTGTAGAGAAACGCGCGCGCGGACATTAGGCGCAGGAAGCTGCGGCAGTGGCGGTCGGTCCACTCCATCATGGGCGCGACGCAAAAGCGGTGTTCTTTTTTTGTGGACTGGTTCAACATCTCTTCAAGCATGTTGATTATGCACTCATAGACCCGTCTGCTCTTTGAGGTCTGGGCATCGCTGCTCTTTGCACAATCGCAAGTACTACAAATTGTGGCAAACGGTGGTGATGCGCTAGGGGCCGACGAACTCCTGCAACGGCTTCTACTTGGCACCAATTCCGCACCACTCCCTCAGCGGTGTTCCTCGCCCCAGTTATAGAGCGCCTTTAGCACAGGGCCGAGCGCGTGGCCCTTGTCGGTGAGAAGGTATTCGTAGCGGGGCGGGTGGCTCTCATAAAGCCGCGTGGTGATCACGCCTTGGGCCTCTAGTGTCTTGAGCCGCGCCGACAGCGTATTGGGCGCAATACCGGGCAGCTCCGCCTCAAAACCCTGAAAGCGCAAAGGGCCTCTGCGGAATAGGTCGCGCAGGATAAGCAGCGACCATTTCTCGCCAATCACATCCAGCGCCCGGGCCACCGGGCAATCTTCCTGACCATATCCGCTCGCCATACCAGTGACTTAGCCATCTCCCTCCTAAATGTCAAGCTTCTTGCTATTGACAAGTCACTATCATAATAATAGTTACTGGTCACTCTTCACCGCCCTAAGGAGGATATTCCAATGACCACCAAAAATGCCGACAGCTACACGAGGACTTGGAGCCCCGATGGCGACATCGCCAATCTCGCCCTCGCCGATGGCACCCATCTCAGATATCTCAAAACCGGGCGAGGCCCGGCGCTGGTCCTGCTACACACGCTCAGGACCCAGCTCGACTATTACCAACGCTTGATCCCGCTTCTGGCAGATAAGTTCACCGTCTACGCCGTCGACTTTCCAGGTCTCGGCTGGTCCGACATCAAGCCCGGCGCCAGCTACGAGGAACCGGCGCTGCGCGGAGCGATCGTTGAATTTGTCGAGGCGCTGAACCTTGAGGACGTGACGCTCGTCGGCGAGTCCATCGGCGCCACGGTCGCCCTCACCGCCTCGACGGAACTCGGGTCACGCGTCCAACAGGTCATCGCGCTCAACACCTACGACTATCCGCAAGGGGTGGAGCGGGCGAACTTGCTGGCTTCCATCGTTGTCAAGGGCATGCGGATTCCGGTGATGGGTCTCATGTTCTCCAAGCTAGCCAATCCGGCAATTCTCGGCGGGATCATGGGAGGCGGATTCTACGATCCGAAAAAGCTGCCGAAGGACTTCGTTCTCGAACAGCTTCGGAGCGGCAAACGGCCCGGCTATGCCAGCGTCGAAACCAAATACTTCCGCGCGCTCCCGAGCTATATCGCGGCGCGCAACCTCTATCCGCGCATCACCGCACCCGTTACCTTGTCTTACGGCGATCATGACTGGTCGACCCCGCAAGAGCGGCGCGACGTGGCGCGGCTGGTCCCCGGCAGTCGGATGATCACACTGCGGCAGGCGGGTCATTTCTCAGCGCTTGAGCACCCTGAGGACATCGCCCGCATCGCGCTCGACGTGACGGCCTCGGCCAATCACACGCCGATGCTGCGAAGCGCCTAACGGCGGCAGAAAGACTACTCCCTAGGTGAAACGCCGGGGCTTCGGGAAAGACGAAGCCCCGGCGCGACGCGTGAGCACTCCACCGGCCAGCCGCCAACGGTGAACACCGGTAACCCGGAAGCGCTTGTCTCAGGAACCGGGCTTGCCATGACGGAAGTCTATGTGCTGGCGGGCGAGCTGCATCGCGCGAAGGGGGCGACTATCGCGAAGCCTTCCGCCGCCAAGAACAGCTCTTGCGCCCGTTCGTTGAGGGAAAGCAGGAGTCGGCGAAGGATTTCGCCTCCTCATTCGTACCAAAGACAGCGTTCGGCGTCTGGGTCCGCAACCAAGCGACAAAGCTCATGGCGATCCCGCAGGTGGCCAATTTCTTCATCGGCCGAACTCTGCGGGACGATATCGATATGCCCGATTACGACATGTGATTTCGGAGAGCGCTGGCGCCTCAAAGCCTCATCACGGCTGAGCCGGTGGCGTCTCCGCGTCCTCGTCCGTCGGCGCATCTTCAGCTTGCGGCTCGGGAACAGATTCCGGCGGGGCCAGCGGATGAGGATGGGAGATCATATAGGCCGCCACGTCCCAGGCCTCCTGCACGCTAAGCACTGGCGCTTGGTAGTCGGCGCCGGTCGGCATGTTGGCGCGGATATAAGAGGCGGCGTAAGCGGTTTGAGCCATGCCCGCAGCGGCGTTGAAACTCGTATCCCCCCAGAGCGGCGGCACGTAATAGCCGACTTCCGGGCTCGCCTTGGGTTCCCCCTGGCCGTTCGCCCCATGGCAACTCGTACAGTGCTTGACGTAGACTAAATCCCCGCGCCTCGCATCGGGAGCGTCTTGCGGAAAAGCGATCGGCATCAAACCCATGCCCGGCACCCGCACACCTTCCGGCGTGTCCGTGCCGATGAACTTCATGTAGGCGATCAGTCCCGCCATCTCGCGGCTTTCGTCCGGCAAGGCGCGGCCGTTCAGGCCTAGCTCCATGCAGGCATTGATGCGCGTCGTCAAGGGGATCACACGGTTATCGACCATCATCGGGAAGGTAGCGACGGTGGAGACAAAAGGCGCCGCGAAGGGTTGGAGACCCGCTTTCAGATGGCAACTTTGGCAGGCGAGATCGTTGCCGCCATAAGCCATGGCCGGATCTTCAGCGCTCTTGCCGATATGGCGCGGCGTGTTGACGATCAGCTCCTTGCCGTAGCGGATCAAATCGCTGTCAGGGCCAGGTTCAAGCTTGGCGATGTCCGCCTTGTACCAATTGGCCTGCTTGTCCCATAGGAGATAGCCGCCGCCGAACCCGGTCAGGACCGCGAGCACAATAAGAATATCAGTCAGAATCGTTCGCAAAATGCCGGCTCCCCCAACAGGCCCGATCTTTACACTATGCTAGGCGCATCTGTGCCACGCACGTTGAATCCTTATATGAGCTGTGAGCCCACATGGTCTTGAAAGCATGACAGAACCCGCATCCGCCGACGCAAACTCAGTCTTAGATCCCGTCTGCGGCATGACGGTCGATCCTCATGTGGGCAAACCCACCCATGACCACCAGGGGCACATCTATCATTTCTGTTCCGCTGGCTGTCAGGCGAAATTCGCCGCGAACCCCGAGCACTATCTGAACAAGCAAGATGAGCCGGAGCCAGCGCCGCCCGGCACGCTCTTCACCTGCCCCATGCATCCCGAGATCATGCAGGAAGGTCCGGGGCCCTGCCCAATCTGCGGCATGGCCCTGGAGCCCATGGGGGTGATAGCGGAGGACGCGCCCAATAAAGAGCTGATTGACTTCACCCGACGGCTCAAGGTCGCCGTGCCGCTATCGTTGGTGATCTTGGTCCTCGACATGAGCGCCCATGTCTTCGGCCTCGATGTCCTGCCTTTCCTGTCGCCTCACGCCGAACAGTGGCTCTTGCTGGCGCTCGCGACCCCTGCCGTCTTGTGGTGCGGCTGGCCGTTCTTCGAGCGCGGCTTCAAGTCACTTCGCACGGGGTGGCTCAACATGTTCACTCTGATCGCGCTCGGGACCGGCGCCGCCTATCTCTACAGCGTCGTCGCCACGATCGCGCCGGACTTATTTCCGGCCTCCATGCATGACGCGCACGGCCTCGTCCCCGTTTATTTCGAGGCGGCAGCCGTCATCGTGGCGCTGGTGCTGGTGGGCCAAGTGCTCGAACTCCGTGCACGCGAAAAGACCGGCGGCGCGATCCGCGCTCTGCTCGATCTGGCGCCCAAGACGGCGCTGCGCGTGCTCAAGGACGATAAGACCGAGACGGTGCCCCTCGCCGAGGTCAAAGTCGGCGACGTGTTACGCGTGCGCCCCGGCGATAAAATCCCGATCGACGGCACGGTGATCGAAGGCCGCAGCGCCGTCGACGAGGCCATGCTCACCGGCGAAGCCGTTCCCGTCGAGAAGACACAGGGCGACGCTGTGACTGGCGGCACGCTTAACGGTTCAGGCTCATTCGACATGCGCGTCGATCGCACCGGCGCCGAGACCACGCTCTCCCAAGTCGTGAACATGGTCACCGACGCCCAGCGTTCCCGCGCACCGATCCAGGCTTTGGCGGATGTGGTCGCCGGCTATTTCGTACCGGCCGTCATTGGCGTCGCAATCATCGCTTTCATCGCCTGGGTCGTTTTTGGCCCGGCGCCGCAACTCGCCCACGCGCTCATCGCCGCCGTGAGCGTACTCATCATCGCCTGCCCCTGTGCCCTGGGACTTGCCACGCCGATATCCATCATGGTGGCCACGGGCCGTGGCGCCCAAGCCGGAGTGCTGGTGCGGAACGCCGCGGCGTTAGAGCGGCTCGCCGCGGTCAATACGTTGGTGGTCGACAAGACCGGGACCGTGACTGAAGGCAAGCCGGCCCTGACTGGTGTCGAGGCGGCGCAAGGTTTCGACGAGGAGGACGTGCTGCGTCTCGCTGCGGCGCTCGAGGCGGGCAGCGAGCATCCCTTGGCCGAGGCTATCCTGCGTGGCGCCGAGGCCAAAAGATTGAAGCCGGAGAAGACCCTAGGCTTCGAGGCGGTCACGGGCCAAGGCGTCAAAGGCCGCGTTGGCAACCGCGAGGTCCTGTTCGGCAACGCGCGTCTGATGGAAGCCTCAAACATCGACGTAGCGCCGTTGGTGAAAGCCGCCGAGACGCTGCGCCAAGGCGGCGAGACGGTGATGTTCTTAAGCGCTGACGGCAAGCTCGCCGGCATCGTCGCCGTCGCCGATCCGATCAAAGAAAGCGCCGCAGACGCCATCGCCAAACTGCACGCGCTTGAGCTGCGCATCGTCATGGCGACCGGCGACAACGAGTCCACGGCGAAGGCCGTCGCGGCCAAGCTCGGCATCGACGAAGTGCATGCTGGCTTGCGGCCCGAGGACAAGCTCGCCCTGATCGAGGGCTTGCAGAAAAAGGGGGCGGTGGTCGCCATGGCCGGTGACGGCATCAACGATGCACCGGCACTGGCCAAAGCAGACGTGGGCATCGCCATGGGCACCGGTGCCGACGTCGCCATGGAGAGCGCCGGCCTCACGCTGCTCAAGGGCGATCTTCGCGGGGTGGTGCGCGGCGTGAAGCTTGCTCGCGCCACCATGCGCAATATCAAACAGAACCTGTTCTTCGCCTTCTTTTACAACGCCATCGGCGTGCCCATCGCGGCGGGCGTGCTCTATCCCATCGCCGGGATCCTGCTGTCGCCCATCGTGGCGGCGGCGGCCATGAGCCTGTCATCCGTATCTGTGGTGGGCAACGCGCTACGCTTGCGCACCGTCAAGCTCGACTAGAGTCAGAACGCCCTCAAAGAGCGAACTCAAAAGGACGATTTCACCAGCCATGACCAGCCGCGAAACCAAGTTCCTCAAGGACTATACGCCCCCCGCCTTTCTCATAGACGAGGTCGCACTTGATGTAAGCCTGGAACCCAAGGCAGCCCGTGTCGCCTCCAAGCTGAAAATGCGTCCAAACCCAAAGGCGGTCGCAAGCGGGCAGAAGCTGGTTCTCGATGGCGAGGCGCTCACGCTCGAAAGCGTCGCCGTGGACGGGAAGGCGCTGTCGCCCGACAAATACGCGCTGACAAAAAGCTCGCTCACCATTCCCAACCTGCCAGATCAGCCCTTCACCTTGGTAATCGTCACGCTGTGCGATCCGGAAGCCAACACGGAGCTGTCGGGACTCTACAGGTCGAATGGCACTTATTGCACGCAGTGTGAGCCGGAAGGCTTTCGCCGCATCACCTATTCCATCGACCGGCCCGACGCACTCGCCGTCTATACGGTGAGGATCGAGGCCGACCGCGCCACGACGCCGGTGCTGCTGTCGAACGGCAACCCCGTGGAACAGGGCGACATCCCCGGCACGGGCCGTCACTTCGCCATTTGGCACGACCCCCACCCCAAGCCATCCTATCTGTTTGCATTGGTCGGCGGCGACCTTGCGTCGGTGCACGACAGCTTCACCACGGCCTCGGGCCGGGAAGTCGCGCTCGGCATCTATGTAGAGCCCGGCAAGGAAGACCGTTGCGACTGGGCCATGGAGTCCCTGAAGCGCGCCATGCGCTGGGACGAAGAGCGCTTCGGCCTCGAATACGATCTCGACGTGTTCAACATCGTCGCCGTCAGCGACTTCAACATGGGGGCGATGGAGAATAAGGGGCTCAATATCTTCAACGACAAACTCGTGCTGGCCCGCCCCGACACGGCAAGCGATGGCGACTATGCTTCGATCGAAAGCGTGATCGCGCATGAATATTTCCACAACTGGACGGGCGACCGCGTCACGTGCCGCGACTGGTTTCAGCTCTGCCTGAAGGAAGGGCTCACCGTCTTTCGCGATCAGGAATTCACCGGCGACGTCCGCATGGGGCCCGTCGAGCGCATCATCACCGCACGTCTATTGAAGAGGCGGCAATACCCGGAAGATGCCGGCCCCCTCGCCCACCCAGTGCGTCCCGGCTCCTATATGGAGATCAACAATTTTTACACGGCCACGGTCTACGAGAAGGGCGCCGAGGTCTGCCGCATGTTGCAGACTTTGCTCGGACAGGAAAACTTCCGCAAAGGCCTCGACCTCTATTTTGAGCGCCATGATGGCGAGGCGGCGACGGTCGAGGACTTCGTCAGCGCCATGGCCGACGTCTCGGGCCGCGACATGTCGCAGTTCATGCGGTGGTACACGCAAAGCGGCACGCCGGAACTTGCCTGCTCCTTGGACTATGATCCGCACGCCAAGATCGCTCGGCTGCATGTGAGCCAGGTGATGCCCGCGACTCCGGGACAGACCAGCAAGGAACCGATGCTGATCCCGCTAAAGGTCGGACTGATCGGCGCGAATGGCGATGAGCTACCGCTCAAGCTCAATGGGGAGGATGGTCCCATCGACGGACTCTTGGAGGTGACGGAGCGCGAGCAGGTCTTCGAGTTTCACGACGTGCCGGCCCCGCCCACGCCGTCACTCCTGCGCGACTTCTCGGCGCCCGTGCGTCTCACCACCAGCCTCGATCCCGATCAGGTCGAGTTTCTGATGATGCATGACAGTGACAGTTTCAATCGCTGGCAGGCCACCCAAACCTACGCCACCAATTTGCTTACAACGGCTGCGCGAAACGATACTGGCAAGACGACGGGCAAAGAAGCGACACGGCTTGCCCAGGCTCTGGCCACTGCCGTCAGGGACGAAGATTTGCTCCCGGCTTATCGTGCCGAAACGCTGAATCTGCCAAGCGAGTCCGACATCGCCCGGGAGCTTGCGCACAATGTCGACACCGATGCCATCCACACCGCGCGCGATGCCCTGCGCGGCAAGATCGGCCACACCATTGGCGACACGTTGCGCGAGCTTTACGCCTCGGCCGAATTATCGGGACCGTTTTCTCCCGATCCCGACAGCGCGGGCCTTAGGGCGTTACGCAACGCCGCGCTCGATCTCCTAGTCGCGACGGACGCGCCCGACGAGATTGCCCGCGCCGAACGCCACTACCACGACGCGACAAACATGACCGACGCCATCATCTCGCTGTCGATTCTGTCTCGACTGCAGTCGCCGGTCCGCGACGCCGCGCTCGACCACTTCTATGCGCGCTGGGAGAACGACCCGCTAGTCCTCGACAAATGGTTTGCCGTGCAGGCGCGTGCCGCGCGGCCCGACTCCGTCGAAACTGTACGTGCGCTCCTCGGCCACAAGAAGTTCTCGCTGAAGAATCCCAATCGCGTGCGCGCGTTGCTCGGCAACTTTACCCAGGCCAACCCGTCAGGCTTCAATCGCGGCGATGGCGAAGGCTATCGGCTGCTGGCCGGTCAGGCGCTCAAGATCGACCGCTTCAACCCCCATGTGGCCGCGCGGCTTCTCGGCGCATTCGAAAGCTGGCGTACGCTTGAACCGGTCCGTCAGGCCCACGCGAAAGCGGCGTTAAAGGATCTCGTGGGACAAAAATTATCCACTGACAGCTACGAGATTGTCAGCAAAACCCTGGGCAGCGCCTAGAGTCGTAGATTCTGTCAACGGTTTGTTAACCTGATTTCCACAGGTTTTCACTAGACAGAGACTCTTTTCATCGATTCCATGGATGGAAGTGATTCGGAGATGCGGCAACTTCTCCGGGATACAAAACGGCAGAAGTATAGGGGGACCGGATGACGCGCGCACGTTCTGCGCGAGGTGAGGGAGTCTTGTCTATCGCGGTGCCGCGATGGCAGGACCTGCGTGCGACCCTAGACGTTCACTTGCCCTCCACCGAAGTTCTGCGCCGTCTCGTTCCCATTCTTCTCATCATTTTTGGCGTCGTAGCCTTCGCCGGTCTTGCCTCACAAATCGGCAACGACAAAGACGCGGCGCTCACTTCTGCTCAACGTGAGCTGTCCCTGATCGCCAGCGTCACCGCCCTAACCCTCAAGGAATATACCCCTAAATCCAGCAAGAGCTGGCAGAAGGCACTCGCCAACAGCCTGCCAAAACGTGCAACCCGCGATGGCCGCACCGCCCTTGTCGCCGACGCCGAGGGCAACATTCAGGCCCGCGCCCCGATCAACAATTTCCAACAGGATAACCTCCTCACGATTCTCGGTCCGCAGCAACCCCTAACGATCATGGGGGAAGACGCGGGCGTGCTGCAAATTTTCCTGTCGGATGGCACCGACGCCATCGTCACGGTCCGCAACATCCCGCAGACCGACATGCAAGTTGCCTTCGTCCAGCCCATTAGCGAGGCACTTCGCGAGTGGCGCGGCGACGCTATTATCGAGATCACCCTGCTTGTATGCGCCGGCCTCGTGCTCGCGCTGATCGCAGGCGGGCTTTGGTATCTCGTGCCGTCCGCCGCGCGCGAGGGCGCCGATACGTTGGCCCGAGAGCTTTCCGAAGCCCTGCCCGGTTGCGGCGTGTGGCGCTGGAACCTCGCTCGCGGTCATGTGCACTGGTCCGCGTCGATGTACCGCCTACTCAACCTGGAACCATCCGCCGACGCCATGCCGTTCCGCGATTTGGCGAAAGCGCTCCATCCTGACGACGATCTTCGCGCGGAGTTGGACCGCCATATGCGTGAAAGAATTTCCACTTTCGATCAGTGCTTCCGTCTTCGCCATGCCGAGGGCCACTGGGTCTCGGTGCACTTGCGTGGTCACATTACTCGCAGCTATGGCGACAGCGAACCCTATCTGATCGGCATGGCTGTGTTCGCCGATCAGGACATCGCGCCCGGCTCGCCCGACGCCAATGCAAGACTGCGCGACGCGGTGGAGACGATCTCCGAAGCCTTCGTGCTGTGGGACAACCAAAATCGGCTTGTGATGTGCAACAGCAAGTATCAGCAATTCCACGGCCTGCCAGACGACATGGCACGGCCCGGCAGTTCCTATGACGACGTGATTGCCGCCGCATCCGAGCCCATCGTTTCCAAGCGGATCGCCGTCGCCGGCAAGAACGGCATCGACACCCGCACCTACGAGGCGCAGATCGAGGACGGTCGCTGGCTTCATATCAATGAGCGCCGCACGCGCGACGGTGGTTATGTCAGTGTCGGCACCGACATTACCATCCTGAAGGAAAGCCAGCAGCGGCTCGGCGAAAGCGAGCACCAGCATCGCGACACGATCACCGAACTCAGGACCTCGCGCCGCGAGCTTGAGCAGCAAAAGCAACAGCTTGTCGATCTCGCCGAAAAATACGGACTGGAGAAAAACCGCGCCGAGGATGCGAACCGTGCCAAGTCCGAGTTCCTGGCGAATATCAGCCATGAGCTGCGTACACCGCTCAACGCCGTCATCGGCTTCTCGGAGGTCATGCAGCAGGCGCTATTCGGTCCGCTCGGCCATCCCAAATATCAGGAATACGCGCGCGACATCTACGCGAGCGGTGCCTACCTCCTCGAGGTCATCAACGACATCCTCGACATGTCGAAGATCGAAGCCGGACGCATGGGCCTCGATGTTAGCCGTGTCGATGTGGCCGACATCATAGAGGACAGCATGAAGGTGGTGAACCAAGCCGCCAACGAGCGCGACATCACTCTCAAGCGCCATGGCCAAGAGCGTCTCTCCATCGAGGCTGACCGCCGCGCACTGAAGCAGATTTTCCTTAATCTCCTGTCAAACGCCGTCAAGTTCACCCGCGACAGCGGCAACATCGACGTCCATATGTCCCGCGTTCGCGGCCAAGTGAAGATTGCCATCAAAGACACCGGCATTGGCATTGCCGACACCGACATCGCCAAGCTGTGCAAGCCATTCGAGCAGGTCGAAAACCAATTCTCCAAGAGCCATCAGGGCAGCGGCCTTGGTCTCGCCATTTCCCGCGCGCTTGTGGAACTGCATGGTGGTAGCCTTAAGATCAAGAGCCGCGAAGGTCAGGGCACGACCGTCACCTGCCTCCTGCCGTCACGGGCCGTGGCCGCCGACGATACGCCGGTCGCCAAAGCGCGTAGCGCTGAGAACGTTTAGCTGCCCTCTTCCAGACCTCAAGCAACAATGCGGTCAAAGGCCTCGCGCACAGCGGCGAGCGTTTCCTTCAACATCGCCTCAAGCGTATCGAAATCCGGCATGTCGGACGCGCGCGCCAATAGCTCGCGCAGTGCCAGTGGCGCTTCGGCCGCAGCGAACGGATTGTCGAGACAGAGCCGCAAGACTTGCGTGAGCGTGTGATAGAGCCGTGCCGCCGGAATTAGAATCTCGGCGTCGCCTGGACTGAGCACACCGGCAGCCGAGAGCTTGGTCAATGCCATCTCGGTATTTTGATCAAGCACGTCTGGATGCTCGGCGGCATTCACGATCTGAAGGAATTGAGCGAGAAATTCGATATCGACCAACCCGCCGCGCACCTGCTTCAGGTCCCAGATGTCGGACGTGCCCTTCTCCTGCGCGATCTTGGCCCGCATGGTCTTGACCTCTTCCGCCACGGCAGTGCGGTCACGGGGCAGCAAAAGCACGTCTTTGATCATGTTGTTGATTTCATGCCGAAGCGTGACGGGGCCAGAGACTACATGGGCACGGGTTAGCGCCAAATGTTCCCAGTTCCAGGCCGAGCTGGTCTGATAGTCGATGAAACTTGAGAGCTTCGTCGCTACCGGCCCTTGGCTCCCGGATGGACGGAGCCTCATATCCACTTCGTAGAGCGCGCCTTCCGCGGTCTGGGCCGAGAGCGCCGCGATCAGGCGCTGGGTGAAGCGCGTGTAATACTGCGTGCCCGGCAGGCTCCTGGTGCCGTCGGACTGGGCATCGTCGCCGGCAAAATCATAGACGGTAATGAGATCGAGATCGGAGGCCGCGGTCATCTCGCCGCCGCCGAGCTTGCCCATGGCGACAACCGCGACTTCGCCACCCGGCAGGCTCCCATGCTGGAGGACGAGTTCGTCGGCAACACGCGCCGCAAGCGCCTCGATCAATGTCTCGGCGAGCGCGGCATAGGCAGCGCCCGCCTGCCGAGCCGAGATCGTGCCGGACAACACCCGCACACCAATCAAGAAGCCCTGCTCGCGGCCAACGATGCGTGCCCGGTCAAGCGCATCCTGATAGTCGCTGGCGAGGTCAAGCGCGCACCCCACAAGCTCACTGAGCTTGGCCGGCGTCGGCACGACGCCGAAGAAGCCTGGATCGAGGACAGCATCCAAAAGTCTGGGGCGCCGGCCAATGATGTTGGCGAGACGTGGCGCCGTCCCCATGATGTCGGCGACCAGACGCAGCAGGCTCGGATTGGCGGCCAGCAGCGAAAATAATTGCAGGCCCGTCGGCATATTCGCGATCACCTTGTCGAAGGTGGCGAGCGCCAGGTCGGGTTCTGCCGTACGGCCAAAGGCATCAAGCAACAGCGGCAGAAATTCCGTCAGCCGCTCCCGGGCCTTGGCGCTGCGTGTGGAGGCATAGCGACCCGACTGCCATGCCCGAATGGCGGAAATCGCGGCCTCTGGATTGCGGAATCCTAGCTCCTCGAGGATCGCAAGCGCCCCGGGATCGCCCTCATCGACGACGACAATGCCAGCCACCGGCGTGGATGGTTCGGGCATTTTCTCGAACAGCTCACGATAAAGACTCTCGACAAGTTTGAACTGCTCCAAGAGCGCGTTGCCAAATTCGTCGGTGTCACCAAATCCGGACAGCCTGGCGATGCGGTCCAGCTCCGGCCGGTCCGCCGGGATGATGTGGGTCTGCTGGTCCCCCACCATTTGAATGCGGTTCTCGACGCGCCGCAGAAACAAATAAGCGCGCGTCAGGTCGTCCGCCGTCTTCTGTTCGATCCACCCGCCTGCGGCCAACCCGACAAGCGTCTCGATGGTCCCACGCGTTCGAAGCTCAGGATGGCGTCCGCCAGCGATCAATTGCTGGGTCTGAGCGAAGAACTCGATGTCACGAATGCCGCCGCGGCCAAGCTTGATGTCGTGGCCCTCCACCGCGACCACGCCATGGCCCTTGAACGCGTGCACGCGGCGCTTCATCGCGTGAATGTCGGCAATGGCCGCGAAATCGAGATATCGGCGCCAGATGAAAGGCGAGAGCTGCTCTAAGAACGCCTCGCCCAAGGCGATGTCGCCAGCCGCGATCCGAGCCTTGATCATCGCGGCCCGCTCCCAGTTCTGGCCGAAGCTCTCGTAATAGGTGAGGCCAGCGTCAGTGGAGAGCGCGATCTGGGTCGCCCCCGGATCGGGACGCAGCCGCAAGTCGGTGCGGTAGGCGTAACCGTCGCCGGTATGTTCTTGGATTAGTCGGACGAGATCGCGGGTCAGGCGCACGAAGAAGGATGACGGCTCCACATCGGGAGCAAGTCCCGCGCGCTCGGCGTCGTAGAACACCATGAAATCGATGTCGCTCGAATAGTTGAGCTCCATGGCGCCGAGCTTGCCCATGACGATTATGAAATAGCCGGACGCAGCCTCCGTCGAAGTGATCTTCCCTGCCTCGTGCGCTTTGCGGAACAGAAACTTGACCGCCTCTTGAATCGTAGCGTCGGCGGCCTCGCTCAAAGCCCGCAGAGTCACTTCCGTCGGCCACACGCCGCCAAGATCAGCCAGCCCAGTCAGCAACGCAGTGCGTTGCTTGAATTGCCGCAGCAGCGTCATGACCTCGTTCGAGCCAGGCGCCTCAGCGATGTCTTGGGTCAGAGCCGCACGTGCCTCAGCCAAATGTATGTCGGGATCGCGCAACAAGCAGTCGGCGAGGAGATGGGGGGAACGCTGGGCGAGTGCCGCGAGATAGGGCGCGGCCGAGAACACAGCTTCGAGAAGCGCCGCAGGTTGCGGCGCGGCTGCGGCCTCGGCGGCCTCGGCAAGCGCGGGATCGTCACGCAGGGCTTTCAACACGCCCTCGAGCACGTCAGCGCCACGGGCCGCGTCGTAGATTTGGGGAAGCTCGGTGATACGCTCGGCGAACGCCGTCACGTCTATCTCAACTTTTTTCCGTGGACGACTCAACGGCCGCCCCGTTGGTGAGCGCGTCCCCCTCCATGGGCAAAGAGAGGACGACACGGAGGCCCGGTTCGTTATCCTCGAGCCTCAGTTTCCCACCATGCAACCTTGCCACCGCCGCGACAAGGCTCAAGCCAAGCCCACTGCCAGGCTCCGACCGGCTCTCCTCAAGCCGCACGAAGCGGCTGAGGACGCGAACGCGTTCGGTGTCAGGCACACCAGGGCCCCGGTCAGAGACCACGATCCGCGCCACTCCGCCGCGCGCATCGGCCTGCACGTCCACTTCCGGCGCGTAACCATTGCCTGCCCCGGCACTTGGCGCTCCGTATTTGAGCGCGTTGTCGATGAGATTGGCGAGAGCCTGACCAAGCAGCTGGCGATCACCGTGAATGATGATTGGATCAGCGGCTTGCGCCTTTAAGGCGATACCGCGCTCCTCGGCCACGGGCTCGTAGAGCTCGGCCACGTCCTGCACCAAGGCAGCCATATCGAGCGTATCGCGGTTTTCGCCACCGGCGCCCGCCTCGAGCCGCGCAATGGAGAGCAACGCGTTGAACGTCTTGATCAGGCCATCGGCCTCCTCGATGGTCCGCTCCAGCACGTCGCGATAGGCGGTCTCGTCCTGGGGCTCACGCAACGCCTCTTCGACCCGGTTCCGCAAGCGGTTCAGCGGCGTCTTCAGGTCATGGGCGATATTGTCGGAAACTTCCCGCAAGCCCGCCATGAGTTGCTCGATCCGCGCCAGCATGAGGTTGACGCTTTGCGACAAGCGGTCGAGCTCGTCGCCCGAGCCACTGACGGGCAGCCTACCTGCGAGATCCCCCGCCATGATGGTGCGTGTGGTGGCGGCAAGCCCGTCGATCCGCGTCAGCAATTTGCGGCTGACCCAATACCCGCCGCCAATTCCGACAAGCGCCATCGCGCCGAGGCCCCACAACATCGTGTTGAGGATCAACCGCGACAGTTCGCGGCGATCCTCGATGTCGCGGCCAACGATCAGGCGATAGCCGCCGGGCAAGCGAAACACGTTGGCAAAGGCAAGCCGCCGCTCGACACCACCCGACGCAGGCCGGCTATAGACAAACTCTACCGGGCCCACGCTATCCCAGAGCTGCGGCGACACAGCGCTGAGATTTCCCGCGAGCTGCTTGCCGTCTTTGTCCGCAACGAGATAGAGGCTGTTGCCCGGCGTTTCGCTGCGCTCGGCGACGATGCGGACGAGCTGATCGAGGCCTCCGGCTCTATATTGCTCGGCGAGGCCTGTGAGCTCCGCTTCGATGGTCTGGTTGAGCTGCCGCGACAGCAAAACCGTGGTGTTCCAGTAGATGAAGAAGATGGCCACGGCGGCGGCCGCGCTGAACAGCGCCAGATAGCTCAGCGACAGGCGGAAAGTCGTGGTCCGGAAAAGTTTAGTGAACGCTGTCACGGATTGTGTAACCGGCGCCACGGACCGTGTGCAAAAGCGGTTCGTCAAAGCTCTTGTCGATCTTGGACCTGAGCCGCGAAATATGCACGTCGATCACGTTGGTCTGTGGGTCGAAGTGATAGTCCCACACTTTCTCAAGGAGCATCGTCCGCGTCACCACTTGCCCTGCATGCTTCATCAGATATTCGAGCAACCGAAACTCGCGAGGCTGCAATATAATGGCTTCACCGGCGCGCGTCACCTTATGGGACAGCCGGTCGAGCACCAGGTCGCCCACGACGAAGCGCGTTGAGCCTTCCTCGGGCGACGTCCGCCGGGCAAGAGCCTCGATGCGGGCCAGCAACTCGCTAAACGCATAGGGTTTGGTGAGATAGTCGTCGCCGCCGGCGCGCAGGCCCTTAACGCGGTCATCGACTTCGCCAAGCGCGCTCAAGATAAGCGTGGGCGTGTGGATTTCTTCGTCACGCAGCGTCTTGATAACGTCTAGCCCATCGCATTTCGGCAACATGCGGTCGACGATGAGAATGTCGTAAGCATTTGCTCTGGCGAGATCGAGCCCGGTCAGACCATCTGCCGCATATTCGGCGACATGTCCTGACTCTTTGAGAGCCCGCTTGAGGAAGGCAGCGGTTTCTTGATCATCTTCGATCACCAGAACACGCATATCGACGGGCCTCCCTGACAATGCTGTCTCAAACTAAGGTGGAGAAAAGGGGCGGGCGGCGCGGCGGGGGGAAACCACGCCGCCCATTCCGGCGTAAGAAGGCTGAACTCAAGCCTTCTTCAGTGTTAGCGCCACGAAGCGCGTCTGTTCGCCGGACTTCACTTGCATCAGCACCTTGACGGTTTCCTTGTCCGCCTTAGCGCCGGCCATGGCCTTCTTGATGCCGGTCGCGACATCGTCCGGCTCGGACACGGTGACGCCCGCGACCTGGAGGATGACATCGCCGGGCTTCAAGCCCTTGTCGGCGGCATCGCTAGAGGAATCGACCTCGGTGATAACAACACCCTCGTCGCCCGCGCCCGGAAAGTTCGTCGCCGGGGCAAGGGACAGGCCGAGCTTCTTCATCTGCTGGCCGGCATCGGCAGGCTTCTGATCCCTGAGCGAAGCGAGCTTCTTGGCGGTCGGGAAGGCGCCCAGCTTCATATCGACCATCCGCTTGTCGCCGTAGCGAACGATAGCCAACTCGACCTTGGAGTCGGGGTCCAGCTCGGCAATCTTGCGGGCGAGGTCACGAGAGTCTTTCACGTCCTGACCGTTCACTTCGACGATCACGTCTCCAGCCTTAATGTCTTCTTTCGCGGCAGGACCATCCTCGGTCACCTTGGTGATCATGGCGCCCATCGGCTCGGAAAGACCGATCGAGTCGGCGATATCGTCATTCACATTCTGGATAACTACACCAAGCCAGCCGCGATCGACGCTGCCGTCGCTCTTAAGCTCGGTCACAACCTGCTTGACCAGGGCCGCCGGCACGGCGAACGCGATGCCGACATTGCCGCCGGAGGGCGAGAAAATTGCGGTGTTGACGCCAATGACGTTGCCGTCGAGGTCGAAGCTCGGGCCGCCGGAATTGCCGCGGTTCACCGCCGCGTCGATCTGGAGGTAGTCATAGGGGCCGGAGCCGATGTCGCGATTATGCGCCGAGATGATACCGGCCGTCACCGTGCCACCGAGGCCAAACGGGTTGCCAACCGCCAACACCCAGTCGCCGACGCGCGGCCTCTTGCTTGAGAACTCCACGAAGGGGAACTTCGTCTTTGTGTCGTTTACCTGAAGCAGCGCCAAGTCGGTGCGCGGATCGGTACCGACGAGCTTGGCCGAATATTTCTCGCCATCCTCCATCGTCACGGTGATGTCGTCAGCGTCCTCAACCACGTGGTTGTTGGTCACCACCAAGCCGTCCTCGGACACGAAGAAGCCGGAGCCCTGCGCAAGGCTCGGGTTGGGCTTCGACGGGCCCTGGGGCATGCCCTTGCGGAATTGCTTGAAGAAGTCGTAGAGCGGATTGTCCTCAGGCACATTTGGCATGCCCGGGATCTGCATGCCCTCATTCTGGGCGACCTTCATCTCACTCTTGACATGGATGCTCACAACGGCGGGGCTCACCTTGGCCACAAGGTCGGCAAAGGTCAGCGGTGCATGGCCGAAAGGCATCTCAATGGTCTGTGCCGCTTCTGCCTTCTCAGCCGGTTCGGCCATGGCGAAGGGCACGCCGTTTCCGAGCGTCAGTCCCAATGCGCCCGTGGCGATCAGGGCGGCAACGGCGAGGAGCGCGGGCTTGCGGGTTAGCTTCCGCAACCGCGGGCTCTCATTCGCAGTAGGACTCTTGTCAGTTGTCATTGTCATCTCTCTCCTGAGAAGGAAAAAATCCCGTTGATATTGTCTGGCCTCGTTACGAAGGGGCAGACATCCATGATCAACATATAGTCCTT
Organism: Methyloceanibacter sp.; assembly: GCA_018067145.1. GTDB lineage: Bacteria > Pseudomonadota > Alphaproteobacteria > Rhizobiales > Methyloligellaceae > Methyloceanibacter. The sequence continues at coordinate 22,558 of JAGPVD010000071.1, forward strand.
CGCCGATTACCTCGGCGTTTCGGGGGGATTAAATTTCTGTAAGGTTCGCGGCCGCCAACGGCACGGAAATCAAAGGGTTTTACAGACCCTCGGGGCGGGCGCGCTCAACCTTCGCCGATGAGGCGCTTGAGGCGGCGCTTCTCATTGGCGGTCAAGGGCTTAGGCCCCTCTGTGGCCAAATTCCGCCGTCTATGAGCGAAAATGATCGCGGCGGCAGCCGCCAATAGGACGACCGGCGTCGCGAGCCATAGCAGCCAAGTGTGTGGCGTGAACCGTGGCTTGAGCAGCACGAACTCCCCATAGCGAGCGACGACGAAATCAAGGATTTCGTCATCGCTGTCGCCAGCCGTCAGCCGCTCGCGGACGAGCACCCGCAAGTCCTTGGCCAAGGGTGCATCCGAATCGTCGATCGATTGATTCTGGCAAACAAGGCAGCGCAAGCCCTCCGACAACGCGCGCGCCCTCGCCTCAAGAACGGGGTCTTGCAGCACTTCGCCGGGCTGAACCGCATGGCTTGGACTGACGGCTGCCAAGCCCATCGCCAATGTTAGAGCCAAGATTTCGAGAAGCCGGCGGGCGGACATCGTCACTTCCCCCCCGTGGCCATGGCAGCCTTCGTCCGCGCCCGCTTCGGCGCGCCGACTCTCAGGCGGCGATCCGACAACGACACCGCGCCACCAAAGAACATGACCAGCGCCCCGATCCAGATCAGGCGCACAAGCGGGTTAAAATAGACTCTGACGCTGAAGGCGCCGTCCTTCAGTTGATCGCCGAGCACCACGTAGAGGTCGCCCCGCCAGCCATTGTGGATGCCGGACTCCGTCGTGGTGCTACGCTCCACGGTGAATTCACGCTTCGACGGGTGAAGCACGGTGAATTGGCTGCCGCCACGTGAAATGACAAACGTCCCAACACGCTCCCTGTAGTTCGGACCAATACGCGGCGCGACACCTTTGAACGTGAGCTGATAGCCGGCGATGTCCACAGACCCGCCCGGCGCCAAAGCGACGATGCGCTCCTCACGCCAAGCCGAGGTGGCGACAAGGCCGATGACCATGACGCCAACGCCAGCATGCGCCAGCGCCCCGCCATAAGCCGCGCGCGGCAGGTTCCGCAAACGCCGCCAGACCTCTTCGCCTGAGGCGTCGAACATTTTGACCCGATAGGCGATCTCGGTCGCGGCCCCAACGATGAGCCAGACGCCGATCCCGATACCGAGCGGTGCGAGCCACGGACCGTTTTGATGGAGCGCGAGCACGACGATAATCACTGCAAGGCTGACAACCGCCGCCGCCGTCAAGCGCTGCGCCGCCGCCAAGAGATCGCCGCGTTTCCAGGCGAGCAACGGCCCGAACGGCATGGCAATGAGTAGCGGCACGATGAGCGGCACGAAGGTAAGATTGAAGAACGGCGCTCCCACCGAAATTTTGTCGCCAGTCAGCGCTTCGAGCGCCAGCGGATAGAGCGTGCCGACGAGCACCGCAGCGCAGGCCACTGTCAGCAAAAGATTGTTGAGGACGAGACTGCCCTCGCGGCTGATGGGCGCGAACAACCCGCCTTGTGTCAGGAGTGGCGCGCGCCAGGCAAACAGTACCAGCGCCCCGCCGATAAACACACCCATGATGGCGAGGATGAACACGCCACGTTCGGGATCGACGGCAAACGCATGCACAGACGTCAACACGCCCGAGCGCACAAGGAACGTCCCCATCAGGCTCAGGGAGAAGGTGATGATGGCGAGCAGGATGGTCCAGACTTTGAGCGCGTCGCGTTTCTCCATCACCAGCGCCGAATGGAGCAACGCCGTGCCCGCGAGCCACGGCATGAAGGAGGCGTTCTCCACCGGATCCCAGAACCAGAACCCGCCCCAACCAAGCTCGTAATAAGCCCACCACGAACCCATGGCGATGCCGAGCGTGAGGCACATCCACGCGGCGAGTGTCCATGGCCGCACCCAGCGCGCCCAGGCAGCGTCGATGCGCCCATCGATCAGGGCGGCAACGGCGAAGGAGAAGGCCATGGAGAATCCGACATAGCCCACATAGAGAAACGGCGGATGGAAGGCGAGCGCCGGGTCCTGCAACACCGGGTTGAGCCCCTCCCCGTCGAACGGCGCCGGGTCGATACGCATAAAGGGATTTGAGGTGATGATGATGAACAACAGAAAGGCGACGGCGATCGAGCCCTGCACCGCAAGCACATTGGCCTGGAGCTGACGCGGCAGGTTCTTACCAAAAGTGGAAACCGCCGCGCCGAACAACGCGAGGATCAGCACCCACAAAAGCATGGAGCCTTCGTGGTTCCCCCACACGCCGGAGATCTTGTAGAGCATCGGCTTCGCGGAGTGGGAATTCTGCCAGACATTTGCGACCGAGAAGTCCGAGGTCACGTAAGCCGTCATCAGCGCCAAAAAGGCAAAGCCGATGAGTATGAACTCCGCTTGCGCGGCGGGAACGGCGACGGCCGTCAGCTGCGGATCGCGCAAGCGCGTGCCGATGAGCGGCAGCACCGTCTGCACGATGGCGACGCCCAATGCGAGGATCAGCGCGTAATGGCCGACTTCGGCAATCATCCTTCTGCCCTACCCTAGTTCGTGGCCTGCGGGCTCGCGCCACCGGCCTCACTATCGCCCCGCCACATGCCCTTGGTCTTCAGCTTCGCGGCGACCTCCGGCGGCATATAATTCTCATCGTGTTTGGCGAGCACGCTGTCGGCATGAAACACACCGTCGGCCTGCACCGTCCCTTCGGCGATCACCCCCTGCCCCTCACGGAACAGGTCGGGCAGCATGCCGGTAAATGTCACCGGCAGCGTCTTCCCTCCGTCGGTGATAACGAAGCGGATGGTCGTGCCCGCGGCCCGCTCCACGCTGCCCCTCTCGACGAGACCGCCAAGCCTAATGCGCTGAGTGGGTGCGAGCTGCATCTCGGCGATGTCGCTCGGACTATAGAAGAAGACGATGGAATCCCGCATGGCGTAAAGCACGAGGCCCACCGCGAGCCCAAGCACTACGAGACATGTGCCGATCAGAACGCCTCTACGCTGCTTCCGTGTCATGACTTCAATCCAAGCTCCGCGGCGAGCGCGTCGAGCTGTTCGATGGCTTGCGCGTTGCCGGCAAACTCGCTCTTGGCGCGGGCCAACGCTTTTTGTGCATCGTCCTTGCGGTCGAGCACCGTATAGGCTCGGACCAGCCGGAGCCAACCGGGAAGATCGTCGCTGCCCTGCTCCAGCCGCGCCGCAAGCCTTTGCACCATGGACTCAACCAACGCCTGGCGGTCAACCGGACTCAAAGTCTGCGCGGCCTCGATATCGCTCGCGTTTGGACCTCGCAGGCCTTCCGGCGACACCATATCAGTCCCGTCTTGTTGGGGCTGACCTGAAAGATGCGCCTCAGCATTGGCAATGCGCGTCTGCACCATCGCGCGCCAAGCCTCATCGGCCCCGTCCTTTTTGAGCAACCCGCGCCAATCCTTGACAGCGGCCGCGTATTCGCCGTCCTGCTCTTTAGCAATGGCAATCAGAACGCGCGGCTCGACTAGCGTCGCATCGAGCGACAGCGCCCGTTCGAGCATGGTCCTCGCCTGCTCGGTCACCACGCCGTCTTTCTCAAGCACAAGCGCCTGACCGTAGCCCGAGAGTCGTTTCGCCGAGGCGCCGAGAAGCCGAATGGCTTGCGCGTACGCCTCCGCGGCGGCGCTAAAGCTGCGGACGCTCAAATAGACCGGCGCGATGGCGTCCCAGCCTTCGCCTTCCTCCGGATGTGCGCGAAGCCGCGCCTCGACCCTGGCGACTAGAACCGCAATATTCTCACCGTTGACGGGTTCTTGCAGGCGTGCGGCGAGCGGTTGATCGGGAAGACGTGGAGAGCCGTAAAGGAGATAGACGCCGAGCACAGCGAGCGGAAGCGCTAGAGCCACGCCAATCTGGGCCGCGCGGGCCGGCCGGCCGCCTTCCTGTGCACCGCCCGTTCCAGACTTCTTAGCGTCGGCGGCGAGCAACCGGCGCGCAACTTCGATACGCGCCGCTTCGGCCTCCGCTTCCGGAATAAGCCCACGGGCGCGATCGCTTTCGACCTCTTCAAGCTGGTCGCGATAGACAGCGGCGTTGAACGCCTCGCGCGCGGGCTCGTCTCCGCCGCCACCCGCGAGCGGGCGCAACAGAAAGAAGAGGACGGTCGCCGTAAGGCCGGCGAGAATGACCCAAAGCAGCACGAGGGGCCCTAACCTTCAAAAGACAAACGAGGGCTAGGCATAGGGAAAGGAGCTAGGCGGGGCAAGGTCCGGCCTCTTGCGGAAATTAAATCCCAGCAATGAAAGAGATGCTGGCTTCAGCCACGATCCAAGCGGAGCGCTAACCGACCGTCTTCCAGGTGCCGTCAGGCCCCCGGCAAGCAGTACCCCGAGCCGTTTGCGGCTCTCCGCTCACATAGATCGTGTGCGTATAGGGGCGGCAGAAGGAATTGCCCTGCTGATAAGGCTTGCCTGGCACGATCTGGCCACGGTGCTGGTTCGCGGGGTTGTTCCAAGCGGTGGCAACGCCGGGATTGCCCGTTTCCAGGGCCCGGTATTGAGCGGCCGCCGCCAGCTCGCGGTCACGTTGATCCATATCCGCGCCGATCAGGTTGCCGAGAAGGCCGCCGGCCATTGCGCCGATCGCCACGCCACCGATGCGATTCTTCTCACCGCCGATGGCCGCACCTGCGGCGCCGCCGGCAACGGCGCCAACAATGGTGCCGGTACCCTGCTTATTCCCTGGCCCACAGGCCGCGAGAAAAAGCGGCACAAGAGCGATGGCGATGATCGGCGTAAGTCTCATTGTCTTCTTGTCTTCCCTTTCAACCTAGAGCGAAGAAATTGGCTCCGGCGATAGATAAAATTTGGCGTTGAACGTCTCAGATAGTGGTTAAGAATAACAAAACTGGCCAAATTAGGTTGCAGTGAGGCAAGCCGCCGGAAATCAAGCTGCAGGCAAGGTTAGCCGGGCCCTCAACCCCCCGTCCGGCGAGGGTTCAAGCTCGAAACGTCCTTTATAAAGATGAGCTAAGTCAGCGACGATGGAGAGGCCCAAGCCTGAACCAGGCTTGCTCTCATCGAGACGCTGCCCGCGCTTCATCGCCCTCTCCCGCTCAGCCGCCGTCAGGCCGGGGCCGTCGTCGTCGACAACGACGCCAAAGCTCGTGCTGCCATGCAAGCGTTCGACTTTCACCGTGACGCGCGCATCGGCCCATTTGCAGGCGTTATCCATCAGGTTACCGACCATCTCCTCGAGGTCTTGTTTTTCTCCCTGAAATTTCAGGTCGGGGCTCGGCGTCAGCTCAAGCTTGATCCCGCGCTCCCCATAGATCCGGTCGAGCGTACGCTGCAACGCCTCGAGTACGGGCACGACATCGGTCGTACCACCGATCACTCCGGACCGTGCGGCGACCCGCGCCCGGTCGAGATGGTGGGTAATCTGGGTGCGCATAATTTCCGCCTGCTCGCCAACCTTGCCGGCAAGCGCACTCTCATGAGCCCGCGCCTCGTTGCTAATCACGCTGAGTGGCGTCTTCAGCGCGTGCGCCAGATTGCCCACATGGGTGCGGGCGCGATCCACGATATCGCGATTGGATTGGATCAACGCGTTCAGCTCCTGCTGCAGTGGCCTAATCTCGTCGGGAAGTTCCCCTTCGAGGCTCTCGGCATCGCCCGAACGGATGGACGCGAGATCCTCGCGAATGACACGTAGCGGAAGCAGCCCAAAACGAACTTGGAAGAAGGTTGCCGCCACAAGGCCAAGCCCGAGCACGCCAAGCGCCAGGATGAGCATGGTGGTGAACGCGGCGAGATCGTCGTCGATCTCAGCGGCGTCGCCGGCCACGGCATAGGAATAAGGAGCGGAGTCCGGTCCTGCCGTCCTGATCTCGCGTTCGACGATACGCAGATTCTGGTCGTCGGGACCTTCCGCGTAGCTTCGCCGTGTCACGGTGTCGTCGGGGAGAAAACCGCTTCCGCTCGGCAACTCAAGCTGCTGATCGAGCAGCGAGTCGGAGATATAGAGCGGACGCTCGGCGCCTCGGAGCGGCTTGATCTGCCAATACCAGCCCGAGAACGGGATGGTGAAGATCGGATCGCCGAGATTGGCGGGCTCTTGGGGGGAGGCTTCGCCCTCGCCGGTGGTAGAGGCCACAAGGCTCGTCAGATAGACGTTGAGGCGCGCATCGAAATTACGTTCGATGGCTTGGCGATAAAGCGAAACAAGCAGAATGGCGGCAATGGGGATGACCACAAGGGTCCATACCACCGCCGAGATAAACAGCCTAAAGGCGAGGGATTTAGGCCCCATCTTCGATGTCCGTGAGGCGGTAGCCCAACCCCCGAACGGTCTTGATGAGGTCTCCGGGAAGCTTCTTCCGCAGGCGCCCGATGAACACCTCGACCGTGTTTGAGTCGCGGTCGAAATCCTGTTCGTAGAGATGCTCGACGAGCTCGGTGCGGGAAACGACGCGTTCCCGATGCAGCATGAGGTAATGCAGAACTCGATATTCGTGGGAGGTGAGCTTTACACCCTGACCATCGACCGTGACGCGTGACGTCCTGGTGTCGAGCCGCATTGACCCGCATTCCATCTCGTTGCGAGCATGACCGGCTGAGCGCCGAACTAGGGCACGAAGCCGCGCCAGCACTTCTTCCATGTGGAAGGGTTTGGCCACGTAGTCGTCGGCGCCGGCATCCATGCCGGCCACCTTGTCGCTCCAACGTTCGCGCGCGGTGAGGATCAAGACCGGCATCTTGCGGTCGTCGCGCCGCCACTGCTCGAGCACGCTCAAGCCGTCCTTCTTGGGCAGGCCGATGTCGAGCACGACGGCGTCATAGGGTTCGGTATCGCCGAGGAAGTGCCCTTCCTCGCCGTCGAATGCGGTGTCTACGGCGTAGCCCGCTTCGCCAAGCGCGGTCACGAGCTGACGGTTAAGATCTGGATCATCCTCGACGACGAGAAGCCGCAAACGACTGCCCTCCCTGGGCTCAGGACGCCCTTAGCGCCTCACTAGAAACGCCCCGTGCGGGCGTCGACGTTGAGATTCCGCACATCACCCTTCTTGCCCAGAACGCTGACCTTGTAGACGAAACTGTTGCCGTTCTGGCACAGGGTTGCGGAGATCACTTTGCCGCCGGTCTTGGCTTGGACGTTCCGATAGATGACGTTGCCCGGAACGAGAGAATTCTTGGCGATGAGCGCGCCCGCGGATTTCCACGGCACGCAACCCGCATGGACACGCGCAGCGGCCCCGGTCAACGCGACCGCAGTGATTAGCACCACGGCAATTCGCTTTATCGTTCGACGTACCATCTCAGTCCTACTTATCCCTCATTGCAGGCAACCCTAGAACAACGCCAATGAACGGTGCATGAACGGTGCCCCCACCGTTTTGCGCCGCCAGACGGTCTTTTTACTTCCGCCGTGCGGACTTGACCACGCCTGGTTTATTCACCGACGCATCGTCCACCTTAGCGCCGCAAGGCCAAGTCCGCCACGCGCGATGGGAAGCGTGGCTATCAGATCGGGCAGAGACATCTCGCCGACCGCCAACAAACCTATCGTTGAGAGCGCGGCGGTGACGCCAAGAATTTGGGTCCGATGACCTTTGGCAAAGCCGCCAGTGATGAGCCAAGTGAGAGTGTTCATGGAGAAGCTCCTTTCGAGTTGAACCGATTGGGGTGCTGGGAAATGGGTTGTGCAGCGCGCCCGCGCTCAAGCAGCGGAGCGGCAGCGCATAGAGGGATGCCCGTAGCGCACCAACATCGCGCTCAAGCAGGCCAAAGGCCGGTAGCGCATGAACAAGGACACCGGCATGCTTCGCGACACCGCCGTCACGCATGCGTAACACCAGCACGTCGCCCGACCCTGCCTCATTCACGTCCGAAAGCTCTGCAAGATGCCGGCAGGCTGCGGCGATCAATGCCTCTGACCCGGTGGCGTTACCCCAGTCGCGCTTTTAAGGCGGCATCTTTTCCGGCTCCGGCCCGCAGAGTTCCCGCCACAGTCCACGGATCAACCCGAGGCAATCGCAACCGACGCCCTTCACGCTTGCCTGATGGTGATAGGGCGTGCCGAGCCAGCCGCGCGCCGCCGCAACGATGGTCTCACGTTCGATCATGGGGCGCGCATCGACAGACTTGGTTGGTTTCGTTGTGATATGAAGGCCGCGCTTAATGGAGAATCGCCGTCATGCCTGACGAAAAGGCCCCAATTGGCCGTCGCAAATTCTTGAAGACCGCGAGCCTCGCCGGCGTCGCCGCTCTGTCGGCACGCGTGGCGAAAGCCGACGAGCCAGTGAAGGCGCCCGAGGCGACGCAAGAGCCGCCGTCCGGCGCAACGCCAGTGTTCTCACCAGACGCGCCCGCTGAGTCGCTGGTCCACCCCGCCAAAGCGATGCCCGACGACGTGCCCGCCAAACGCATCCGCGATCTGCTTAAGCTCGAGCCGGACCGGAGATTTGGCTACGCGCGCGACAGCTATCGAAGCGCGCTCTATGTCCCGCCCGACGCTCTGCCCAAACCCTTCGAGACTGGGCGTCCGTTAGGCAGTGCACTATACTTCATGGTGACGCCGCAGGAGCCAGTGAAGCTTCACCGCATCCAGAACGACCAGATCTATCATTATTATCAAGGCGACCCGATCGAGATGCTGATGCTCTACGAAAGCGGCACCAGCGAGCTCGTCGTGCTCGGTCCGAACATCGTCGGCAGTCAGCTCGTGCAGCTCTTCATTCCCGGCGGCACGTTTCATACCGCGCGCATCACCGGCAACCGACGCTGGTTCTTAGGCGGCGTCTCCGCCTGGCCTGGCATCGATCCATCACGCGATGTCGAGCTTGGCGATGCCGAGGCGCTTGCCGTGCAATATCCAGAAGCCGCCTCCGACTTGCGCGACTTCCCGAAGCCCATGGAGCCCCCAGAACCGACTAAGCCCGAACCCGAATCGGATAAATGTTCGGAACCTAAGGACCCGGCTGCGCCGGCGGAAGCGTCAGCGCCGGAGGAGACTGCTGCGCCAGAGGCTCAATCAAAGCCTGCGACACCCTCGGAGCCTTAGAAAAGCGTGGCGAATAGTTGCCGCCACGGAAATCGTTCTGGGACAGCCCGTCAACCTCCAGCGCCCAGGGGTTTACAGGCCCACAGTTGCAAAAGGGGCCGTGCTGGCGGCCGTTCGTGCGCGCTGCCTCAGACTGTTACCAAAAGCCTGGCTGATGGGTACGAGCGCCGCCTCTAATTTGCTCTGTGACAGCGACAATGCGAGGGACTTGAGCACATCCGAGAGGTCGCGTCCTTTGACCGACGCATCGGTAAAGGCGCGCGTCAAACTACTGGCAAAACTATTGCTCAAACAACTCGCGTCACCGAGAGCGCCGCGCAAAACTGCCTCGAGTTCGCACGGCGTCATCGACCAGAAGACTTGCGGGGAAAAACGTAACATCCCAAGCCGCGTCGCCATCGTCTCGGCCCAAGGGAACGGCGCGCGAGGCGTCTATACTGTTACGCAGCCGTCGCTTCGCCGAAAGAGGCGTCTGGCTTGCTCTCACGCTCCGCCGTGAAGGTAGCGGCGAGCAGCCGGGCCACGATGTCGACAAAGCCCGCAGCGCCGCCTTCCGACCGCATGGCCGCGACCGTCGCGAAGCTTCCTGCTCCGTCGTTATCGACCTTGAGCAGCAGGTCCTTACGCTTCTGCACCGTCATGCTTCGCCCTCATGTTTTTAGACAAAGAAAAAGGGCGACCGAAGCCGCCCTCACCACCAACGCTAAACCTGGCCGGAGCCAGGTGCGCTGAGAAATTATACGGGCACGCGTTCCTCGGCCTTCTTCCGCAAAATAACACGGTCTCTTGTAGAGACGCCGATCAGCTCGGCCACGCGCCAGACGAGGTTCGACTCGAACTCGTCAACGACGCCGTCGGCCATCACCACTTCCCACAGCATCTCGACGATGCGCTTGCGGCCATCCTGGTCGAGCTGGCGGCACAGAACGCTGGTGAAGCGATAGAGATCGACCGCATCCCGCTCGCGCACCTCGGAGCCCTCAAACAGCTGGCGGACTTCCTTGGGCTCGAGGGCGAAGCGCGTCTGCAGAAGGGCTTTGACCTTCCGCTTTTCGTCCGCGTCGAAATTGCCGTCGATCGTTCCGGCAGTGACCAGCAGCGCGCCAGCCGACAGCCGCAATTCCTCTTCCTGCAAATTTCCGGCGCGCGATGCGTCAGCGTCGACGCCTTCGACGAGATCCTTGAGCTTGTTCCACAGCGACATCAGGCGCTCCCTCTGAGCTTTACGCGCAAATTTGAAGGTCCCCTATAGCCTAGCGGGCCATGCGCATGCGAGTCCTCGAACGCGCGAACACACAAGGCGCCGAACGGCACCCATGTTGAGGCGGCTCGCTTTCTTTGGAGTTTAGGGACCTTAAGCCGCAACCTGCTGCATGGGCTCTGTCACGGCGCGATAGCGCACGATGCCATGCATCGTTTCACCATCGGGATCGAGCCGCGCCTCCATGAATTCGTGACGGAGGTTGACGAGGTAGTGATCCTCTAACGCCAGCAGCTGATCGTGCAGCACGGTGCGGATCATTTCCAAAATCTCATGCACTTCGCGCGCGCCATCGGCTCGCGACCAAACATGCAAAGTCAGACTGTGCTCGGCGCCCTCATCAGTGCCCGTGCTCCAATCGAGGTTCACGGTCTGGCCGAGGGTAATGAACGGAAACTGCGCGGCGGGCGGGGCCTGGCTGTAGATGCGGTCGCCGCCAAGGAGCGACGTCAACTCGCTCGAGTTCCTCAGCGCTTGGTAGATCTTGCGTTGTAACGCCCAGCTTGCTGCGGTCATGGCAATTCTCCACTAACGTCCATTGACAAACATGTAGGTACCGAAGCACCAAACGCAAAGACCTGCTCAATCACTAAATTGAGATCAGACGTCGCGGCGCGACCTCTTAAACGACGCAGACAGAATATTTCGGAGGTTCTGCTTAACGCGAGGTAAACGCGCCCGAAAAACAGGAAAAAGCCAATGCGTCACGGGGTGCCGCAACGTGCCGTGTTCGATGAAACGCGCCGCCTGATGGGCGCTCCCGACGGTGTAGGCAATTTTGTCGCCTTGGCTTGCGTCCTTGACCTCGACCGTGCGCCCAAGACTTCCGGGCGCCGCGCGAGGACAAGCTTTCGCGAAACACGCCAGGCATCACCAAGTCCTGGCCGAGATCGACCGTGCCGAACAGGCTAGCATAGCCCGAGAACGTACCGTCGGCCGCAACCGACTTGAGATCCACGGGCGCGAACTTGACCTCGCGCTCCGGCGCCATTTCGCCAAAGCGTTGCAACATATTCATATCTTTCAAGGTACGGAGCGAAGGCTCCGGGCGATCAGACGCCCTTCATAGCGACGCCTACCGCTAAGAGCCCCCAGCCAATGATCGCGATCCAGAAGGCGATATGGGCCACGGCCGCGAAGCCGCCGCCGATGAGCCCGCCTACGCCGCACAGATAGAGTACGATCGCGATGACGATTAAGAGGACCGAGAGATAAAAGACGTTCTTTGTCGGTGGTGTGAGCCCTAGTGCCATGATTGCCTCCCTCAATGACTGTGAGCGAAACCTATCACGGCGGCCGCGACTGGCCTATCCTGCACGGGATCAGGCACCGCTTCAGTTCTGCGGTCAGTGTACGACCGACGCAAATTGCGGGACTGGCCACAAATGCTGCGGGCCGTCGAATTGCTTGGAGTGCGTCAAGGTCGTGACCTGCCCTTAAACGGGCTGTTCGGTCACGAGCATCGCGTCATTCGCTCGCTTGGGCGGCTTCGTCCGCGCCCAAGGTATCAGGCATGACTTTGTCGGAAGCGGCGGCGTCAGAACTGGCGCCGCCGGACTTAGCGCCGTCGGACTTAGCTTCACCAGACTTGGGCCGGCACGGAATGGCTTGCGCGAAGCATTTGCTATAGAGCCCCTGCACCACGCAGCTCACGCCACTGTCCTTGGCGGTGTCCCAAGTGGCTTCCGGATAGACCTTGATCGCCTTCTCGAGCCAAATCTTGCGCGCCGCATCCTCGGAATCATCCCGCGAATTGGAGAAGCCGGGTCCGCTGCCCGTCACCGGCTCCGCGGAGCATTCGGAATTGGCGAAGGGGTCCGACAACTCGCCGCCAGGCAGCATCGGCTGGGCCAGGGCCGGCAGCGCCAACAGGGCGACGGCTGCGGGCAATGCGAAGCGGCGGACGGTGCGAAGGACCGTGCGACGGGCTTTGGCGAAATTCGGCATAAGCAGACTTCTTCCCTGGATAAATTCGGGGCGGACCCAGTTTTCAAGGAGTCTTAGCACAGAGTATTGCTTGGTTTGAAAGGGCCTCGTCTCTTTAGAATGGGGCTTGGCTAGTTGGCGGCGCCCCTCTCACCCCATCGTGAAATCGCCAAGATGGCGTGCTTTGACCTCGTCTTGGTATTAATGGGGCAATCGCCTCTTCACCTTTCGGGGTTACGTTTGGGCTTTCGACTTCGGCGATAAGGGCCGTATCGGGCCGCGAAAGAGTATGAGCACGGCCAGTTACGGGGCGACGCCTTCGCTTTCAAGGCCAGAAGACGCGGGGGCGTATTCGTTATGTGGAGGGCTGGCGTCTTGCTTTTGGCAGCGTGTCTGCTCGGCTTGCCGCTCTCGGCTTGCAGCCGCTCCAAAGCGCCGGATGTCGACTTCACGCCGACCCGGGCGGTGGAAGAGACCCCAGACCCCAAAGCCAAGCTCAAGGAAGATGAAGAGGCGTGCACCGACGACGCCCGGCGGAAGGGCATCTCCTCAGTGACGCGCATCCTTTTGCTCCGGGGCAAGATCTCGAAATCCGATTACGTCTCCTGCATGAAGGAGCGCGGCTACGACGTCCCCGACGAATAGGACGGATTATCCCCATTGGTTAACGAGGGTGCTGTAGCCTTAGATTCTCTATAAAACGCCGCAATCTGGGTGTAGGTTGCGGTCGAAACTGACCCTTTAAGACGGGCGGGTTTGGTGTGCCTGTTCGTTTGGAACAGCAGCGAGAGGTCGAGGTTTAAGTGCGGGATTTTCTTCAAGGTAATCACCGCGGCAAGCTCATCGACTGGCTGAAGATCGATTCCTGGATCGATTCCGGCCTCTACGGCGCTTGGATTGGATTCCGCGACTGGTGGAGTTCCTATTCCTCGTTTTTCGGCCGTTTCGAGGTCAAAGGCTTTGTCCGCGCCTGCAACGAGTTGGCCTGCGAAGCCTTGAGCTTGGCCGTGGTCGGTTTCCTGGTGTTGCTCACCTTTGCGCTACCCGCCTTCGAGATCGCCCAAGGCAAGATCAACCTTTCGGATGAGTTCAGCGTCACCTTCCTCGATCGCTACGGCAACGAGATCGGCAAGCGCGGCCTCCTGCGCGATGACTCGGTGCCGCTTGAGGAGATCCCCGACCATATGATCAAGGCCACGCTGGCCACCGAGGACCGTCGCTTCTTCGACCATTTCGGCATCGACGTCATGGGCACGCTCCGAGCTTTGGCCGAGAATGCTCGCGCCGATTCGGTGGTGCAAGGCGGTAGCTCGCTCACCCAGCAGCTCGCCAAGAACATGTTCCTGACGCCCGAGAAGGCGTTGTCGAGAAAGATCAAAGAGGCGTTCATCGCCATCTATCTCGAAAATCACTACACCAAGCCTGAAATCCTCAAGCTCTATTTCGACCGCGCTTATCTCGGCGGCGGCTCTTATGGGGTCGAGGCCGCGGCCCAGTATTATTTCGCCAAGTCGATCCGCGAAGTGACGCTGTCGGAGTCAGCGATGCTGGCCGGCATGTTCAAGGCGCCGACGCGCTACGCACCGCACGTCAACCTCGCCGCCTCTCGTGCGCGCGCCAATGAGGTGCTGAGCAACATGGTCGAGGCTGGCTATTTGAGCGAAGGCCAAGTCTATGGCGCCCGGTTGACGCCTGCCAGGATCGTCGGGCGTGGCGACCTCAAGACCCCCGACTATTTCCTCGATTGGGGCTTCGAAGAGGTGCGACGGCTGATGCACGGCAAACCAAACCGCATCGTCGTCGCCCGCACGACCGTGGATCTCGGTTTACAGAGAGCCGCCGAGGACGCGCTTGAGGGCACCATCGAAAAATTTGGCAAGTCCCGCAATTTCAACGCCGGCGCCTTGGTCTCAATGGAGATCGACGGTTCGGTGCGCGCCATGGTGGGCGGCAAGGACTATGGCCAAAGCCAGTTTAACCGTGCAGCGCACGCCTATCGGCAGCCTGGCTCCTCGTTCAAGCCCTATGTCTATCTCACGGCGCTCGAGAACGGCTTCACCCCTGATACGGTCGTGAGCGACGGCTATGTCAGTTGCGGCCGCTGGTCGCCGAAGAACTATTCCGGCGGCTTCAGGGGACGCATGACGGTTCGAACCGCGCTCGCCAAATCGGTCAATACGGTCGCGGTGAAGCTGTCGCTGAAAGCCGGCCGTGAGAAGGTGCTCGCCAACATGCAGAAGATTGGCGTCAAGCATCTCAAGAAGACATGCTCGCTGGCGCTCGGCGACACCGGCATGACGCCGCTCCAGCATGTTGGCGGCTACGCGGTCTTTGCCTCCGGCGGCATCGAGGTGCGCCCCTACGGGATCGAGGAGATCCGCACCCTTCCCGGCGAGCTATTGTATAACCACGACCGTGACGAGCCCCCGCGCAAGCGCATTTTCGAACGCAAGGTTGTGGAGCAGCTTAATTCCATGCTGCGGACAGTCGTAACCGCGGGCACCGGGAGACGATCGACGCTCGACTACACCAATAACGTCGGCAAGACGGGAACGAGCTCGGCCTACCGCGACGCCTGGTTCATGGGCTTCACCGGCCAGTACGTTACCGGCGTTTGGTACGGCAACGACGACTACACCCCCATGGCCCGCGTGACCGGCGGTAGCTTCCCGGCGCAGACCTGGAAGACCTATATGACCGCGGCTCACGACACCGACAACATCCCGCAGATCCCCGGTGTGGAGCTCCACCCTCGCCAAGTCGCCGAGCAGACGCGGATCGCCGCCGTCATGGCACAGAGCACGACAGCTGACTTGCCGGTGCCGCCACCGTCTGAGAACGTCAAGGACATGTCCGCGGCAACGCGCCATGTGCTGGAAATGATCAGTGGCCTGCTCAAGGACGCACCCCGCCTGAACCCAAACAAAAAGGCTCGTCCGCGTCCCGCCGCGGCAGCGCCTGCCGCAGCTGCACAGCCGAACTTAGCCTCAGCGATGAGTACCGATGAGAGCCCGCGTCCACGGCCCACACCCGCAGCCATTGCAGCGGGGGGTGCCGCTTCCGCTGAACAGACTGGCAGCGCGCCTGTTCCACAATAGGCGTTCACCAGCTTCGCCCCATCGAAAGACGATGTCCGCTTGACCATCGCCCCACCAGACCTGCCGATAACGGACACTTCGACGCACACCAGCCTGTGGCGCGAAGAGGGCAGCACGTCCATGCGTGCGCTCGGCTACTTTATCGGCACGTTCGCCGTGGCCTTGATCCTTGGCATTGGCTCTGCCTGGTTCATGATCGAGCGCGGCTCACGGCTAACAACTGAGCGGTTCGGACCGTGGCAGAGCTGGCTCAGCGAAGGCAATCCCAACGCCGACCCCTATACGCGAGCCCATCTCGCACGGAGCGGCCGGCTTCCCCTCACCTCCACTGTCGCCCGCTACTTTGTCGCGCGCACGGATGACGGAGGCCGCGGTCTAAGCTCAGGCTGCGAGTATTCGATTGTCGGCTCCGCGCTCAACGCGCGCTGGTGGTCCCTCGCGGTTTATGACGAATATGGCTCGCTGATTGCCAACCCCTCCAACCGCTATAGCTTCAATAGCGAAGAAGCCATTCGGCGCGCCGATGGAACCTTTCGCGTCAATCTTTCCCGCCAAGCCCGGCCCGAAAATTGGCTGCCGGGCGGCGCCGGGCCGGACCGCGACCTCGTTCTGCTCTTGCGCGTCTATGGCTCTCGCGACACCGACATCAATGGAATTGGCCAGGTCCCGCCGGACCGCCTCCCGAAGATCAGGCGCGTACGATGCGAGTAAGCCTCCCAGGACTCTATATCGCGCTCTGCGTCGTACTTGCGGGCCTGATCCACGTGGTTGCGGTGCTCACGCTGCCAATGCTGGCATCGCGTGATGCCCATGCGCGATTAGCCGCGTTGGGTCCAGCCAACACGATAATCCAGTTACCGCCAGCCGCGCCGGGTCGGAAAGTCATGCCGATGATGGCGCCTGATATTCGCTACGCTGTCTGCCGTTACGACCTGTCGAAGGGGCCGGTTCGCCTCAGGGCGCAGATCGCCGACGGGCTCTGGTTGATCGCGTTTTACACACCGCTCGGCGAAAATTTCTACGCGGTCGTGGGCGCGGACATGAAGCAGTCGGAAGTCGACCTGATTATCGCTACCGAGGACCAGACCGTCGCGGAAGTTGGCGTCGACTCGACGGAGGCGTTCGACAATGTCGTCGTTGTGAGTTCGCCGGTCGTCGAGGGAATTGCCCTGATCCGCGCGCCGCTCGCCGGACCGAGCCGTGGCCCCGCAGCCAAACGCGCGCTCGAGGCCACTTATTGTGGGACTCACAAGAGTTCGAGCTAGCCCTCAAGCGCGGGGCTTCTTCGGAGTGCGCGGCAACGGCGCCGGTTCGTCGATCCCGTATGCTGCGGCTCATCACTCAACGGCCGTTCGATTTTCACACCTGGGAAGATGATAATCTTACCCAGCAAACCATCGGGCGGTTGGTCGAAGTGGCTCGCAGCGTCGTCGGGCCGGTGGAATTCCAAGATGGTCGCCATTCTAGGTCTCCACGGAGTACCGCGCCCCTAAGGGCACGATCACGGGCGCCAATACGCCCGTCGTGAATTAGGACCCGGCAAGGTTAACGAAGGCCTAACGAATCGACCCCTTCAGTCTTCGACCGCGTCGTCACCGAGAAAGTGCCGACCCGCCCGGTCCTCCACCTCGACGATCCAGAGATCGGAATCGAACTCAAGCTGCCGCGCGAGATAGATGCTGGCTTCGCTCGAGACGACTGGCGACGCGCCGAGGCAGCGGACCCAACGCCGGTCCGTCTCGGCTCCGTCAAGCCCAGCCGGCGCCGGGCCGTAAAGGCAAACGGTCCCGTCGAGCCGGTCGATGGAGACATAGATCGCGCCAGCCGCCCCGTCCCCGCGCCGCACGATCACCGCCGGGATGGCTTCGGCTTGGCAACGGCGGAGATAGGCCCCGACCCAGATCTCACTCTTCACACGCATGGGCGATGAGCCTAGCGCGAATTCTAAGGATTTGCGGCTGTCTTGGTGACGTCACGTCCACTCACCTTCTGAACCTCGTCCAGAAGCTCGGGCGTGATCCGCCCGGTCTCGGCGATGTCGTGGTCGCGCTGGAAAGCCTTGACAGCGTCCGCCGTTCTGGTGCCCCAAGCGCCGTCGATCGCCCCGGGCCTGTAGCCAAGTTCGGCGAGAACCTGTTGCACACCCAGCACCGTGACAGGCCCGGCGGCAGTCGCCGCAATCTTGTCAGGCGAAGGCAGGGAGCCTGTAGCTCCACCGGACATAACAGTGTGACCAAGCAAGATTTGGCGCAGCAGGTCGTCGCTCGGGAGCCCCGTCAACGCGATGCCCTCTTTGGTCTGAAAGGCCGAGATCGCGGCGCGCGTCTTGTCGCTCAAGCTGCCGTCCACCGCTCCCACATCGTAGCCCAAAGTAGCGAGCTCGCGCTGCACGGCCCTGACGACCAGCTGCGATTCACCCGCTCCAGGCTCTAAGGGTGGCAGGTCGGTGCTGACCGGTGCAACATTTACGGCGGACGTACCGGCTCGATCAGGCCGTGACATGGCCTGCGGCGGGGTCGCCGCCGCAGTGGCACCACCGTTCGGCTGACGCTCCTGAAGATAGAGCGCGTTATAGGTGATCGTTCCTGCGAGGCCGAAGAAGGCCAGGAACATCAGTCGCGCTGTGACTACACTCATTGGAACCAGTGACTGTTGAGAGTAAACGAAAGAGAAGCATGGCTCTTCTCCAGGAACATCTTGGCTGGCGAAACTGAAGAGAAGCTAAACAGGCGCCGTATCGCGATGACGCATGTCATGCTGCCGACACCTTCAACGGGTGCGACGGCGCCTCGACCTGCTCGACCGGTGCATTGAGAGGCAGCGCGATCGTCGCGGTCGTGCCCTCGCCGAGCTTGCTCCTGAGTTCGAGGCTCCCGCCATGGAGACGGGCCAAGCCTTTCACCACCGATAGTCCGAGCCCAGTGCCCTCTTGGCCGCTGTCAGAAGAATTGTTCGCCTGGACGAAGGGGCGGCCGAGCTTCGGTAGGTCTTGATCGGCAATGCCGATGCCATTGTCGGCGACGGTGAACACGACGTCGCGGGCCTCGACATGCGCCGATACACGCACCCATCCACCGGGCTTGGTGAACTTGATGGCGTTGGCGATCACGTTGAGAAGAATTTGCTTGCAGGCACGATTGTCGGCCGCAAGTTTTGGAATGCCCGGCGCCACATCGACCTTGAGAGTTATCGAACTCTTTTCGGCTGTGTGCCGCATGAGATCGCAGCAGGAATTGATCAAAGAGGCGACGTCAAACAACTCCCTGACGATCTGGAACTTTCCGGCCTCGATCTTCGACATGTCGAGAATGTCGTTGACGACGCCGAGGAGGTGTTCGCCGCTTTCGTGGATGAGCCGTGCATAATCCCGATAGCGGGCCTCGCCGAGCGAGCCGTAGAGCTCTCGGTTCAGGACTTCCGAAAAACCAATGACGGCGTTGAGCGGCGTGCGCAGCTCATGACTCATACGCGCTAGGAACTGCGTCTTGGCCTGGTTTGCGCCCTCCGCGATGTCACGGGCCTTAAGCAACTCAGTCTCCCGCGCCTTGCGCCCGGAGATGTCTCGTATGATAGCAACGATGCCGGCATGATCGCGCTTGCCACGATCCGCACGCTGCGTGGAGCGGCACTGCATTTCCACCCAAGTATAAGTAGCCGCCTCGCCGCTTCCAGCCCGGCGCACCCTGAATTCCACGGAGAGCGACTCACTATTGGCCCGGCAGCGCGAGAGCGTTGTGAGGTAAGCAGGCCGGTCAGACACATGCACGCGCTCGAATAAACCATCGCCGAGGAGTCTTCGCGTGGGCTCGCCAAGAAGCCGTTGTGCGGCCGCGGAGGCGAAGACCACACGGCCTTTGTCGTCGTGGCGCGTAACCAGATCGTTGGTTGCCTCGGCGAGCAACTGGTAGCGCTCTTCGCTAGCGCGAACGGCGCCCTCCGATTGTGCATGCACCAACTGAACGATCGCCACCAAGCCTGCGGCATAGGCCATCGCCGAGGCGGCGCCAATGAAGACAAATACTGCCGGGGACAAGGCATATAATGCCGGCACGAGACCGAGCCCTGTGAGAACAGCAAGGACGCAGAGCCCAAGTCCCGCGGCTGCCGCCGACCAGACAACGGTGCGACGGTCTGTGGCGAGCGCCGCCTCAAGCGGCACCACGACCAACCACGGGAGCAGGCCCGATACGAGGCCGCCAGTCGCCCACGCGCAATATGTGACGAGGCCCGCGAAGTTCACGCCGGAAATCAATTGAGCGGTGGCGAGCCGTCCTGTCCGCGACACGAGGACAGCGATGGCGATTGGCGACAACAGCCAAAGAAATGCGATAGCGCCTAGAAGTGACGGCCTGCCGACCAGTGCGAGATAGATGGGAAAGACGCACAGCGCGATGCCACCGCAGAGCAGGCGCGAAGCGATGAAGGACTGATGGCGAGCGGAAGTTAACGCGTCGCCGCGCGCCGAATGGTGGACTAACGAGCCAAGAGAAGTGGCTAGCCCACGTATAGTTTCACTACCAACCACGCGCATTCCGGAGCGGGCATTTCCCGCTACGTCCCCGATTCTTATGAACCCGGATTATTGGCGCGCGCACTTAAGGAAAGCATAAGGCGCCTCCTCGAAGGCGGCTGATCGGCTCCACAGCGAAGAGTCGCAAGCGGAGGCGGAGAGCGCGGCTCTTGACTCAGCGCTTTGCCATTCGACCTCAATTCGAGACAAATTAACGAACAAATAATGATGAATCAGAAATTAACTATTACCGAATTCATAATGGAGAGATACTTAGTATTGAATGAAATTATCGATTCAAAATTTTTCGAATGAAGTGAAGCTCCTTTATTTTATTTGCGCTGTATTGTGGTGATCTGCAGGGGAAATGCAGGGGCTAAATGTGGCCGGCAAGCCGCAGCCCGACAGAGAGGGTGAATCGATGAAGTTTCTTCTTAAGTCCGTCTTTTGGTTGGTGCTGCTGCTCTTGCTGATCCCGACGGACAAGGACCAGCAAAACCAGATTTATGGCACCGCACAGGCGGCGATGAACGACGTGGCAGCCTTCTGCACGCGCAATCCGCAGACCTGCGCCACGGGCCAAGACGCCTTTGCGGTGTTGGTGCAAAAGGCGAAATACGGCACCGATTTGGTGATGGGATTGGTTGAGGGTCGAAGCGCACCCCTCGGCAATAGCCTGGCCCAGGACAGCCTGTCCCCGAACAACCCGCCCCAGAACAATGTCTTGCCCCAGGCCATTGACCCGCCTCAGACGGCGACTCTGCAGGGCGAACCAAGCGGCGTTATGCCCGTCCCGGCGGCGCTGCCGCTGGAACCCGCGCCTTGGGACGACACCACGCCCCAAGACACGCTCAACTCTCAGGACCGCGATGCGGCCTGGGACGGACCGGACGCCTAATTTTGCCAGAGCGCGATCAGAACTAAATTCCTTGGCAGTCTCCCGCCTGCCAACAGCGCGCGTGGTTTGGGAAGGTCGCACCCTTTCCCTCCCAAGCTCCGCGCCCAATCCTTTTGACGCAGACCCGTCGCAGCCGCCGCAATTGACCTCTATATTGGTTCCATGGACACGCTAGCCCGATCAAACTCGGCCAGTTTCGAGGACATCCGTGAGGATTTCGAGCTTCTCGACGACTGGGAGGATCGCTACCGCTATGTCATCGAGCTCGGCCGGAAGCTGGAGCCCCTTCCCGACGACATGCGGAATGCAGTCAACAAGGTGCAGGGCTGCGTCAGCCAAGTCTGGCTTTCGACGACCGTCGATCCCGATGGCGGCACCCCTCGCCTCTTCTTCATCGGGGACAGCGATGCTCACATCGTGCGTGGGCTGGTCGCAATCCTGTTCGCCATCTATTCGGGCAAGACGGCCGACGAGATCTTGAGCACCGACGCGCAACAAACATTGGGAGCGCTGCATCTCAGCGAACATCTGACCCCGCAGCGCTCCAACGGCCTCATGGCCATGGTGCAGCGGATCCGGAAAGACGCCGAGGCCGCGCGGACGGCTGCATCGCACTAGGCGTCTTGATCGGCGGGCTAAGCCTTGCCCCCCGGCACCCGTCGATGCTTGGGCGGTAGTCGTCCTCGCACCAATGACGCATGCCCCTCCCTCGCCTCTCGCTGCTCTCGCCGATCAGTCCGTAATGCTTGGCGAGCGGCGTTAGAGCGATCTGCAGCACGACCTTGCCAGCCCGCTGCGGCCGGCCATTGGTTTTCTCGGCCTCCTCGAGGCCTTTCAGTTCACAGCAAATGTCCGCGAGAACGCCGGAGGTCTCTGGACCGACAGCCATGAGCGCGCGCATGACCCGTTGCTTGGCGGCGAGGACTTCGTCGCGCAAGCCGCCCGCATCCGATGGCGCCCCACGCCGCGACCGGTCCGCCGGCGCCTATGTCAGATCACGCGATCTGCCGAGACTGCTCGCGCTCTGGCCTCACGAGATTGAGGATCAAACAGCGGAGGGTGGGACACGTCTACTCGCCAAGTTGCGCCGGGCGCTCCGTACTGAACGGCGCCGCGCACGCACCAACCATTGGAGTTACGACCTGAACCGGCATCTCGGGCTCTTGAGTGCCTATCAGGGAGAACTCTTGAATTTACGCGTAAAATCTATTGGCACTCGGCCTAACTGCACCCGCTGCGACAGTAGGACCGGGTGAAGCTGGGCGCGGGGATAAGGCTGCGCGAATTCGGCTTGGCGCAGAACTGCGTTTCGACGCGTTTTCGTGAACTATCGGCGTCGCTGACCGAGCCCCATGCGTTTGGCGAGATCCGAACGCGCGGCCGCGTAGTTCGGCGCCACCATGGGGTAGTCGTGGGGCAGACCCCACTTCTCGCGATATTCCTCGGGGGACAAATCGTAATGCGTGCGTAGATGCCGCTTCAGTGATTTGAACTTCTTGCCGTCCTCGAGGCAGATGAGGAATTCGGGCGTGACGGACTTCTTCAGCGGAACCGCGGGCTTCAGCTCTTCCTTGGCCGGCTGTCCAACTGAGTTGGAGGCTTTGTTCAAAGCTTCGAACACATTGTGGATGACCGCAGGTAAGTCCGTTGCCACGACCGTGTTGTTGGTGACATAGGCGGAGACAATCTCAGCCGTCAGCTCAACGAGTTCGTTCGTCTCCAGATCCGCTTCCATGAATTGGCTCCTTGGTCTTTCTCTACGCCTCGAATCGATTCAAGCGCGCCGCGATTTTCTAGCGGACTACACTTCCTTCGGGACGGAGTGACTCTTTAAAGTCACCAGATTACGCCGTTTTTGTAACGAGAAACTGCAATGTTATACAACTACAGACTATACGCTATACAATCATGCCTAGCTATTTCGCTCTCTATAGCATTTCTTGATAAAATTACAACACCGATATTCTAGAGAACACGCGCCAACCAACGATATTCGGGAATAAACAGACTTTCTCTACTTTCAGTCCCCATTTCGTGAGCGGAATTATTTAAATTCTCGCACTCGCACCTCTAAGCGAGCGAGATATTAGGTTCATCTCAATCAAGCTTGCGTGAGAGCGGCGCGAGACCTCTGAGACTGGTGCAATGCAGTTCCTATATTCTGCAAATGCCAACCCAATTGAAAGTGTTCCGCATAATGAGCAAAGCTGAGAAGAACGAGAAGGCTGGTTCTGGACATCCCGCCACATCGAAGGCGGAGTGGCGTGAGAAACTGTCTCCGGAGGCCTTCCATATCACCCGCGAGCACGGCACCGAGCGCGCCTTCAGCCATCCCTATAATGCCGAGAAGCGCGATGGGATGTATCGCTGCGTCTGCTGCAGCGCGCGCCTCTTTAGTTCGGGCACGAAATTCGATTCCGGCACCGGCTGGCCGAGTTTCCACGCGCCGTATGGGGACGAGGCGGTCGGCGAACAGGACGACCGGTCGTTATTCAGGCGCCGCACCGAGGTTCACTGCGCCAAGTGCGAGGCCCATCTTGGCCACGTGTTCCCCGACGGGCCCGAGCCTACCGGCGCGCGCTACTGCATCAACGGGGTAGCCTTGGCATTCGATAGTGAAGACGGTAACAGCGACACCAACGGCAACGAACCCGAGTAGTCCTCTCAGCATGCAGAGCAACCCGTCCCGCGCGGACGCACCACGCGCGCGCAAACATCCCTTGGCGTCATCCAACCACGGCATCGAGCGGGTAGACGACTACGCGTGGCTCCGCGCCTCGAATTGGCGGACGGTAATGCGCGATCCTTCTGTGCTCGATCCGGAAATCCGCAACCATCTCGAGGCCGAAAACGCCTACACCTCCTCGGCAATGGCGGACACGGACGCGCTTCAGGAGACGCTCTTCGCCGAGATGAAGGGGCGCATCAAGGAGAACGATGAGAGCGTTCCCGCCCCGGACGGCCCCTTCGCCTACTACACGCGCTTCGTGGTCGGCGGTCAGCATCCGCTGTTCTGCCGCAAGCCGCGCGGCGGCGGCGAAGAGCAAATTCTGGTCGACGGCAACGAGCTCGCTGAGCCCCACAGCTATTTCCGTATCGCCAATGTGGCCCATAGCCCCGACCACAGCCTGATCGCCTATGCTGTCGATACCAGAGGCTCGGAGTTCTACGCCGTCAACATCATCGAGGCTCACACCGGCAAGCTCGTCGACTTTCAGATCACCGACAATAACGGCGCACTGCAATGGGCCGCCGACAGCCGGACGCTGCTCTATATCTGGCTCGACGAAGAGCACCGTCCCCGCCGCGTCCTCGCCCACGAAGTCGGCGCGCAGAGCACGGACCGTGTCGTTCATGAGAAACCCGACCCCGGTTATTTCCTCGAGATTGACGCCACCCAGGACCAGCGTTTTCTCTTGCTCGGCGTCCACGACCACGAGACGGCTGAGGTCAGCCTGATCGACGCGAGTCAACCGGACGCAACGCCCCGCCTCGTGTCACCGCGCGAAACCAAACACGACTATTCGGTC
This sequence comes from Methyloceanibacter sp., assembly GCA_018067145.1. GTDB lineage: Bacteria > Pseudomonadota > Alphaproteobacteria > Rhizobiales > Methyloligellaceae > Methyloceanibacter. Next base: position 46,856 of record JAGPVD010000071.1, read on the forward strand.
GACCATCACGATGGCCGCCTCATTATCCTCACCAATTCCGACGGCGCCGAGGACTACCGCATCGTCGAAGCGCCGGCCGACAATCCTGGCCGCGAGAACTGGCGCGAGATCGAGCCACACCGGTCGGGGCGGCTCATTCTCAACATCGTCGCCTATAAGGATTTTCTCGTTCGGCTTGAGCGGGAGGATGGCCTGCCCCGCATCGTGATCCGTCGCTTTGCTGACGGTGAGGAGCACAGCATCGCCTTCGACGAGGAGGCCTACGCGCTCGGCCTTTCTCAAGGTTACGAGTACAGCACGAATATTCTGCGCTTCACCTATTCGTCCATGACCACGCCCGCCCAGGTCTTCGACTACGACATGGCTGAGCGGACGCGTGAGCTGAGGAAGACTCAAGAGATCCCGAGCGGCCATGACCCAAGCCAATACGTCACCCAGCGCGTCATGGCCCCGGCGAAAGACGGCGAGACCGTCCCTGTTACGCTGCTCTACCACACGGAAACGAAGCTCGACAGCACGGCACCGCTCCTGCTTTACGGCTACGGCGCTTACGGCATGACCATGCCCGCCAGCTTCTCGACCACCGCGCTTTCCCTAGTCGATCGTGGCTTTATCTATGCCATCGCCCATGTGCGCGGCGGCCAGGAGAAGGGCTATCGTTGGTATAAGGAAGGCAAGCGCGAGAAGAAGGAGAACACCTTCACCGACTTCATTGCCGCCGGCGAATATCTTGCGTGCGAAAATTTCACAACCAAGGGCCGTATCGTCGCCCATGGCGGCAGTGCGGGCGGCATGCTCATGGGCGCGATTGCCAACATGGCGCCTGATCTTTTTTTAGGGATCATGGCTGAGGTGCCGTTCGTCGATGTCCTCACCACCATGCTCGACGCCACCCTGCCGCTGACCCCGCCCGAATGGCCGGAATGGGGAAATCCCATCGAGAGCGCCGATGACTATCGGACCATCGCCGTCTATTCGCCTTACGACAATGTGCGTGCGCAATGCCATCCGCACATCATTGCCCTAGCCGGTCTCACCGACCCGCGTGTGACCTATTGGGAGCCCGCGAAATGGGTGGCAAAGCTGCGCGAGCTCGACAGAAGCGACAATCTCATTCTACTGCGCACCAATATGGAGGCGGGCCACGCCGGTGCCTCGGGCCGCTTCGAGCGCTTAAAGGAAGTTGCGCTGTCATACGCCTTCGCCCTCAAGATTGCCGGCCGCTCCTGAGCCCCAGCCTCTAGGCGGACGCGCGAATTCTGTGCAAGAGTGCGCCCATGCTGCTCTCCCGCGACAAGTCTCAGCTCCTGATCGTTGATGTCCAGGACAAGCTCCTCCGCGCCATATCAGGCAGAGACAGGGTCATCGACCGCTGTGTGCGGCTCGCCCAGGCGGCGCGCAGGCTCGGCGTGCCAATCACCCTGTCCGAGCAATATCCTCAAGGGCTAGGACCGACGGCCGATTCAGTCCGCGATGCCGTCGCCGATGAGGGCTATGTGTTCGACAAGGTCGAGTTCTCCTGCCCTAAGAACGAACCGCTGCGCCGCAGGCTGCATGAGCTTCGCCGCCAAGGCCGATCGCAAGTCGTGGTTGGCGGGATAGAGGCCCATGTCTGCGTGACGCAAACCGCGATGGATCTTGTGGGCCAGGGCTTCGAGGCCTTCGTGGTCTCCGATGCCGTCGGCTCGCGCTCCAAGGCGAGCTGCAAACTCGCACTGTCCCGGTTGCTCAAGTCCAGCGTCGACGTAGTCGACAGCGAGATGGTCTTATTTGAATGGCTGGAGCGTTCCGGCACGCCTGAATTCAAGGAACTTCAGTCACTCATCAAGTGAGCGGTGGTTTTCTGAACGGAAGCTGCACCCCCAGTTCATGCGCGGTTCAGGCGGACCAGCGCAACATGCTCCTCGTCAGGTCCCTGGGCTGGCATTAGCGAACCTTCCTCGGCACCGGGCGCGGAGTTCAGGGGCTCCGCGTCCATCCTCCCCAGCATTCGTCGCACCGCTCTAGCTCGTCGAGATCAGCCCGCTGGAGCGGCAGAGCGTCCTCCCATACGCGCTGCAATTCGAGCCCGCTTGGGTCGAGATCGGACACGAAGTAGACGATGGCCGTCTGCCCTATCCCGGTGCGCTACAGTGTGCGCGGTGCTAGGTTGATATGCTCGGCTTGCGGGGAACGCCAATGAGGGAGGCTTCGTGGTGCCTAAGCAGAAGTACGAAAACGACAACCTCACCGTCTTCTACGATCCGAAGGTTTGCATCCACGCCGGAGACTGCGTGCGAGGTCTTCCGTCCGTCTTTGATATCGCAAAAAAGCCATGGATCAATGTGGACGGCGCGCCCACCGAAAAGATCGTCGAGCAAATCAAGCAGTGCCCCTCTGGCGCGCTTAGCTACAAGCTGTCAAAAGACGTGTGAAATCAGTGTAGAATTGGCCAACCCACCTTAACGGCTAATTGCGATACTTGCGCTTCTTGGTTGGCTTTGGCGTGAGGTCGGCTATGCAGTTAGCCATGAACGCTTCCCACGCCCCTCGCCGTAGCGGCAACGTTGCCTGCCGCGCCTTCTCAAAACAGAAGGCTTCGATTTCCCGTGGCGCAGCCGAAGCGAGGGTCACGCTCATCAACGCCAGAAAGGTGACCGCCACCAGCACACATTTCGGTTTCAACGTTTGGCTCCTTACCTTCCAGCCAAGGCTGGCACATCAGCAGGTCCAAAAGGGTACCATGAAGCTCGGCGCATTGCCGTGAATGTTGCTAAGCTGCCGGGACTGCTTTGGCCCGTCGGGTGAGCGAATTTCGGTAAGCATCGGCGGCGGTATCGCCTGAGGGAAAGCCTTGTCGGAAGTTGTAGGCATCCGCGCCTTGTGCAGAAGAAATCGTTCCGTCAAGCAAGAGGTCTTCGTCGGAGGCATTTACCTGTTCGGCAGTTGTGGCAACCAGCGCCAACGCTAGTGCACCGAATGCCGCACGGTTTAGGAAGGACTTGGTCATCAAGATTTCCTCTGCTTGGATTGCAAACGAGATCGACCTCCTAAGAGGCGTCGTCCATAGGCGCCTAACCTTTACCATCAAAAGAAAATGCATCGCCTAATGTCGACTTTGTCCACATCTTGGCCACCCATCATTCGGGGATCCCGCTTTCCCGCAGGCCGTGCCGTGCACCGGGCGCGGAGTTCAGGGGCTCCGCGTCCACCCGGGCCCAGTCCCAGAACCACAATTTTCGCCTGCGACATTCAGTTTTCGAATGTGAGCAAGCGTGCGGCCTTACGATATGTGGACCCGCTTGCCTCACCCCGGTGGAAGCATTAGCTTTCGGTCGTCTTTCCCAACCCTCATACATTCGCCGGAGACCTATCGTGGCATTCGAACTCCCACCCCTGCCCTATGGCTACGACGCGCTTCAGCCTTATATGTCGGCCGAGACGCTCGAATATCATCATGACAAGCACCACAAGGCCTATGTGGACAATCTCAACAAGTTCCTGCCTGGCACCGAGTTTGAAGGCATGGGGCTTGAGGAAATTGTCACGGCGAGCTTCGGCAAGAACGCCGGCGTGTTCAACAACGCAGCCCAGGACTTCAACCACATCCAGTTCTGGAACTGGATGAAGAAGGACGGCGGCGGTAAGAAAATTCCTGGCTCGATCCTCGCGCTGATCGACCGCGACCTTGGCGGCTACGACAAGTTCCGCGCCGACTTCATCAACGCCGGCGTGACCCAGTTTGGCTCAGGCTGGTGCTGGCTTACACTCAAGGACGGCAAGCTTGAAGTAACCAAAACGCCAAACGGAGAGAACCCTCTGGTTCATGGCGGCTGGCCGTTGCTCGGTTGCGATGTGTGGGAGCACTCCTATTACATCGACTATCGCAACGCGCGGCCGAAATATCTCGAAGCATGGTTTGACGATCTCATCAACTGGGCTCATGTCGAAGAGATGTACGCACAGGCGCCGGGTAAATAGTCCTCGCCTAAGCGCAATAATTTCAGCGGGCGGTCTTCAATAGAGACCGCCCGTTTTCTGTTTAGTTGGGCGTCAGCCCTCGGCGCTCTCGCCACTGGCACTCTCAGCAAGCTCGGTCGCTTTCATCCAGTCCGCCTCGGCGGCCGTAAGATTCCGTTCTAAATCGCCGCGTTTCCTCATGAGATCACTGGCGGATGTGCCTGTCGCCTCCGGCGCCGCCAGCAAACCATCAATCTCTTCGCGCTTCTGCCAAAGCCGCTTCATCTCGGCCTCGGCCTGAACCACGGCCTTGCGTAAAGTCTTGTTGCGCTCCCGCGCCGCTGCCGCCTGCCGACGCTCCTCCTTGCGGTTGCCCCGCTTCGCGGAACTTCCATTGCCCCCCTTCGCGGCACCGGAACTGAGGATCTGATCGCGATAGTCATCGAGGCTTCCATCGAACTCCGTGACCGTACCGTCGGCGACGAGCACAAGCCTGTCGGCGATCAACCCCACCAGATGGCGATCATGACTGACCACCACCACGGCGCCACCGAACTCAGCCAGGGCTTGGACCAGCGCCTCCCGCGCGTCCACGTCGAGATGGTTGGTCGGCTCATCGAGGATCAGGATATGCGGCGCGTCTCTCGTGATCAGCGCCAGGGACAGCCGCGCGCGCTCCCCGCCGGAAAGCTGGCCCACTGGAACCATCGCCTTGTCGCCAGAGAAGCCAAAGCGACCGAGATGTGCCCGAACCAGACCGGGCTTCGCGTCCGTCAGCAGCCGCTCCATATGTTGGATCGGCGTGTCGTCCGCGACCAGTTCCTCGATCTGATGCTGCGCGAAATACCCGACCTTCAACTTGCCGCTGGCAGCAACGCATCCATCCATCGGCTCCAACTGGCCCGCCAGCAGACGCGCCAATGTGGTCTTGCCGTTGCCGTTACGGCCCACGAGCGCGATGCGATCGTCCGGATCAATCCGGAAATTCAGCTCCGACAGAACCGGCAGGCCGGGTGCGTAACCGACCGCGGCATCATCGAGCACAACCAGCGGCGGTCGTAATTCCTTCGGACTGGGAAAGTCAAAGACGAGCGAACCGTCCTCCGCCGAAGCGGCGACGGGCTCCATTTTCGCCAGCGCCTTCAGGCGACTTTGCGCCTGGCGCGCGGTATGGGCCTTGAAGCGCCAGCGATCCACGTAGTCCTGCAGCCTTTTGCGTTTCGCGTCTTGGCTCGCCCGCGCCGCTTCCGTCTGCGCTTGGCGCTCACGCCGCTGCCGCTCGAACTGATCGTAGTTTCCTGAATAGAGGAGGGTCTTGCCGCCCTCCACATGAAGGATGTGGTCGACCACATTGTTTAGGAGGTCGCGCTCATGGCTCACCACGATCAGGCTGTTGCGATAGCCCTTTAGGAAGGACTCGAGCCACAGCGCCGCTTCGAGATCGAGATGGTTGGACGGCTCGTCCAGCAGCAGCAGATCAGGCTCTGAGAACAACAGTGCGGCGAGCGCCACGCGCATGCGCCACCCGCCCGAGAATGTGTCGAGCGCTTGATGCTGAGTTGCCTCGGAAAAACCAAGGCCGGCGAGAATGCGGGACACCCGTGACGGCGCCCCATGCGCGTCGATGGTGTTAAGCCGCTCATGGATATCGGCGATGCGATGGGGGTCCGTGGCATGCTCCGCTTCCGCCAGGAGCTCGTTGCGCTCCGTGGCCGCGGCCAGCACGGTCTCGAACGGCGTAGCCGACCCGCCCGGCGCCTCTTGGGCAACATAGCCGATGGTTAGGTCCGACCGCCCTTCGATCTTGCCGTCGTCAGCTTCGTAAAGCCCGGCGATAAGCTTCAGAAGCGTGGACTTGCCCGCGCCGTTGCGGCCAACCAGCCCAACGCGCGACTTTGGCGGTAGCGCTGCAGAGGCATGGTCAAGGATGAGATGGCCGCCAAGGCGGAGCGTGATGTCATCAATTGTGAACATGGGCGGCGTGATAGCACAGGAAGAAGCAGCCGCGTGCGTCTTGCTATCGGCGTCTCACTCCGCCCAAAGCGCCGCGCTTGATCGCGTCCTCTGCGACCCGCGTGATCATGGGCACGACCGAGCGGACGAAGACCTTACTGAAGGCGGTCCAAAAGCCGTCGCCGCGCGATCCGCTACTGGACTTCTTCTTGGTCGCCTTTTTTTTCCCGCTCTCCTTCGCCTCGGCTGCCTCTGCCTCAGCCTCGGCTTCCGCCTTGACCCGCTCCGCCGTTCGTTTCTGCAAAATCTCGAAGGCCGACTTGCGATCGACGGGCTTGTCATAGTCGCCGGCGACTGGGCTCTCCTTGATGACCGTCTTACGCTCTGCGGCCGTGAGCGGACCCGGCCTCGATGACGGCGGCTTGATGAGCGTGCGCTCAACCATGGTCGGCCGCCCTTTGCGATCCAACGTCGAGATGAGCGCCTCGCCGATGCCGAGCTCCATGATCGCCGTTTTGGTATCGATGTCCGGATTGGCGCGGAAGGTCTCGGCCGCTGCCTTGATGGCCTTTTGCTCCGCCGGCGTGAAGGCACGCAAGGCATGCTGCACGCGGTTGCCGAGCTGAGCCGACACGCTATCGGGCACATCAAGCGGATTCTGCGTCACAAAATAGACGCCCACGCCCTTGGAGCGAATAAGGCGCACAACCTGCTCGATCTTCCGCAGCAGTGCTTTCGGTGCATCCCGGAACAAGACATGCGCCTCGTCGAAGAAGAAGACGAGCTTCGGCTTGTCGGGATCACCCACCTCGGGCAGTTCCTCGAACAACTCCGACAACAGGAACAACAAGAACGTCGCGTAGAGGCGCGGGCTCTGCATGAGCTGGTCGGCGGCAAGGACGCTGATATAGCCACGCCCATCGCGTGCGGTCCGCATCAGATCCTTTACCTCCAGCGCCGGCTCGCCGAAGAAATACTCAGCGCCCTGTCGCTCCAGAACCAGGAGCGAGCGCTGAATGGAGCCCACCGAAGCCTTGGTGATATTGCCGTATTTGGTGGTGAGATCGGCGGCGCGCTCGGCCAGGTTCACGAGCAACGACTGCAAGTCCTTGAGATCGAGAAGTAGCAGCTTCTCGTCATCAGCGATCTTAAAGGCGATGTTAAGCACGCCCTCTTGCGCCTCACTCAGTTCCATCAAGCGCGACAAAAGAAGCGGCCCCAGCTCCGTGATGGTGGTCCGGATCGGATGGCCCTTCTCACCGAACAGATCCCAGAAGATCACCGGATACGCGTTTAATTCGACGTCATAGCCGATCAGCTTAGCGCGATCCTCAATCCAGCCTTTGGCGACGCCTTTCTCGGCCAAGCCGGAGAGGTCGCCCTTCACATCAGCGCAGAACACTGGAACGCCCTCGTCTGAGAAGCTCTCGGCCAAGCCCTGCAAGGTCACCGTCTTACCGGTTCCCGTAGCGCCGGTGACCAGCCCATGCCGGTTGGCGAGCTTCAGCAGGATAAACTCGGCCTTGTCGCTCTGGCCGATATAGATGCTCTCAGCGGGAGCGGTCACGGCCTCAGCCACCTTGTCCTGCTTCGTGGCCTTCTTGGGTGCCGCCTTGCGCCTCGCCATTCTCGTCCCTCCTACTCGCTTGCCTGCGGCACTCTAACGGGTGCGATGGCCGCAAGCCAAGGCGGTCTGTCACGGGTCAGCGGCATCGTATCCTGACGGCTTTCTTGCCCTGTGGGCTTCGTGCTAGGAGACAACCAAGAACCAACTAGAGCATGCTGGACATGGATAAACTTCCCTTGGCCCGAGACTTTCCCGCCACCGACGAGGCGGCGTGGAAGACACTCGTGGAAAAGGCGCTGAAAGGCGCCCCCTTCTCTGTGCTCGAATCGAAGAGTTATGACGGCTTCGCTGTCGAGCCGCTCTACGGTCGCGCCCCGGATGCCCAAATCATTCCTGGCCGCGCGCCCGGAAAGCCGTGGGAGGTGCTTCAGCGCATCGAGCTTGGCGACGCCAAAGCGGCCAACGACCAGATCCTTGAAGATTTGAACAACGGCGCGAGTGGGCTCGCACTCGTGTTTCAGGGCTCACCCGGTGATGACGGTTATGCGTTTCCACCGTGCCCGACCGCGCTGAGCGCAGCACTCGAAGGTGTCCACCTTGAGTGGGGCGTCCCAATCGAGCTCCAGCAGGGCCTAGCCTGTAGAGACGCAGCGCTCACGCTCTCGAACCTGGTCAAAACGAGAGGCGTCGCGGCAAGTGATGTGAATATCCGCTTTGGCCTCGATCCGATCGGTGTTCTCGCAGCGAACGGATGGAGCTACGTCGTCTGGCCCGACATGGCGCCGGTGTTCACCAGCCTAGTCGCGGAGCTGATCGAGCAAGGCTTCAAGGGCCCGTTCGCCGTCGGGGACGGACGCCCAGTGCATGCTGCTGGCGGCTCTGAGGCACAAGAGCTCGCCTTCGCGCTCTCCACCGCTATCGCTTATCTCCGAGCGCTGGAGACAGGCGGCATCCCGCTCGACGACGCGCGGCGCCTTATCTTCTTCCGCCTTGCCGCCGATCAGAAGCAGTTCCTCACTATCGCCAAGTTCCGGGCTTTGCGGAAACTTTGGGCGCGTGTGGAGGAGGCTTGTGGACTCAAACCTGAAACTGCGTTTGTCAGCGCCGAGACCGCTTGGCGCATGATGACAAAGCGCGATCCGCACGGGAACATCGTGCGCGGCACCATCGCGGTGTTCTCCGCCGCACTCGGCGGCGCCGATGCGGTGACGGTACTGCCCTTCAGTTCAGCACTCGGTTTGCCGGACCCGTTTGCCCGCCGTGTCGCGCGCAACACCCAGACGGTGCTCGTCGAGGAGGCGAACCTCTATCGCGTCGCCGACCCGGCTGCGGGCGCGGGCGCCATCGAGGCGCTGACCGATGAGCTCTGTACCGCCGCATGGGCACTCTTCCAAGACATCGAGAAGGCTGGTGGCGCTGCCGAAGCTTTGCGGGCCGGCCTGATCCAGCGTGAGGTCGCAAAGGTGCGCGCCGAGCGCGAGAAGGCTGCCGCGTGCCGGAAGGACTCACTGGTCGGCACCAGCGACTTCCCCGATCTCGCCGAGAAGGCGGTCGCCGTGCGCGATGCCGCGCCCTGTCCGCCATGCGACGATCCGGAGGAACAGAGCGTAGAGCCGTTGCACCGCATGCGCTCGGCCGAGCCATTCGAAAATTTGCGCGACCGTAGCGATGACTTTCTCGCCAAGCATGGCGAACGTCCCAAGGTTTTTCTCGCCTGTCTCGGACGACCCGCCGACTTTAACGCGCGGGCGAGCTTCGCCCGGAGCCTCTTCGAGGCGGGCGGCATCGCCGCGATCACGCCCGAAGGCGCACAAGACATTGACGGCCTGACAAAAGCCTTCAATGCGTCGGGTGCAAAACTCGCCTGCCTCTGCTCCTCCGACAAAGTCTATGCGTCCGAGGGCGCGGAAACGGCGAAAGCCTTCAGCGAGGCTGGCGCGCAACATATCTATCTGGCCGGAAAGCCGGGCGAACACGAGGCCGCGTTAAAGGCGGCCGGCGTGACCGGCTTCGTATCGGTAGGCACCGACATTCTCGCGATGCTTCGCCAAGCCTACGCAAACTTGGGACTTTAGGCGCAAGCCAACGTGGCAGCCTGAAAGGGAACGACTAAGTGACCGGGATACCGAAATTCTCTGAGATCGACTTCCAGGAGCCCCGCGAACCGTCGCAGGCGTCCGACGCGTCCAATTGGGAGACGCCGGAAGGCATCGCCGTGAAGCCTGCCTATGGCCCTGACGATCTGAACGGTCTCGACTTCCTCGAAGGCATGCCGGGCGTGCCGCCTTATATTCGCGGCCCCTACCCCACGATGTATGTGCAGCGGCCCTGGACGATCCGGCAATATTCCGGCTTCTCGACAGCGGAGGATTCCAATGCTTTCTATCGGCGAAATCTTGCCGCCGGCCAGCAAGGCGTCTCCATCGCCTTCGATCTCGCCACCCATCGCGGCTACGACTCCGATCATCCGCGCGTAACCGGCGATGTGGGCATGGCGGGCGTCGCCATCGATTCCATCTACGACATGCGCACCCTATTTGACGGCATTCCGCTCGATCAGGTCTCCGTCTCGATGACTATGAATGGTGCGGTGCTGCCGGTGCTTGCGCTCTTCATCGTCGCCGGTGAGGAGCAAGGCGTGCCACACGAGAAGCTCTCGGGCACGATCCAGAACGACATCCTCAAAGAATTCATGGTGCGGAACACCTATATCTATCCGCCTGAACCATCGATGCGCATCGTGTCTGACATCATCGGCTACGCCTCGAAGCAGATGCCGAGGTTCAACTCCATCTCGATCTCCGGCTATCACATGCAAGAGGCGGGAGCGACGGCCGACCTTGAGCTTGGCTACACGCTCGCCGACGGCATCGAATATGTGCGCGCCGGCATCGCCACCGGTCTGGACGTCGATGAGTTCGCGCCACGGCTCTCTTTCTTCTGGGCCATTGGCATGAATTTCTCCATGGAGATCGCCAAGATGCGTGCCGCGCGTCTCTTGTGGGCGAAGCTCATGATGGACGAGTTCAAGCCGAAGAACCCCAAATCTCTGGCGCTGCGCACCCATTGCCAGACCAGTGGCTGGAGCCTCGCCGCCCAGGACGTATTCAACAACGTGGTGCGGACCTGCGTCGAAGGCATGGCCGCAACGCAAGGCCACACCCAGTCGCTCCACACCAACGCGCTGGACGAAGCGCTGGCACTGCCGACGGATTTCTCCGCCCGCATCGCCCGCAACACCCAGCTCATGTTGCAGCAGGAGAGCGGCACCACAAACATCATCGATCCGTGGGGCGGCAGCTTCTACATAGAACGCCTGACCTACGATCTCGCCGCCCGCGCCATGGAGCATATCGAAGAGGTCGAGAAGTTTGGCGGCATGGCCAAGGCCATCGAGGCCGGCATCCCTAAGCGCATGATCGAGCAGGCGGCGACGGCTACGCAGGGGCGCATCGATTCAGGCCGCCAGACCATCGTCGGCCTGAACAAATACCAGCCAGAGAGCGAAGCCGACATCGCCATTCTAAAAGTGGACAATCGCTCCGTGCGCCGCCAGCAGCTCAACAAACTCGAGCGCCTCAAGGCCGAGCGCGACGAGGAGGCCGTTACGCGCGCTCTTGACGCGCTGACCGAAAGCGCTGAGACAGGCAAAGGAAATCTGCTTGAGGGCGCTGTCGTAGCTGCCCGCGCCATGGCCACTGTCGGCGAGATTTCCTATGCCCTGGAAAAGATCTATGGCCGCCACCGGGCAAGCGTTTCGGCAATCTCCGGCGTCTATAAGGCGGAGATGGGCCGCGAGGACGGAAACATGACCCGCGTCAACGAACTGATCGAGAGCTTCGAGACCGAGCACGGGCGCAGGCCCCGCATTCTCGTGGCCAAGATGGGTCAGGACGGCCATGACCGTGGCCAAAAAGTCATCGCCTCCGCCTTTGCCGACCTCGGCTTCGATGTCGATATTGGTCCCCTGTTCCAGACGCCCGACGAGGCTGCCCGCCAGGCCGTCGAGAACGACGTACATATCCTCGGCGTATCGTCGCTCGCCGCCGGTCACTTGACCCTCGTGCCGGCGCTGCGCGAAGCATTGGAGTCTCAAGGACGCGGCGACATCATGGTCGTCGTCGGCGGCGTCATCCCACCGCAGGATTATCCCGAGCTCTACGAAGCCGGTGCCAAGGCCATTTTCGGCCCTGGCACGCCGATCGCCGATGCCGCAATCGACATCCTTGGCAAACTCGGTGCCGAGGGCGACGCCAAAGCAGCCGCCGAGTAGCTCGGTATCCCATGAGCGGCAACACTAAGACTGACGACGATTTCCAAGACACCGTCGAGGCCATCCGCGCCGGCGACCGCGTGGCCTTGGGGCGCGCCATCACTCTGGTCGAGAGCACCAAGCCGGAGGACCAGCTCCGCACGCAAGAGCTGCTTGAGGCGCTGCTGCCTCATACCGGCCAGTCCATCCGCATCGGCATTAGCGGCGTTCCCGGTGCCGGCAAGTCCACCCTTATCGACCAGCTCGGGATGAATCTCATCGCCGAGGGCCACAAGGTGGCCGTGCTTGCCGTCGACCCGACCTCATCGCGAACCGGTGGTTCCATTCTCGGCGACAAGACCCGCATGGGTCGGCTTTCTGGTGAGACATCAGCCTTCATCCGCCCCTCTCCTGCGGGCACGAGTCTAGGCGGCGTAACCAAGACCACGCGCGAGACCATCGCGCTGGCCGAAGCGGCGGGCTTCGATATCGTGCTTGTGGAGACGGTCGGCGTCGGCCAATCGGAAACCGCTGTCTCCGGCATGGTGGATGTGTTCGTCGTGGTCGCTATCCCCGGCGCGGGCGATGAGCTTCAAGGCATCAAACGCGGCCTGCTTGAGCTGGCCGACATCATCGCCGTCAACAAAGCCGACAGCGACAATGTCGAGCGCGCCAATCGCGCGGCGACGGAATACAAAACCGCCCTGCATATTCTTGCCGCTGGCCATCCGAACTGGTCGCCCTCAGTGCTGACCATGTCGGCGCGGGACAATCTCGGCCTCGACACGCTGTGGGAAAAAATCACCGAGCGGCAGAACACGCTCTTAGAGTCCGGTGCGTTGATGGAACGCCGGGCCGATCAGGCTACATCGTGGATGCGCGAAATCTTCGAGCAGCGCCTACTCGCCGCTTTCAAGGGTAGCCGGCGCGCCGCGCGCCACGTCGAGGCGCTTGAGGACAAGGTCCGGGCTGGCGAGATGACCGCAGGCGCGGCGGCCGAAGAACTTGGCCGATTGGTCGGGCTCAAAGAGCCCAAATAGACCAGGCCCCGCGAATTCACTTTCCTCCCGCGCGAGCGGCTTGTAAGCCAGAGATATGGCACAGTCACGCGTCCTCATTACCGGTTTTGGCCCCTATCCCGGCGTCGCCGAGAACCCTTCCGGCTGGCTCGCCGAGACGTTGGCCGCGCGTAAATCCCACGACTGCAATCTGCAGGCGCACGTGCTGCCGACGGAGTGGAAGGCGGTTGCTGAACTCACGCCCCGCCTCCACGAGAGCGTCCAACCCCATGTAATGATTCACTTTGGCGTCAGCCCGCGTGCGAAGGCCCTTCGTATCGAGCGCTCGGCGCATAACCGAATTGCGTCCCGCGCCGATGCCAATGGCAGCGTCCCGGACGCACGCATGATCTCGCCGAACAGCACCATGCGCCTCGACACCGGCTTTCCGGTCACACAGATCGCTGCGCATCTCAGAACCCAAGGCACGCCCGCCCACAGCTCGCGATCCTGCGGGCGCTATCTCTGCAACTTCCTCTATTACCGTTCGCTGCAATGGGCACAAACTCACGGAAGTGACGCCCTGTTCGTGCACGTGCCGCATCGGGCATCCGAAGACACCCCGTTCAGCGCCGATACCTTGCTCCATGCGGCGGAAGAGATCCTGCGCCTCGTCCTCGACGCCACCACCGGACCAGACGCGCGCGCGGCCCAGGCCCAAAACCCGTCTCCCTCACACATCGAGGAGTTGCGGCAATGACCATTGGCCGCCGCGAACTCATGTTGGCCGGACTTGGAGTCGGCCTCGCCGTAGTGGGCCCGCGCTTGGTGGCCGCACAAGGCTCGTCCAACGCAGGCGGTGTGACCCCGGGAGACGGCGTTACCGACCAGACCGCAGCGCTCCAGGACGCCGCCGATGCGGCAGCCCGTTCGGGTGCACCCTTACGTCTCGCGGCGGGGACCTATTCGACCGAGCGGCTCAACCTCAAATCGGGCACGCACATTGAGGGTGTGCCGGGGCGAACGATCCTTCGCTACCGATCAGGCGGCGCAATCCTCGCAACCGAGAAGACCGACAATGTGCGCCTATCCGGTCTCGTGCTTGACGCCGGGGGCAAACCGCTCGGCGAGGACGGCGCGCTTCTCCTGGCGACTGGGGCGACGCATCTCGACATCTCTGACTGCCGCTTCATGGGCAGCAGTGAAGGCGGCATCGTGTTCCGCCGCGTAGCGGGCCGCATCGCCAATTGCGAGATCGGCCACATCGGCAAGACCGCGCTGTTTAGCGAAGACGCGGACGGGCTAGAGATTGCCCATAGTCACGTGCATGACTGCGGCGACAACGGCATCCTCGTCTGGCGGTCGAAGATCGGCGAGGACGGCACCATCGTGACCTCGAACCGCATCGAGCGTATCGCCGCTAAGAGCGGCGGCAGCGGCCAAAACGGCAATGGTATCAATATCTTTCGCGCTGACTCGGTGGTGGTGAGTGCGAACAGAATCACCGACTGCGCTTTTTCGGCGATACGCTCCAACGCCGGCTCTAACTGCCAAATTATCGGAAATTTCTGCGCCCGCCTCGGTGAGGTTGCGCTCTATGCCGAGTTCTCCTTCCAGGGCGTGGTGATCGCGAAAAACATTGTCGACGCCGCGGCCATGGGCGTGTCGGTCACCAATTTTCAGCAAGGCGGCCGACTCGCTGTCGTTCGGGGCAATATCATCCGCAATCTCTTCTTCCGGAAAAGCATCGACACCCGCGGTGTCGGCATCGCCGTGGAGGCCGACGCCATAGTCAGTGACAACGTCATCGAAAATGCGCCTGCCTACGGCATTCTGCTGGGCTGGGGCGATTATCTCCGTAATGTGAGCGTCACCGACAATCTCATCCGCAACGCCCATACCGGCATCGGCGTCTCGGTGAGCCCGTCAACGGGGGCGGCCCTGATCACCGACAATCTGATTACCGATACCAAGGACGGCGCTATCCGCGCCATGAAGGGGCCAACGCCTATCGGCCCCGATTTCGCGCATCACAGCGCGAAGACCTTTCGCAACCTCACCGTCTACGCCAACGTCGCCCGCTAGCTGCCAGCGGTCGCAATCTCCGTCGGCACGCCGGCGGCGTGTTTCGAGGTGCGGATCACGAGAGACGTTTTCACGCTCGCGACATTGGGCGCTGCCGTCAGCTCGTGGATGATGAAGTCCTGAAAGGCACCGAGGTCGAGCGCCACGCAACGCAACACGAAGTCGGTCTCGCCTGACAGCATGTGGCAGTCGCGCACGATGGGCGAATCTTGCACGCGTTCTTCGAAGGCGATCAGTTCGGCCTCCGCCTGGCCGTGCAGCTTGATCATGGCGAAAGCGGTGACATCGAAGCCGAGCGCCTTGTCGTTCAGGATCGCGTTGAAGCCCTCAATGATGCCCGCCTCCTCAAGCGCCCGTACGCGGCGCAGACATGGCGGCGCTGAAAGGCCGACCTTGCGGGCGAGATCCACGTTGGTGATGCGCCCATCGTCCTGAAGCTCGCGCAGGATTAGCCAGTCGGTCGTATCAAGGCGGGCGCTACGCATGGGTGTTTTCGTTCCCTGGACGATCGCTGGGCCATCGCGCTAGAAGGCGATGGAGAGCTTCCGAGGGCTAAACACCTCTCGGTTTCGCGCAACATTAGGTCTTCTAGGCAAAAGAATCGAAAAAAAATTGATCGATTTCCATTCCGGAAGTTCTGGAAGCCCCCAAGATGAGCCTGCCAAGCCCGATACGACCTGGGTCATCACCGACGGTTCTGTGGGCATGGAAGCGCAAGGCATTGCCGTCGCCGAGGCCGTCGGGCTCCCATTCACGCTGAAACGCGTCCGCCCCAAAGGGACCATGCGGTTGGTCCCCACGCCGCTTCAGATTCTTGTCCCCGGGCAGACACTCCTGCGCGCGATGGACACGAGTGAACCGCTTGAGCCACCATGGCCACGTCTCGTTATCTCCATCGGCCGCCGCAGCGTACCCACCGCGCTCGCCATCAAACGGCTGTCGGGCGCCTACGCGCTTCACATCCAGAACCCGAAAGTCCCAGCCGGGCTATTCGACCTCGTGGCAACGCCCGTCCACGACAATTTCGAGGGCACCAACGTCATCACCACGTTCGGCGCCGTACATAGCGTGACGCCGGAGCGACTCGCCGAGGCAGGCAAGAACTTTGCACCGCGCGTCAAAGCTCTGCCGCATCCCCGCGTCGCCGTGTTGCTCGGCGGCGAGAGCCAAGCTTTCAGTTTCCCGCCGAAAATCGCCATGGAATTCGGCGCCAAGCTCGCGAACCTTGCCCGCGAAACTGGCGGCTCGCTGCTCGTCACGCCTTCGCGCCGGACGAACCCCTACACGCTCGCGGCGCTCTCTCATGCCATCGTGGACACGCCCCATTTCATCTGGGACGGCACTGGCGAAAATCCGTATTTCGCGTTTCTGTCGCTTGCTGACGCCATCGTCGTCACTCATGACTCGGTCAACATGGTCACCGAGGCGGTGGGCACCGGCAAACCGGTCTACGTCCAGGCCCTACCCGGCCGCTCGACGCGGCTGTCCCGCTTCCATGGGCTGATGCGCGAGCGCGGGGCTACAAGGCCTTTCGAGGGCCATTTGGAATCGTGGAGCTATGCCCCGATCAACGACACTGAACTGGTCGCCTCCGCCATCCGCCACGCGCTCGACCTTGAAACCAAAGACTAAAATGCTCTTGTGCCGATGCGGGTTGCACGCAAGCGCTTCGATGCTTACCTCTCCCATCCGCCGACCTCTTCCAGCCAGTTCCTAATCTAGAGGCATTTCTCATGGGTTCTCGCCACGCCAAGGTGATCATCATCGGCGCCGGTCCTGCCGGCTACACCGCGGGCATCTATGCCGCGCGCGCCATGCTGAATCCGCTCCTCATCGAGGGCATTCAGCCGGGCGGCCAGATGACCATCACCACCGATGTGGAGAACTATCCGGGCTTCGCCGACGTGATCCAGGGGCCTTGGCTCATGGACCAGATGCGCGCCCAGGCCGAGCATGTGGGCACCGAGATGGTCGCCGACATGATCACCGAAGTCGACCTCAAGCAGCGGCCCTTCCGGCTCAAAGGCGATAGCGGCACGGAGTACACGACCGATGCGGTCATCATCGCCACAGGCGCCAAGGCGCGCTGGCTCGATCTGCCCTCGGAGCAGAAGTTCCAAGGCTTTGGCGTGTCGGCCTGCGCCACCTGCGACGGCTTCTTCTATCGCGGCAAGACGGTGATCGTGGTCGGCGGCGGCAACACCGCGGTCGAGGAGGCTCTCTATCTCGCCAATCTGGCCGAGAAGGTCATCTTGGTGCATCGCCGGGACGAGCTGCGTGCGGAGAAAATCCTGCAAGAGCGTCTTCTCAAGAACCCCAAGGTCGAGGTGGTGTGGAACCATCAGCTCTTGGAAGTCCTCGGTGAGGACGATCCGCTCGGCGTTACCGGCGCCAAGCTGAAGGACACGAAGACCGGCGAAGAGACGACGATGCCAGTCGACGGTATCTTCATCGCCATTGGCCATTCGCCCCAGACCGAGCTGTTCAAAGGCCAGATCGACCTCAAGCCGGGCGATTATATCCTGACCGCGCCCGGCTCGACTGCGACTAGTATCGAGGGCGTATTCGCCGCGGGCGATGTCGCCGATGACGTCTATCGCCAAGCGGTCACCGCCGCCGGCATGGGCTGCATGGCGGCGCTCGACGTGGAGCGCTATGTCGCCGGGCTCGATCAGGTGGCCGAAGCCGCTGAGTAGAGGACACGGCCAAGCCGTTAAGGCCGATGTTTTTTTGCGCCCTTTAGGGGTTCGCCAGCGATGGCGCCCGGCGCAAGAATTGCGTATTCTATGGGCACTATAGAAACGGCCAGAGACGATTGAAGACAAACGGGCTTAAGGGGAATTCATGGCAGACAAACCGACGTTCGAAATGCCTCCAGAAATGCGCGACCTCGCCGAGAAGAACGTCGAGCAGGCCCGCATGGCCTATGGGCAGTTCATGGAATTCATGAGCCAGGCGATGAACGCCTGGTCCTCGTCAGGCGCCCCTGAGGCCGGGAACTTCAAGGCCATCCAGGAGCGAGCCGTCGCCTTCGCTAAAGAGAATGCCGAACGCTCTTTCTCGCTTGCCAGCGAGATTGCCAAGGCTGAGGACGCTCAGGAAGTCGTGACCCTCCAGAGCCGCTATGTGCAGACCCAGATGCAGACTTTCGGCATCCAGGCCCAGCAGCTGAGCTGGCTCATGGCCGACGCCTTGCGCAACATGCAGTTTAAGGCGCCGAAGGACTAAGGTCTTTCTCTTGCTCGACCGCGCAGGCGTGAGAGAGTTCAGTCGTCGCAGAGGGTGAGGAACTGAAGCCCCGCCTCGGCGCATAGCGCCCGTGCTTCGTCCTCGCTGTCGGCCTCGATCACCACCAGCATGTCTGCCTCCAGCGCACGGAAACTCACGCGCTGCTGACGCCGCTCCACGCGGACGACGCTGACATGCATGCGCTCAGTTGCAAGCCTTGAACCATCTGCCATGACTGAATCATGTCTGATTCGCGGCGGCTTGGCTTCACGCTTAACTTGGCAAGTAGCAGTTAGAGCAATTTTTAGTTGAACCAAGACCACTTGCTCGCAAGAGTCCGATATTGCCTTGGAGAAGAGAGACGATTAGAGGCCCCATCCCCAATTGCCAAGGTCTGAAACCTCACGGTACAAGTGGCTTAGCGGGGTACCGACCCCCCGATGGATGGGCGTGGCGGTTCGGCGCGGCATTCCCAGCCAAGCCTTCGATGAAAAGCGGAACGCTCCAAAACGGAAGGCTCCTATGGCCAAATCCCTCAAGACCAAATTGTCCCTGACAGCCAGAACGCTCCTTGTGCGTGGACGATTGGTGGCGCTTCTCGCGACCGCCCTCCTCCTCGCGACCGCCGCCCCGGCACTTGCGGCCAAATGCGGCAACAACTCATCCGGCTTCGAGCGGTGGAAGCGCAGTTTCGCCAAAGAAGCCGCCGCGAACGGCATCGGCCGGCGGAGCATCCAGGCGCTGAAGGCCACGCGCTATTCCACCGGGACCATCCGCGCCGACCGTGGGCAGAAGAGCTTCAAGCTCAGCCTCGACCAATTCATGAAAAAGCGCGGTGCCAACGCCATCGCCTCCAAGGGCAAGCGGCTCAAGGCGTCCAATGCCCGGCTCTTCGCGTCGATCGAGAAGCGCTATGGCGTGCCGCCCGGGCCCCTGCTCGCCATCTGGGGCCTGGAGACCGGCTTTGGCGGCTATATGGGCAGGCAGAACACGCTCTCCGCCGTCGCCACGCTGGCCTATGACTGCCGCCGGAGCGAATATTTCACCGGCCATCTCTATGCCGCGCTCCAGCTCGTCGACCGCGGCAGTCTCAGCGCCTCCCAGCGCGGCGCCATGCATGGCGAGGTGGGCCAGACGCAGTTTCTGCCCAAGTCGATCCAGCTCTATGGCGTGGACGGTGACGGCAATGGCCGGGTGGACCTCAACTCCAAGGCCGACGCGCTCGCCTCCACGGCAAACTTCCTGCGCGGCCATGGCTGGCAGCGGGGCGCCGGCTATCAGCCCGGTCAGCCCAACTATC
>JAGPVD010000075.1 GCA_018067145.1 Methyloceanibacter sp.
CCAGCCCCAATCGAGGTGCGTTCTTGCTGCGTCGCCACACGTCCAGCGCGACCGCACAGCGCGCTCGGATACAGACCTCCGGCGCCGGAATCCATCATCCCGTTGCAGGAAAGGCCAACCATGAACTAACATTCAAACCGGACCAATTAGGTGGGGCTGATCAGTGTTGATTCAGGATCTCCCGAGCGCGCGCTTCGACTTGCGTTGTGACCTGAGCCCCTGAACTTCCTCCAGATTTGAGTAGAGTCCGCCACCTGAGAGGGGACGGACGATGAGGCGATCGAGGTTTACGGAAGAGCAGATTATTGGTGTTCTGCGTGAGCAGGAATCTGGGGTGAAGACGGTAGATATCTGCCGTAAGCACGGCATCAGCAGCGCGACATTTTTCAAATGGAAGTCGAAGTATGGCGGGCTTGAGGTGTCCGACATGCGTCGACTGAAGGTGTTGGAAGACGAGAACCGCAAGCTGAAGAAGCTGCTGGCGGAGACGATGCTCGACAACGCCATGTTGAAGGATATTAGCGCAAAAAAATGGTGACGCCCGTCGTGAAGCGGCAAGCTGTGGTGCATCTCTGCCAAGTCTATGAGGTGAGCCAGCGCCGGGCGTGCCAGGTGATCGGGGCGGATCGGGCGTCAATGCGATACCGGAGCGTGCGACCTGACGATGCCGCGCTGCGTGGCCGGCTACGTGAGCTTGCCGCTGTCCGCCGTCGCTTTGGCTATCGGCGGCTCCTGATCCTGTTGCGGCGTGAGGGAACGTGCGTGAACCACAAGAAGCTCAGACGATTATATCGTGAAGAACGGCTCCAGGTGCGTCGCCGCAGCGGGCGCAAAAGAGCGCTTGGAACAAGGGCTCCCTTGGCATTGCCGCAAGGACCGAACCAGCGTTGGTCACTGGACTTTCTGAGCGACACGCTGGTCGATAGCCGGCGGTTCAGGATACTCGCCGTGATCGACAACTTCACCCGCGAGTGCCTTACGCTGGTTGCCGACACCTCGTTGTCAGGTGTGCGGGTCGGTCGCGCGCTCGATGCCATCATCGCCGGGCGCGGCAAGCCGTTATCGATCGTCAGCGACAACGGCACCGAGCTGACCTCGAACGCGATGCTCAGATGGCAGCAGGACGCCCAGATCGGATGGCATTACATCGCGCCAGGCAAGCCGACGCAGAACGCCTTCATCGAGAGCTTCAACGGCAGGCTGCGTGACGAGCTGTTGAACGAGACTTTGTTCACCTCGCTCGCTCATGCTCGCGAGGCACTGGCGATCTGGAAGGATGACTACAATACCGTCCGGCCGCACAGCGCCATCGGCAATGTGCCGCCTGCCGTCTACGCCAAACTCAGCGATCCCGCGAAGCAACGGGACGGGTCGCTTGAACTACCGCAGGGCTCCACAGCCCATCCCGTTGCACCACCGAGCCTGATGGGCTCAAATGACCAACGGACTCTACTTCCAACTGGATGAAAGAAGGGGCTCAGGTCACTGGAGGATGTGCTTGAAGGCCTCTTCCACATTGCTATGGCCGACGGCGTATTCGACCAGAGTGAGGATAAATTTCTGGCCGACGTAGCCCAGCGTTTTGGGTTCACTCCCACCGCTTTCAGCCACGTCAAAGCGCGACACGTGGGTTCGGTCAGATGCGACCCCTACGAGGTTTTGGGGATAACGCGCGACGTCGACAATGACACGCTAAGAAGGCACTACCACAAGCTTGTCCTCGACAATCATCCCGACAAGATGATTGCACGCGGCGTGCCGCCGGAATTTGTATCGCTCGCGACCAAGAAAATTGCCGCTATTAATGCCGCCTATGAGGAACTGTCTAAAGAGCGCCGCATCTAATCCCAATTTGGACGATGTCCTAAGACTAGGCGAACGCGCTCGATGACCAGCCTTTTTCCGCATTTGGCACAAAGCAGACATGCCCAAGGGCGAGTCTGGGCATTGTCGGGGCAATGTCACGTTAACTCGGATGGCACTGCGGGTCGTACATTGACCGACATCGATCGCGAAATTCCTGCTATGGCTAGAGCGCTTGAGCAGTCCTCAGAGGTTGTAGCCGGAGAGGCCAATGAAGTTTGGCGCTTTTCTCATGCCAACGCACCCGCCCGAGCGGGACATACGGGATGGCCAGCTCCGGGACCTTAAGGATCTGGAGCGGCTTGACGCGCTTGGCTTCGAGGAGGCGTGGATCGGAGAGCATTTCACCGCGGAGTGGGAGCCGTGTCCGGCGCCTGATCTGCTCATTGCCCAGGCGCTTCTGAGGACAAAGCATATCCGGCTCGGTCCGCTGGGCCATCTGCTCCCCTATCACAATCCGGTCGAGCTGGCGCACCGGGTTGCCTATCTCGACCACATGGCCGAGGGACGTTATCAGCTCGGCGTCGGCATCAGCGCCCTGCCGACCGATCACCAGCTTTTCGGTCTCGATGTCAGCGGCGGCCGGAACCGCCGTATGACGTTCGAGGCGATCGACATCATGACGCGGCTCTGGAGCGATGGCGCCAGCGACTTTGAGGGCGAATTCTGGTCGATGGGCGAAACGCGCAGCGATTTTCCCAGCCTGGCATATCATCTGGAGCCGTATCAAAAACCCCATCCGCCGCTTGCCATCGCGGGACTCACCCCGGGATCGGACAACCACAAGCTCGCCGGCGAAAAGGGCTATATCCCGGTCAGCCTGGGCATCGACCCCGACGCGTCGGTCACGGCGAAACACTGGGATGCGGTCGTCGAAGGCGCGGCGCGAACCGGTCGCGTTCCCGACCGTAACGCGTGGCGGATCATCCGGGACGTCTATGTCGCGCCGACGGATGCGGAGGCACGCGACCTCGCTATTGGCGGCATCATGGGCCGCTGTTGGCGCGAATTCCTTCTCCCTATCTACCTCGGCCTGGGCCTCGGAAAGTTTTTGAAACGCGATCCGTCGATGCCCGACGAGGCAGTC
>JAGPVD010000080.1 GCA_018067145.1 Methyloceanibacter sp.
GTTGCCGCGACCAGCACGACGAATGCACCGAGGATGATCAGGCTGTCGTTGCGCCGGTCAAGCGTTGCGAATTGGAGTGCAACAACAAGCGGGGGAAGGAGTGCCACGAACGGATGTTCCTTCGAGAGGCCCCATGCGAGGAGGGCCCCGAGCAGCCAGAACAGAGCCGTCAGGATCACGACGATGCCGGTAATCGGTCGGACCGGTTCGACGTTGTGCCGGATGACGTCGAAGGCACGTACGAGATCTGACCAGAGTGCAACAACGCCCGGGGTGGTCGGAAAGATGAGGAGGGACTCCGAGGGTGCCGAGAATCGCGTCGCCGCCAGGAAGAGCGCAGCAACGTTGATCAGCACGATCCAGATCGCTCGCAATCGATACGTTATGGCCGTCCATGTGACGATGAGGCCGATGGCGAGAGTGGCGGCAAGGCTACTGCGAAATCCGCTCCGGCCAAGCCGCGAGCCAAGCGAACCCGCAAGCCACGCGGCGGCAAGGCCTCACCGAGCGCCGTGCCGAAGGTCTCCCTCGGCGAGGGCTAGTCGCTTCGCGACCTATTCCCTTCAACCGCGTGGACTGGGTCCTATCCATGGCCCGCTTCACCTCGAATTTCGTCAGAGTGTATCTGGTCCCTGATCTTCTCCGCCGTGGCGGCGAGGGCGTCCGGGTCGGCCATTTTCGCGCCCTCACGGCCCATGGACACGCCCTCTTTCCGCGGAATGATGTGTACGTGGAGGTGGAACACGGTCTGCCCGGCTGCGGCGCCGTTGAACTGCTGAATCAGCACGCCATCGGCGCCAACAGCATTCTTGATCTTCGGCGCGAGCTTTTGCACCACCCCCATGAGCTTGGCCAGACCCTCAGGCGAAATGCCAAACAGGTCGGGCGCTGGCTCCTTGGTGATGACCAGCGCATGGCCATCGGTGCGCGGCATGATGTCGAGGAAGGCGAGGGTGTCGTCGTCCTCGTAGAGCTTATGGCAGGGGATTTTGCCCCTCAGCACCTTGGCGAAGATGTTGTCCCGATCGTAAGCCGCCATTGTCGTGCCTCCTTCGCTTGCAGTCGGCTGCTCGCATTTTTCGGAATCATTTCGATTCCTTAGGCGCATGAGGTCAACCGGATAATGAGCATGTTGGCATGAAGGCGGCCCCCGCCTCGCTCAGCCCATTGATTCCTATCAAAGCTTGGAGGCTACTATTCGGCTAGCTGGTATCAACTGGCTGAAGAAGGGATGCGAGCCAACCCCTGGCGCATCCCCACCAAGGAGAGCCCCATGTCCATGCTCAAAGTGATCGAGGTTCTGTGTGAGTCTGACAAGAGTTGGGAAGATGCCGCGCAGACCGCGGTGAAGCGCGCCAATGACAGCGTGCGCAATGTTCGCTCGATCTGGATCGAGAATTTCGAGGCCACGGTCAAGGACGGCAAGATTCAAAAATACCGCATCAACGGCAAGATCTCGTTCACGCTTGAGGGCTGAGCCGCCTAGGCTTTGTCGCGGCGATAGGGCGTCTCTTCGGCAAGGAGCGCCGCTTCCTCGGTCACCGCCTGCCGCTCCCGGGCAAGATAGTCGGAGACCGCGCGGGCTAGACCGGGATCGGCAATGTAGTGCGCGCTGTAGGTCTCGACTGGGAGATAGCCCCGGGCGAGCTTGTGGCCGCCTTGCGCCCCGGCTTCGACCCGGGCGAGACCATGCTCAATCGCATAGTCGATGGCCTGGTAGTAGCAGACCTCGAAATGCAGGAAGTCGTGCATCTCGGTGGCACCCCAATAACGGCCGTATAGCGTATCGGCACCGATGATGTTGAGGGCACCGGCGATGTATTCGCCGTCGCGTTTGGCCATCACCAGCAGCAGTTCGTCCGCCATGGTTTCGCCGAGTAGGCTAAAGCATTCGCGCGTGAGGTAGGGTGTGCCCCATTTTCGCTCGCCTGTATCCATGTAGAAGGCGAAGAAGATGTCCCAATGGGCTTCGGTGAGGTCACCGCCGGTGATCCATTCGATCTCGATGCCCTCGCTTAGCGCCGCGCGGCGTTCCTTGCGGATTGCTTTGCGCTTGCGTGAGGACAGGGCGCCAAGAAAATCGTCGAAGCTGTTATAGCCGTCGTTCAACCAATGGAACTGCTGGTCGGTACGTTGCAGGTAGCCGATCCGCCCAGCCAGCTCCCACTCGTCACGCGTCATGAAGGTGAGGTGGAGCGAGGAAACATCGAGAGTTTGGGCGAGCGTCACTCCCGCTTCGAGCAGCACAGTCTCGCAACCGATCCGGTCGGCGCCAGCTCGCACAAGGAGTCGTGGCCCCGTGACCGGCGTGAAGGGCACCGAGGCCTGGAGCTTCGGGTAATAGTGGCCACCGGCGCGCATAAAGGCCTCGGCCCAGCCATGATCGAAGACGAACTCGCCTTGGCTATGAGACTTCAGATAGCAGGGCATGCAGGCTTGTAAGCGGCCGCCGCCGTCCTCGTAGAGGAGATGTTGGGGCAGCCAGCCGGACTCCCGTGTGGCCGAACCGCTATCTTCCAGAGCTTTAAGAAAAGCATGAGATATAAATGGATTAGGCGGGCGTATTGATGTGGAATCTGATGCGTTCGTGCCGGTCGCGCAGACGTCCCAGTCCTCCGCAGGGACGTCGGCAATGCGTTGGGTGACCCGCACCACGACGCCGTGATCAGCATCCTGAGCGCCGGCCGACTGTCTCTCCACGTCGCCCATGCTAGGGCTCGATCCCTTCAAAGATCATGGCGTCGGCATAACGAAGTGCGCGTTCGCGGTCGGCCTTGGTGCGCACCGTCCAGGTCAGCAGCGGCAGCCCGAACACGGTCCGAGCGATCAAGGGCGCTAGCGCCGGGAGCGCGCCGATATCGTAAGCGATGAAATTGGGCCGGGCGAAGGTCGACGTCAGGAGATGCCGCATGGCGAAGCGCTGCGGAACGGTAAGCTCAGACCAATGGTCCTTGCCCGCGAAGCGTTTGGCGATCAGCCCGCGGGGCAGGTTGGGCGCCACGTGCCGAAAGGCGGCCACCGAATGGGGATCGAATGACATGACGGCCACAGGGCCTGAATAGGTCGCAAGCGTCCTGGCGATATGCGCCTCGAATTGGCCGTCGCCGTCCCAAGTGCTTTTCACCTCGAGCACAATGGGCACAAAGCCGTTCACCAGGGCGAGGAGGTCGGGAAGCGACAGGATGTGGTCGTCCGAGCCCCGCAAAGCCATGGTGCGCAGGGCCGAGACCTTATGAGCCGATACCGGACCCGTCTCTTCTGTAAGGCGGTCGAGGGTTGCGTCATGAAACACGACCGGCATGTGGCCTGCGGCGCATTGCAGGTCGACCTCAACCGCGTAGCCTTTGCCCATGGCTGCCGCGACCGCGGAGGCGCTGTTCTCGACGACGCGGGCGCCGTCAGCCCCTGACGTGTCGTGCAAGCCGCGATGGGCAATTGGCCGCTTGAGCCAGTAGAGCTCGCCCATGTCAAAGGTCTCTCGTTTAAGGAACTAGTCTACGGCAAAAACAGCGTCGATCTCGACGGCGGCGTTCAAGGGCAGGCTGGCGCAGCCAACCGCGATGCGGGTATGGCGTCCCTTATCGCCCAAGATTTCCACCATCAGGTCCGATGCGCCGTTGATCACCTTGGAATGGTCGGCGAAGTCGGGGGTGGCGTTGACGAAGCCATTGAGACGGACAAGCTGCTGGATACGATCGAGGTCGCCGAGCGCCGATTTCGCCTGAGCTAGGATATTTAAGGCGCAAAGCCGGGCCGCGTCCTGGCCATCAGGGAGCCTGACGCCATCGCCAAGCCTGCCGGCGACCGCCAATCCGCCGTCTTTTAGGGGTAATTGGCCTGAGATGACGAGCTGACCGTCGAGATGGAGAAAGGGAACATAGGTGGCGATCGCTGCCTTGGCCTCGGGCAAAACAAGGTCGAGCGCTTTCAGCCTCGCTTCGATGTCGCCAGCCATGGATCCTCCGCGCGTTCAAAGTTCTCCCAACCATTGAGCAAATCCCGCTATCCTGCAAGCTGCCCTAGAGTATTTCCCGATGAAACATGCTCTTGTCGGGCTTGCCGGTTGGTGCCAAGAATTGACTTTCCGTTTGGGCTCCGAAGACGGATGAAATCGATGAGGCCAAGAACGACATGAGGCTAAGCATAGTGAGTGTGCGTGGAAATCTGGCGCTGGTGGCGGCTCTCGGGCTCTCTTGCGCTGTTCCTCATGATGCTTTGGCGCTTGCTGCGAAGGAGCCGAGCAAGCTCGTGCCCCATCGCGCCATCTACGAGATGACCCTCGACGAGGCACGGTCGGCGTCCGGCGTCACCGGCATTGATGGACGCATGGTGTTCGAGTTCACCGGCTCGCCCTGCGACGGTTACTCGCTCAATATGCGGATGGTCACGCAGATGACGGACTCTCAAGGCCAGAGCAACATGACGGACCTTCGCTCATCGACCTGGGAGCAGGGGGATGGCAAGAAGTTCCGCTTCCAGTCGGCGCAGTATCTGAACGACAAGCTCGGCGATGTCACCATGGGGCGGGCGGTGCGCGAGGACCCTAGGGAGGTCATCGAGGTTAAGCTCAGCCAGCCATCGCGGGCCGAGCTCGCATTCGCAGGCCAGGTCTTTTTCCCCACGCAGCACAGCATCGCACTGATCGAGAAAGCGCTGTCCGGAGAGAACGTATTCCAGGCCAGGATTTACGATGGCTCGGAGAAGGGGCGGAAGGTCTATGAGACCACCGCCTTCATCGGCAGGGTGGTCAAGCCTGGCGCCGAGGACGCGAAGCTCGAAGCGGTTGCCAAGGAGAAAAATCTCGGCAAGCATTCGTCATGGCCGGTGTCGATTGGCTATTTCGAGCCCAAGGACGGCGATCTGATCCCAAGCTACCAGATAGATTTCCGGCTTTATGAAAACGGCGTCAGCCGTGAGCTCTCGATCGATTATGGTGACTTCTCGATCGACGGCCGGCTGACCTCGCTTGAATATCTTCAAGCAAAAGAGTGCAAATAGCGCCTAGTGGGTTGCATCGTTCTTGGCTGCCCCCCCCGGGGCGGGCGCTATGCCGCACACGGATGATGAAGCTGCTGATGTCACCATTGGTTCACCAAATTTCATGACAGTCCACCGGTTTTTCCCAGGTCTAAAGGGTTTGGTTACGGGTTTGTGACGACACTCCGCTCAATCAAGGGGAGAAAATCACGATGCTCTGGAGGGGCAGGCCAGCACCGACTGGCATGGCGCATTGTGACAAGATCGCCGATCATGAATGGACCGATTCGCCGGGGCCGATGCCAATGACCAAGACCGTTTTGATCGTCGAAGACAACGACTTGAACATGAAGTTGTTTCACGACCTGCTCGACGCACATGGCTACAAGACACTCCAGACGCGCAACGGCATCGAGGCGCTGGAGCTTGCCCGCGAGCATTACCCCAATCTCATTCTGATGGATATTCAGCTGCCTGAGGTGTCGGGTCTCGAAGTGATCAAGTGGCTGAAGGAGGACGATCACCTCCGCGAAATCCCCGTGATCGCCGTCACCGCCTTCGCCATGAAGGGCGACGAGGAGCGTATCCGCCAAGGCGGCTGCGAGGCCTATATTTCAAAACCGATCTCCGTGACGACGTTTCTCGACACCGTTCGGCAATTCATCGGCGAGGCGCAGTAGCTGTTGCCGGTGGAGCGAGGGCGATAAGTCGGCCTCCGGGTTTCGCTTCAGGCCCGAAGTGGTTGGCGGGTGCGAATCACTTGGCAGGGGACAGCCCCTAGAACCCCCAGTGATCCACGAGACGGCCTAATTTCATTTTTGAACTGAATCCTGAGGCGTGGCTTGTAATATATTGTTATTACATCTATTTCTGTAGATTAATCAAATTGGAATAATTGATTTTCTTCCGCCGCCGCCTGTATTTATGATTTGACTTAGTTTCGACGAATTGCTGCGGGAAGTGAGAACTGCGGAAGGGGTTAGCGTCAGATGACGGCTTCGCCTCCCTGGCCCCTTTCCCTTCCTGCACGGAATAGCCCTGCGGAGTTGCTCAGGTCCGCCGCATCTCCTGGGTCCGTAGGGTTCGGCCGGTCGGAGCGTGGTTCAGTGGCCTCCTCGTTAGTACCGCGTTTCGGCCGGCCAACTTATTGGTTGGCTCTCACTTCATCCAATTTCTTTGATTTGGCGCTGTGCCCTCGAATGACAAGGGGCGACCCTGCGCGCCCGTAACGGGGCTTTGGAAGCAAGCGTGTAGAAGGGCCGTTAGGCCGGCTTCGCAGCTACTTGATCTTGGCTTCTTTGAATTCCACGTGCTTGCGGACGACCGGGTCGTACTTCTTGAGAACGAGCTTCTCGGTCAGATTGCGCGGATTCTTCTTGGTCACGTAGTAGAAGCCGGTGCCGGCGCCACTCACGAGTTTGATTTTTTGGGTGACTGACTTAGCCATATCGTCCTCGAATGATCAGTATCAATGGATTTTGCGCGAAACCTAGTCTGTCAGGGCTGGAAGTCAAGCCGAGGGTGGGGTGAGCTGGTCGCCGATCTCTTCTTCGGCGTTCGGATCAAAGCCATGCATCAGGAGGGACCATTGTAGGCCCACCAGGGCTCCTTTGATGGGAGCTAGCACAATCATCGCCAGGATGATCGTCAGTGGCAGCCACATCGCCGCATGGAACCATAGGGGCGGCCGATAGGCCATCTCCACGGCGAGCACCAAGCTCACCACCACATGGCCGACGATAACGATGGTGAAATAGGTCGGAGCGTCGTCGGCACGCTGATAATGCAGCGCCTCGCCACAATCGGGGCAATTGTCCGACACCTTCAAATAGCGGTGGAACATCGCGCCTGTGCCGCAGGCTGGGCATTTGAGCCAAGCACCGCGCAACAGCGATTGCGAGACCAGGCGTCGGCCCGTCGATCGGCCGTCATGCTGGTGAGGGTTCGAGGACTCAAGGCTCTTTTGCATTCACTTATCCCTTTACGGCGGCGATCTCGTCGACTAGCGGCGCTTGCTCGGTCTGCGGCCTTTGCCCTTGGCCGGCGGGCGTCGCTTGGTCCTGGAGTGTCCTTTGGTCTTGGGGGGTCCTTTGCTCCGAGAGCGTCCAGACTTGATACCGATCTGGCGCCCCTCACTCAACATGTCAAAGCGTAGCGCCCCCGCGGTGGGGATTGCTTCCACCAGGGACACCTCTACGGGGTCGCCAAGCCGATAGGCCAGGCCGCTATCCTCGCCGACCAGCGCCTGACGGACCTCGTCATGGAAGAAATATTCATGTCCGATCGCGGATGCCGGCACGAACCCGTCCGCGCCTGACTCCAGCAGCCGCACGAAAAGGCCAGATCTCACAAGCCCTGAGACGCGCGCCTGGAAACGTGCGCCGATGCGGTCGGCGAGAAAGGCGGCGATGAGGCGATCCTTGGTTTCCCGCTCGGCCACCATGGCCCGGCGCTCGGTGTCGGAGATGGCCTTGGCAATCTCCTCCAGCTCACCCATCTCGGCGTCGGTCAGCCCGCCGTCACCGAGATCGTTCGCCCGCACAAGCGCGCGGTGCACGATGAGGTCGGCATAGCGGCGGATCGGCGAGGTGAAGTGAGCGTAGCGGCGGAGATTCAGTCCGAAATGTCCGTAATTGCCCGGGCTGTACTCGGCCTGTGATTGGCTCCGCAGCACAACCTCGCCTACAAGATCCGCCGTCGGTGTGGCGCGCGTGTCGGCGAGAATGCGATTGAACTTCTCCGGCTTCAGCGTGCCGGCCTTCGGCAGATTGAGACCGATCGTCTCCAGGAACTCCCCGAGGGCGGCGATCTTCGCCGTCGAGGGCGCGTCGTGAACGCGGTAGATGAGAGGCGAGCGCTTGGCTTCGAGGGTCTCAGCCGCGGCCACATTGGCGGCGACCATGAATTCCTCGATCAGGCGATGGGCGTCGAGGCGGGGAGGGCTGATGACGTTGCGAACCTGTCCTTTGTCGTCGAGCAGGATTTTCCGCTCCGGCAGATCGAGATCGAGCGGCCCGCGCGCGGTGCGTTCCAGCACGAGACTGGCATAGGCGCCCCAGAGGGGCCGCAGTACGGTGTCGAGTAGGGGGCCGGTCTTTTCATCAGTGCGACCGTCAATGGCGGCCTGGGCCTGCTCATAGCTGAGGCTCGCGGCCGAGCGCATCAGTCCCCGGACGAAGCGATGGCTGAGCTTTTTCCCGTCTTTGTCGAAGACCATGCGGACCGCGAGGCAGGGCCGCACGACGTCCTCTTTCAGCGAGCATAGGTCATTGGAGATGCGTTCGGGCAGCATCGGCACGACGCGGTCTGGGAAGTAGATCGAGTTGCCGCGCTTGCGTGCCTCTTTGTCGAGCGCGTTGCCCGGCGTCACGTAATGGGCGACGTCGGCGATGGCGACGATGACCACCCAGCCACCACGGTTCTTTGGATTCGGGTCCGCTTCCGCCCACACCGCGTCGTCATGGTCGCGCGCGTCGGACGGGTCGATGGTGATGAGCGGAATATCCCGCAAATCTTCGCGGCGGCCGAGTTCCACTTCCTTGGCGGCATCCGCCGCGGCAAGCACCGCGGGCGGGAAGGTGTCGGGGATACCATGCGCATGGACGGCGATGAGGCTCGTGGCCTGCTGCGCGGATGGGTTGCCAAGCCGCTCGACAACGCGTGCGGCCGGTACGCCATAGCGCGCGGGCCGGGCGATCTCGAAACGGACGAGTTCGCCATTCTCGGCGTCACCCGTCGAGTTGGGCGGAACGGTCCATTCCTTGAGCTGCTTCTTGTCGACAGGGTCGATGACGCCCCGGCCTCGATCAAGCGAGCGGAAGATGCCGAGCAGGTGCGTCGCCGTTCGCGGCAGATGCTTGATAGTGCTGGCCCGATAGGGATAATCGGGATCGGCGCCCTGTGTGGTGATGCGCGCCAGAACGCGGTCGCCGATCCCAGCGGGGGGGGCGGCTCCGCGTTTGCTCTCGACCATAAGAATGCGGGGTGCGGCACCATGCTCGTCATCCCACGTCACGGGGCGGGCAATGAACTCACCATCCGCATCGCGCGACGCAATCTCAAGCACGGCGACGGGCGGCAGACCGCCAGGGCGGGTCAGCTTACGCTTGCTGCCCGCAATGAGGCCTTCATCGGCCATGTCGCGTAGCAGCGCTTTCAGCGGGATGCGGTCGGCGCCTTTGATGCCGAAGGCGCGCGAGATTTCACGCTTGCCGGCTGGCGTGGTCGACTGTTTTACAAAGTCGAGGATTTCTTGCTTGGAAGGAAGCTTGCCCGCGCTCCTGGCGGCGCGTGTTTTCTTTCTGGGAGCAGGCTTCTTTGTCTTGGCCACGTGTGCCGCTTAGTCCGCCGGCTCTTCGGCGGCTCCCTTGCTCTTTGTGCTTTGGGGAGCGCTCTTCTTCGCGGTCTTCTTGGTTGCGGGCTTTTTCTTCGCCGCGGGCTTTTTCTTAGCCGCCTTCTTCTTGGCGGGACCCTTAGCGGCCCTCGCGGCGATCAGTTCCACCGCTTCTTCCATCGTGATTTGTTCGGAATCGCGGTCCTTCGGCAGGGTGGCGTTGATCTTGGCGTGCTTCACATAGGGGCCGTAGCGGCCGCTCAGCACTTGCACCTTGCCGCCCTCTTGGGGGTGATCGCCCAATTCCTTGATGACGGTCGCTCCACGCGGACTGCGGTTCGCGGCTTTCTCGGCCAGGAGGGCGATGGCACGATTGGCCCCCACCTCGAACACTTCTTCCGGCGTGCTCAGGCTCGCATATTTGCCGTCGTGCTGAACGTAGGGCCCATAGCGGCCATAGCCGGCCAAGATCGGCTTGCCGGTTTCAGGATGCAGACCGATTTCGCGCGGCAGGGACAGCAGCGCCAGTGCCCGTTCCAGATCGATGGTCTGGGGGTCTGAGCCTTTGGGGATCGAAGCGCGCTTCGGCTTCTCGCCGTCCACCGCTTCGCCAAGTTGGATATAGGGCCCGAAGCGGCCGGCGCGGACGCTCACTTCAAGCTCGGTATCGGGATCTTTTCCGAGCACCTTGCCGTCGGTCAGGGCTGCCTTGTCGCCGGTCTCGGCGAGTTGCCGGGTGAAACGGCAGTCGGGATAGTTGGAACAGCCGACAAAGGCGCCAAACTTACCGACCTTGAGGCTCAAGCGGCCTTCGCCACAGGAAGGACATTTCCTCGGGTCACCACCTTCTTCGGTGGCGGGGAAGATGTGTGGCCCCAGCAACTCGTTGAGGGCGTCGAGCACCTCGGTGATCCGGAGATCGCCAATCTCATTCACCGCGCCGATGAAGTCGCCCCAGAAGTCGCGTAAGACGTCTTTCCACTCGAGCGTGCCCGCGGAGATGAGGTCGAGCTTCTCTTCGAGGTCGGCGGTGAAGTCGTATTCGACATAGCGGCTGAAAAAGCTTTCGAGGAAGGCCGTGACCAGCCGTCCCTTGTCCTCCGGATAGAGGCGCTTCTTGTCGACGCGGACATACTCGCGCTCGCGCAGCACGTTGAGGGTCGAGGCGTAGGTGGACGGCCGGCCGATGCCGAGCTCTTCCATCTTCTTAATGAGGGTCGCCTCGCTGTAGCGCGGCGGCGGCTCGGTGAAATGTTGCTTGGCCTCGATGCCACGGCGGTCAAGCACATCGCCCTTGTTAAAGGCGGGAAGGGCGCCATCCTCGCCAACAGCGTCGTCAACGCCTTCTTCGTAGATTTTGAGAAAACCGTCGAAGCGAATGACTGAGCCGGTCGCGCGGACGCCATAGACTTTGCCGTCCTGGCCGGCCACGTCGATATCGGCGGCTGTACGCTCGATTTCGGCGCTCGATGCCTGGCTCGCGAGGGTCCGCTGCCAGATGAGCTTGTAGAGCCTGGCTGCATCGTTATCGAGATAACGGCTGACCTGGTCCGGAGCCTTGCTGAAGTCGGTTGGCCTGATGGCCTCATGCGCTTCTTGCGCGTTTTTCGCCTTGGCCGAATATTGGCGCGGAGATGACGGCACATAACGGTCGCCGTAGAGTCCGGTGACGAGCGTGCGGACGGAGGCAACCGCCTCGGGCACGATCTGCACGCCGTCGGTTCGCATATAGGTGATGAGCCCCTCGGACTCGCCGCCAACATCGATACCTTCGTAGAGCCGCTGGGCGAGCTGCATGGTCTGTCGCGGCGAGAATCCGAGCTTGCGCGAGGCCTCCTGCTGGAGGGTCGAGGTGGTGAACGGGGCGGCCGGATTGCGCCGCTGGGCCTTGCTCTCGATATTGCTGACGGTATAGCGGCCGCCTTCGAGCGCGGCCTTGAGGCGCTCGGCATTCGTCTGGTCCGGAACGTCAAACTTCTCGAGCTTCTTGCCTTCGGCCGAAACGAGCCTGGCCTCGAAGGTCTGGCCGCCACCCGTGGCCAGTTCGGCCAGGATTGACCAATATTCCTGGCTTTTGAACTTCTCGATCTCAAGCTCGCGTTCGCACACCAGCCTGAGCGACACCGACTGGACGCGGCCGGCGGAGCGGGAGCCGGGCAGCTTCCGCCACAGGACCGGCGACAACGTAAACCCGACGAGATAGTCGAGCGCGCGGCGGGCAAGATATGCGTTGACCAGTGGCCCGTCGATCTCGCGCGGATGGCGCATGGCTTCGAGCACGGAATCCTTGGTCACGGCGTTGAACACCACGCGCTCGACGGCGACCTTGTCCAACAGCTTCTTGCGTTCGAGCACCTGAAGCACGTGCCAGGAGATGGCTTCGCCTTCCCGGTCGGGGTCAGTGGCGAGGATCAGCTTGTCGGCGCCCTTCAGGGCCTTGGCGATCTCGGCAAGGCGCTTCGCGGCTTTGGGATCAACGTCCCAATGCATTTCGAAGTCGTTGTCCGGGAGAACCGAGCCATTCTTGGAGGGCAGATCGCGCACATGACCATAGGACGCGAACACACGGTACGCGGACCCGAGATACTTGTTGACGGTCTTGGCCTTGGCCGGCGATTCGACGATGACGATGTTCATTGATGCGTTCCTAGCCGCGCGAAGTGGCGTTCGGCTGAGGTCGAGGGGGGGTGAATCGACCCTTGTGTGGGCCGAAAATGGTGTCTCGACCCGCCGCTGTCAAATTCAACCAACAGGCGATCGACAACTTTTAGATGTATATACTAACTATTAACCAACCAAAAGATGCTGATCTAAAACATCTTCCTGGTATGATAACTAGCTATGAACATTGTGATTTATATCAATTAATGTGGTTCAAGGCGGAATGGAATGGCTCGGTCCAACGCCCGGCCGTGGCGGGGCAAATATTCCCGCTGCCGATCAGCCTGAGCCGAGCGACCCGTTGGCGTTCGTTGAGACGCGCGCCTGCCTTAGGAGGTGTTCTTGCTCTGGCCAATGCGGGTCTCCTGTCCCTTCATGAGCCTACGGATATTCGTGCCATGACGAATATAGAGGAGGATAGTCAGTAGACCGAACAGCGCCACGAGCGGCCAGTGGCTCGTGAAAGCGAGGGCGGCCACGGTGGCGGCGCTCGCCACAAGCGCTGAGAGTGATGAATAACGCGTGGTGATGGCGACCAGCAGCCACAAGACGCAGAAGGCGAGCGCGGCGGGCCAATAGAGACCAAGTGCCACGCCAATATAGGTCGCCACGCCTTTGCCGCCGCGAAAACCGAGCCAGACTGGGAACAGGTGACCGAGAAAGGCGCCGAGCCCGGCGACAATCGCAGCTCCGGGTCCGAACTGCGCACCAAGCCAGACGGCGGCAGTCCCCTTCGCAGCATCGAGGATGAGTGTCAGAGCGGCGAGCGGCTTGTTGCCCGTGCGCAAGACATTGGTCGCGCCGATATTGCCTGAGCCGATGTCGCGAACGTCGCCGCCACCGGCAAGCTTGGTGAGGATCAGACCGAAAGGAATGGAGCCAAGCAGATAGCCGCAGACGAGACTCAAGATGAGGGGGAGGGCGTCACTCCAATCACCAGGAGGCGTCATCATTCACCCCTCTTAAACGCGGCCGGGCTCGCGGGTCCGTCTACGCAGCGTAGTGATAGACGGGGCGCCCCGCAACGAAGGTCACCAGCGGCCGGCCTTCGAGACGTGCCCCGTCGAACGGCGTGTTCTTGGATTTCGAGCAAAGCTGGTCGGGTTCGACCGTCCAGGGCATTTCCAGATCGATAAGGACCAGGTCCGCCGGCGCGCCTTTGGCAAGGCGGCCGCTGTGAAGACCGAGAAGCCTGGCCGGGTTGGCGGATAGAGCTTCTAGCAGGCGGTGCAGCGTGACTTCGCCATTGTGATAGAGGCGCAACGCAGCGCCCAGCAGGGTTTCGAGCCCCACGGCGCCGTCGGCTGCCTCGGCGAAGGGGCGGCGTTTTCCGCCGGCGCCACATGGGTCATGAGCGGAGACGATGACGTCGATATCGCCGCTCGCCACGCCCTCGACCATGGCGCGACGATCGTCTTCCACGCGCAATGGCGGTTTCATTTTGAAGAACGTCCGGTAAGGCCCAATGTCGTTCTCGTTCAGCGTGAGGTGATTGATCGAGACGCCGCAGGTGACGGGGAGGCCGCGCGCCTTGGCGGCGCTGATAACTTCGAGAGACGCGCGGCAGGAAATTTGTCCGGCGTGATAGCGCCCGCCCGTCAGCTCGACGAGGCGGATATCGCGCTCAAGCATGATGGTCTCAGCTGTCGCCGGCACGCCTCTTAAGCCGAGCCGGGTCGCCACTTCGCCCTCGTTCATCACGCCGCCTTCCGTAAGGGCGGCATCTTCCAGGTGATGCACCACCAGCGCGCCGAAGTCTTTGGCGTAAGTCAGCACGTTCCGCATGACTCGGGCATTGGCGATGCTGGTCTTGCCGTTGGTGAAGGCGATGGCGCCGGCATCGTGCAGCAGGCCGATTTCAGCCATGTCCTCGCCGAGAAGATCCTTGGTCAAGGCGGCCATGGGATGAACGTGGACGAGGGCAGTGTCGCGGGCACGCCGCAAGATAAAGTCAACCAGCGCCACGTCGTCGATGACGGGGTCGGTGTCGGGCGTGCATAAAATCGTGGTGACGCCGCCGGCTGCCGCTGCTCGGCTGGCCGTGGCCAAAGTCTCGCGATGCTCATGGCCCGGCTCGCCGGCAAACACCATCATGTCGACCAGCCCAGGCGCAATTGTGCGACCCCCGCAGTCGAGGGTCTCAGCCTCCTCGATGGAGCCCTCGGTGATGTGCATACCGAGATCGGCGATGACGCTGTTTGCGATCAGCAGGCCGCCAAAGGCGTCGAGACCCGTGGCCGGATCAATCAACCGAGCATTGACGAGCGCCAGGGGGCGTTTTGTGTGGCGATGTTGGTTGTCGTCTTGCGGGAGCATCGGGATCACTCGGTTGGCAAATGGCGGGCGAGCGCTTGGAGCACGGCCATGCGTACAGCGACGCCCATCTCCACCTGCTCGCGGATGACGCTGCGCGGATCGTCCGCCACGTTTGAGTCAATCTCGACGCCACGGTTCATGGGGCCGGGATGCATGATGAGGGCGTCCGGCTTGGCGTGACTGAGCTTGTCGTAGTCGAGACCGAAGAAATGGAAATATTCCCGCTGGCTCGGGATCAGGCTCGACACCATGCGTTCGCGCTGGAGACGCAACATCATGACGATGTCCGCATCGGCCAAGCCATCGCGCATGGAGGTGTAGACCTCGACACCAAGCCGGTCGATGCCCTCGCCGAGCAAAGTGGACGGGGCGATGACGCGGACCCGGGCACCGAGCGTGTTGAGCAGGAAGATGTTCGACCGGGCGACACGCGAATGAAGAATGTCGCCGCAGATCGCTATCGTGAGGCCCTGGATACGATCTTTATGGCGGCGGATGGTCAGCGCATCGAGCAATGCTTGGGTCGGATGCTCGTGACTCCCGTCACCAGCGTTGACCACCGAACAATCGACCTTCTGGGACAGCAGTTCGACCGCGCCGGCGGAATGATGACGCACGACGAGAAGGTCGGGCCGCATCGCGTTCAGCGTCACTGCCGTATCGATCAGCGTTTCACCCTTCTGGATAGAGGAGGTCGGGATCGACATGTTCATCACGTCGGCGCCGAGCCGTTTGCCCGCCAGTTCGAAGGAGCTTTGGGTTCGGGTGGAGGCCTCGAAGAACAGATTGATTAGGGTGCGGCCGCTGAGAACGTCAGATTTTTTATAAATCTGGCGCCCGAGCTTGGCAGCGTCTTCCGACAGGTCCAATAGCGCCGTAATCTCCGCGCGCGAAAGACCTTCTATTCCAAGAAGATGGCGATGAGGAAAGGACGAGGTTGGAGCTTCTGCCGCGATGCTCATTAAAGGCACTGTATATGCGTGCTTGATCCCGGCATCAAGCGCGGGCGCATATTTTGGCTAATGCCCTCACTTGGCGCCTGCGACCAAGACGCCAGGGGGCTTGCCAGCAAGGCCTGAATCTCAATAGTTTGCGGCTTGATCGAATCAAAAAGACTCTAAAGATGGCAAATTGGAACGAGAGCTGGCAGGGGGACGAGCGGAGGGCTGCGCAATGATGAGCTTACCGTTTCTCTTCTTTGCCTGCGGATTAGGTGCAGCTTGGTTGAGCCATCGCGGCGTGGCCATGGGCTTCTGGTTTGTCGGGCTCGTGGCGATGCTGGTTTTGTTCCGTGTCCACGTTACCGAAGTACTGAATATCGCCCTCTGACGCGAGGAGGAAAGGCGTGTCCGCCGATCTGTCGAGGCTCCTGAATGCCCTAGGGCTTGTTGCCATTGGGACGGTACTCGCCCTGGCGTTCGTCGATCAGGTCTGGTTCCGCGATCTGCCGTGCGGGCAATGCATTCTGCAGCGGGCGGGTTTCTTCGCGGCCGGGTTCGGCATCGCTCTCAATGTCATTTTCGGTCCGAAGCCGAGCCATTATGGCATCGCCATCCTTGGCGCGATGGCTGGCGGTGCCATATCGCTGTATCAAACGCTCATGTACATCGTTCCCGGGACGGGTTCTTACGGCAACGCGATCTTCGGGCTGCATCTTTACACTTGGGCCTTCTTCGCCTTTGCGCTCACGATCATCGGCTGTGCGATCATGATGCTGGATGACCGGCAGTTCGCCCGGACCGCGCCGATGTCGGCGCGCTTGAGGGTTCTGCCGCTTTCGGCGCTGCTGTTGTTTATGGCGCTCGTGGTCGCCAATATCTTCTCGACCGTCGCGTTGTGTGGCGGCGGGCTCTGCCCCGCCAATCCGGCCGACTACATCATGTTCGCTGCATCGCCTGTCTAGCGCGGGACCATGCCGAGATTTCTGAGCCGGTCGAGCGCGCCTTGCAGGAAATAGGCGGCGGCCATGCGGTCGACGACCTCGGCGCGACGTTTGCGGGATGCATCCGCTTCGATGAGATGACGCTCGACGGCGGCGGTCGAGTACCGCTCGTCCCAGAACGCCATCGGCACATGGACGTGTGTGGAAAGGTTGCGGGCGAAGGCGCGCGTGGACTGCGCGCGCGGTCCTTCCGACCCATCGAGATTATAGGGCATGCCGATGACGAGCCCGCCGACTCCCATCTCCTCCACAATGCCGGCGATTGTCTTAGCGTCGGCAGTGAACTTGGTGCGCCGCAACGTCTTGTAAGGGGTGGCGATGGAGCACGTGACATCCGAAAGCGCCAACCCGACGGTCTTGGTGCCCACATCGAGGCCAAGCAGTCGTGCCTCGCGCTGTAGCGTCAAGGCCAAGTCTTCGATAGGAAGGGGCGCTGCTGATATCACGGAGAACATATAAGGGGTGAGACGATGAAAATTACGTGGTTCGGCCATGCCTGCTTCCGCATTGACACTAGCGCAAGCGCCATCCTGATCGATCCTTTTCTTACCGGCAATGCCGTCTTCGAGAAGTCGGGTATTCCTTTGAGCAAAGTGACGGAGGGCGTGACCCATGTGGCGCTGACCCATGGCCATGAGGATCATGTCGGCAATACGATTTCGGTGTGCAAGGCGACGGGCGCCACGCTCATTGCCGTCTATGAGCTGGCCATGTATCTCGCGAGCCAAGGCGTTGAGACTGTCGATCCAGGTAATACCGGTGGCAAGATCCCTCACGATGATTTCGACCTCACTTTCGTTCCCGCCTGGCATTCATCCTCGGTCATTGTCGACGGGCGCCCGCTCTATCTCGGCAATCCTTGCGGGATTGTGATCGCGCCCAAGGACGGCAAGACCGTTTATCACATGGGTGACACGGACATCTTCGCCGACATGGGGTTGATCAACGAGCTGTATCGACCGCAAATCGGCATCGTGCCGATCGGCGACCGCTTCACAATGGGCGCTAAGACGGCGTCGCTCGCCTGTAAGCGGTTCTTCAATTTTGAGACGGTGGTGCCCTGTCATTACGGAACATTTCCCATCGTAGACCAGACGCCGGACCAGTTCGTCACCGAGATGGGAGAAAACCGGGTTCTGGTGCCAGAACTCGGGGTGCCCTTCGAGGCGTAAGGGGCGCCATTAGCCGCCAAGCCAAGTTGCCGCCTTTTCTGCCCGGTGCTACAGGAACGCCGGAACCCTAAACCTTACGAAAAACCATCCCAAAGCCATGTCTGTTGATCGCGCCACAGTTCACCGCATAGCCAGCCTTGCCCGCCTCGCCATCACCGAGGAGGAAGCCGAGCAGCTTGAGAAGGAGCTATCGGGTATTTTCGACTGGGTGGCCCAGCTCGATGAACTCGATACCAGCGCGGTGGAGCCCATGACCCGCGTGGCCGCCATGACCATGCGGTTGCGCAAGGACGAGGTGACCGACGGTTTTTACGCTGACGATATCGTCAAGAACGCACCGAAGGTCGACGATCATTATTTCGTCGTGCCGAAGATTATTGAGTAGGGGACGAAGCCTGTGAGTCCCACCAAGCTAACAGACCTCACCATCGCCGAAGCCCGCGACGGCTTGCGCGCCAAGTCGTTCTCCGTGCAGGAGCTGGCGAAGGCACATCTTGACGCTATTGAGACCGCGGCGGCGCTCAACGCCTATGTTCTGCCGACGCCCGAGCGGGCGCTCGAGATGGCGAAGGCAAGCGATGCGCGGCTCGGCAAAGGCGAGGGCGGTGCGCTCGAGGGCATCCCGCTCGGCATCAAGGATTTGTTCTGCACGAAGGACGTTCGCACGACGGCCTGCTCGCACATTCTCGGTGAGTTCACGCCGACCTATGAGTCGACGGTCTCCGCCAATCTGTGGGCGGAAGGCGCGGTGATGCTCGGCAAGCTCAACAATGACGAGTTCGCCATGGGGTCGTCCAACGAGACGAGTTTTTTCGGTCCAGCGATCAATCCTTGGCGGCGCGAGGGTTCAGACGCCAAGCTTGTGCCCGGCGGTTCGTCCGGCGGCTCCTCGTCGGCGGTCGCGGCCCATCTCTGCATGGGCGCTACGGCGACCGACACTGGCGGCTCGATCCGCCAGCCCGCGGCGATCACCGGCACTGTTGGTATCAAGCCTACTTACGGCCGCTGTTCGCGCTGGGGCATTGTCGCCTTCGCCTCATCTCTCGATCAGGCGGGGCCAATCACGCGCACTGTGCGCGACGCCGCGATCATGCTGAAAAACATGTCGAGCTACGATCCGAAGGACACCACGAGCGCCGATGTACCGGTGCCGGATTTCGAGGCGGCGGTAGGACAGGGCGTCAAAGGTCTCACGATTGGCATTCCGAAAGAGTATCGCGTGCCGGGCATGGCACCCGAAGTTGAAGCGCTATGGCAGCAGGGCATCGCCTGGTTGAAAGACGCCGGCGCCGAGATCAAAGAGGTGAGCTTGCCGCACACCAAATACGCGCTGCCGGCCTATTATATTGTCGCGCCGGCTGAGGCTTCTTCGAATCTCGCCCGCTATGACGGCGTTCGCTATGGACTGCGCGAGCCGTGCGCGGACGTGACTTCGATGTATGAAAACACGCGCGAGGCGGGCTTCGGCGCGGAGGTCAAACGGCGTATTTTGATCGGCACCTATGTGCTGTCGGCCGGTTACTACGACGCGTATTATCTCAAGGCGCAGAAAGTGCGGACCTTGATCAAGCAGGACTTCGACCAGGCCTTTGAAGGCGTCGATGCGATCCTGACGCCGACCACGCCGGGTCCTGCTTTCGCGATTGGCGAGAAGTCAGGCGATCCGCTCGATATGTATCTGAACGACATCTTCACGGTAACGGTGAACATGGCGGGACTGCCCGGCATTTCGGTCCCGGCGGGATCATCATCGGAATGCACGCCGCTCGGGCTTCAGCTTATCGGCCGCGCCTTCGACGAGGAGACGCTGTTCCGTGCAGGCCAAGTGATCGAGGACGCGGCTGGCCCATCGGCCAAGCCTGCAGATTGGTGGAGCGAGGCAAAATAATGGCGACCCGCGAAGCACAGAACTGCGCGAGCATGGAGGAGGTGAGGGCTGAGATCGACCGCATAGATCAGGCCCTCGTGGAACTTATTTGCGAGCGTTTCGCGTATGTCGATCGCGCTTGGCAGCTCAAGAGTTCGCCAGCGGACGCGCGCGTGCCGTGGCGCATCCAGCAGGTGATCGATCGCGTGCGCGGCCACGCGGAGAACAACAATTTGCCTCCTGAGCTGGTCGAGGCGTTGTGGCGGCAGATGATCGGCTGGTTCATCCAGTACGAGGAAGAGCGACTGCAGAAGCCGAAGAGTAAGGAGTAGCGGCGGCCCATGGACGCCAAGACGGAAAAATCGAACCTGATCGAAGGCGCCACGGGAGCGTGGGAGATGGTGATTGGGCTGGAAGTCCATGCCCAGGTTAGCTCGGAATCTAAGTTGTTCTCTGGCGCGTCCACGGAGTTTGGCGGCGAGCCCAACTCTCATGTGAGCCTGGTCGATGCCGCCATGCCCGGAATGCTGCCCGTGATCAATGAAGGCTGCATCGCCCAAGCCATCCGCACCGGCCTCGGCCTCAAGGCGCAGATCAATCTGACTTCCGTGTTCGACCGCAAAAACTATTTTTATCCCGATCTGCCCCAGGGCTATCAGATCAGCCAGTTCAAAGACCCGATCGTGGGTGAGGGCGAGGTCATCGTCGATCTCTTGAGCGGCGAGCGCGTGATCGTCGGTATAGAGCGCCTGCATTTGGAGCAGGACGCCGGCAAGAGCCTGCACGACCAGCATCCGCAATTTTCGTATGTGGATCTGAACCGCTCCGGCGTGGCGCTGATGGAGATCGTGTCCCGGCCGGATATACGGTCCTCGGAGCAGGCACGCGCATATGTCAGCAAGGTCCGCACGATCCTGCGCTATCTCGGCACCTGCGACGGCAATATGGAAGAGGGCAGCCTGCGCGCCGACGTCAACGTGTCAGTGCGGCGTCCCGGCGAGGAACTGGGCACGCGCTGCGAGATTAAGAACGTGAACTCGATCCGCTTCATAGGGCAGGCCATCGAGTATGAGGCACGCCGGCAAATCGAGATCCTGGAAGATGGCGGGAAGATTGACCAGCAAACGCGGCTCTTCGATGCCAAGACTGGCGAGACGCGCGCCATGCGCTCCAAGGAAGAGGCGCATGACTACCGTTATTTCCCCGACCCGGACCTGCTACCGCTCGAGCTCAGCCAAGAGTTTGTGGATGGCATCGCCGCTAGCCTGCCGGAGCTTCCTGACGAGAAGCGCGCGCGCTTCATCGCCGACTATGGTCTGACGCCTTACGATGCGGATGTGCTCGTCGCGGAGCGGGAGAGCGTCGACTACTTCGAAGCGGTGGCCAAGGGGCGTGACGCTAAGCAGGCGGCGAACTGGGTTATCAACGAGTTGTTCGGTCGCCTCAACAAGGAAGGCGTCAACGTCGTCGATAGTCCTGTCTCTGCGGATCAGCTCGGCAGCATCGTCGATCTCATCAAGGCCAACACCATCTCCGGCAAGATCGCCAAGGACGTATTCGACATTGCGTGGACCGAGGGCGGCGACCCGGCGGAGATCGTTGAGGCGCGTGGGCTGAAGCAAGTGACCGATACCGGCGCCATCAAAAAAGCGGTTGATGACGTCATTGCCGCCAACCCCGAGAAGGTGGAGCAGGCCAAGGAAAAGCCAGCGATGGTCGGCTGGTTCGTGGGTCAGGTGATGAAAGCGACCCAAGGCAAGGCGAGCCCGCAAGCCGTCAACGAGCTGCTCAAAGCCAAGCTCGGGATTTAACGCCGTATAAATTCGTTACGTTATGGCCGGG
Source organism: Methyloceanibacter sp. (assembly GCA_018067145.1). Classification (GTDB taxonomy): domain Bacteria; phylum Pseudomonadota; class Alphaproteobacteria; order Rhizobiales; family Methyloligellaceae; genus Methyloceanibacter. The sequence goes on from JAGPVD010000080.1 coordinate 21,111, forward strand.
CGTGCCTCGGCCAAGAAATTGACGTGAATGCTCTGCATAAGCCCGAGCATGACGAGAGAGTGTTTGGGAGTTTTTAGTTCATGACGCATGCGATCCGCGTCCACGAATATGGTGGGCCCGAAGTCCTGAGATGGGAGGAGGTCGAGGTCGGCGATCCCGGTCCCGGCCAGATTCGCATTCGGCAGACGGCAGTGGGCCTCAACTATATAGACGTCTATTTGCGGACTGGACTCTATCCGCAAGAGACCATGCCCTTCACGCCCGGCATGGAAGGGGCTGGTGTTATCACGGCTGTCGGAAAGGGCGTGCGCGACTTAAAAGTTGGCCGCCGGGTCGCTTATGCCGGTCCGGTCGGAGCTTACGCGATAGAGCGGCTGATCGCCGCTGACCGCGTGGTCAGAATCCCCGAGGGCGTTAGCGACAAGACGGCGGCAGCCATCATGCTCAAGGGCATGACCGCGCAATATCTGCTGCGCCGGACATACAAAGTTGGACCGGACACAACGCTGCTGTTTCATGCGGCCGCGGGCGGCGTGGGCATGATCGCTTGTCAATGGGCGGCGTTTCTCGGTGCCACGGTTATCGGCACTGTCGGCTCGGCTGGTAAGGCCCTAATCGCGCGATCCCATGGCTGCACCCACGTCATCAACTATCGCGAAGAAGACGTGATCGCCAAGGTGAAGGACTTGACCAAGGGCCAAGGCGTCGACGTGGTCTACGATTCCATCGGCAAGGATACGTTTCCCGCCTCGCTCGATTGTCTGAAGCCGCGCGGCACGTGGGTGAGCTTTGGTCAGGCGTCTGGGCCGGTGCCCGAGTTCAGGATCAATCTCCTGGCGCAGAAGGGCTCGCTGTTCGCAACGCGGCCCGCGCTCGGCGACTACATCGCCACACGCAAAGAGCTGGTATCAACGGCCAACGACCTGTTCGACGTCATCACCAAGGGCAAGGTCAAGATCGCCATCAACCAGACCTATTCGCTAGACGAGGCGGAGCGTGCCCATCACGATCTCGAAGGGCGGCTCACCACGGGCTCGACGCTGCTTATTCCGTAAGCCCCGCAAGGCTCGGCGCATAGCCATTTCCGTCCGATTTAAATCAACGTTACCGAAAACTTTACCTTTGGTGATTTTACTTTGCTTTCGATGGTTCAAGGAGCTGTTGAAACTGCTCTCTCGTGGTCAACCGCGTTTGGAGCTGAACAACACTCCATGAATCTTGCGGGGGAAACGTCTGGTTCATAGGCGAGTAGGGGACGCAAAATGGCACGAATGGAAATGTCGATGGAGCAGGCGGACTTCGCCGCGCAGACAGGCGCGCCGGACGCCCTGTTCGAGCTGGGCCTGATTTATGCGACGGGCCGCGATGTCGATGCGGATCTCGTGGTGGCTCACAAATGGTTCAATCTCGCCGCCGCGCGGGGAAGTATCCCGGCGCGGACCTATCGCGCGGAGCTGGCCCAGGAAATGTCGACGGGCCAGGTCGCTGAGGCTCAAAAGCTCGCGCGCGAGTGGTCGCAGACCCACTAGCTCTTAAAGTTTTCGGTTAGTCCCAGAGGAAAGCTGCGTTAAATGGTCATCCAGCGCTCAATTCTCCGCCTCTTCGCTGCAATTGCTGAAGAGGGAGAGGACGCAATTATAGCTCGTGCGGGCAAAGCCGCCGACGGCTGAGCCGGCATCTTGCGCGGCGTGCTTCATGCGCGTGGCTGTTCCCACGCTCTCGGTGGGTTCGGCCATGCTTGTCTCGGCCGGCTCTTCAGCCGGCAGCGGAGCCGTCGGAGCGGCAGACGGCAAATTGGTGCTGGCGGTTGCTGGCACATCGTCGGCCGACGATGTGACCCCCATCGCTGAGCCGGCATTGCGCAAGCCCTTACGTGAGACGTCCACCGCCCGCCCGCCCAGCTCAAACAGTGTTTTTGGTTCGTCGCCCTTCGGCTTCTCGAAGGCGCGCTTGTCTTGTTCGGCCCGCTTCTTGAGTTTCTGGACGCGTGGGTCGGAGGTTACTTCTTCGGGCAAAGCGGGGCCGTCATAGTCGAAGACCTTCACCACTCCACGACAGGACGGCGTTATCGCCGTGGCCTTGCAGGTGGCGTGGTTACCTTCCTTGGCGGTGCGGATCACACAGTAGAGTTTGAGCGCGTCGTGCGGCCTTGAGCCGACGCCGGCGACCTTGCATCGATAGGTTTGGTTGGGATCTTTGCAGGTGATGCAATAGACCACGTCGGCCGCCATCGCCGGAGGTGCAAGCCAGACGAATGCGATGGCGAGGAGCATCGCCAACAGAACTGGTCTCGGGTAGGCACGCTGGCCCATAGCGTTCGCGTCGGCCCCGTTGAAATTGTTTAGAAAATTCTAACACAATGGCGAAGCGAGAAAAACATAAGGGTGCTTCGTATTGGGCGGCCTTTCGCCGCGAGCTTCAGCGGCATTTCTGGCCATTTCTTGGCGGGCGCCTAGGAAATTATCGGCTGCCGTCGGCTCTTTCGCTTGCCGGCCCGGAACGAGACCCTGGAAACCTGACCCGCGTCATTATGCTCCGCGCCCTGTGCTGTGTTGACCGCCCATCGCCGTATCAGTAAGCCTTCCTACTAACGGAGACGTGGCCGAGAGGCTGAAGGCGGCGGTTTGCTAAACCGTTATACGGTCAAAAGCCGTATCGGGGGTTCGAATCCCCCCGTCTCCGCCATTTTACTTCCTAATACATTGTTTTTATTGATTTTGTTTGGAGACGCCTATCTCTACCCATGTATTCACCCATGTTGCGATCGGCTTGACGCCAACGCCAGGCATTGTCAGAGTAAATTTGTTTACTTTGCCAAAACGTCAGAACCGGATTTCGCGGCCATTGATTTTCTTGCATTTTTCCGGGTCGATCTGAGCGGTTCGATGGCTGC
>JAGPVD010000088.1 GCA_018067145.1 Methyloceanibacter sp.
GCTTGATTGGCGCTCTCGTGCCCATATTCCTGCGAGAGGAAAGCCGTGCCGACGCGCCCACTTGTCCAACCCCTCGCGGACCCCAGGATTTCTGACCCTGTTCCAGACGACGCAGCCATCAAGGTGGAGCAGCTAGTCGTGACCGACCTTGGTTGGAAACTTTACAGAATTCTCGGTCGTTCTCGGTAGGTTTCGGCTTTGTCCGGGAGTGACTGTAAAGCCTAAGCCTTTGTGATAGAGCGATAAATCTTCTTCGCTCTATGTCCTACCATTAGACGATCCCCCACCAGCTCCAGTTTCCGAGTTTGCATGGCGGCCTTTAGAAGCCGCGAGCCGATAGGAACGCCCCCTTCTAGCCGCAGCCGCGCGGGCTTGGCAAGACTTTGGCCGAGGCAAGGCTTGGGCCGAGACGAGACTTGGCCAAAGATCGGGAGCCTCCAAGTCGTCATGGGCTGTGACCTAAGGACTTCTATATCCTCAAGACGAGCACCATGGATGAAGTTACCGCCTTGGGCGGTAACGAAATTCCTAAATCCCATATATCTAAGGGGACCGGTATGGAGGCGGTTTCGCCGTCCACCGGCCGGATTGAGCCAAGACAATTGAGACATGACAAAAGACAAGAGATCAGCCCTGTATCGTGAACGCCCTCGGAGATTTTAGGGCGCGTCGTGCTTGGCACCGCGTGGGCGTTGAAGCTGCCTCGCCTCGGTAATCTTGTGCCGCTGTTGAGACTGGCTCGCCGGTCTCTTCACCGGAAATGGCGTTTGCCGGATGTGGCGGCGGCCTCGCGTCGCGGTGGTCAAACGGAACCAAGCCCGATAGTTTTGCGCGCGAACGAGCCACCTGGGAATGTTACGTGAGCGCGGATTTGGTTGAGGGCAGTGCTGGTAATTCGGGGTCTATCGGGCGGCCGCTTTTCCGGATTCAGGCTGGGCTGATCGGGTTTCTCTGCTTCTCGGCGGCGGCCTTCCCGCGGCTGCTTCCAGCCGTGTTGGGCCTGCTCGCCCTGGCTGCGGTCATCCACATTCTAAAGGTCGATCCCAAGCGGCCCTTGGCGCTGTTGCTGACGCCGGTCGGCATCGCGCTCGGGGCCTTCATCGTTTATCTCTTCATCAATGCGGCGTTCGCCGTTAACGCAAGCGCGGCCTTCTCCAAGGCGGGCGCCGTGCTCGGACTTGTGGCATGCGCGTTCCTCATCGCCTCGTCCTTCACGCTCCATGGCGCACGCGAGACGCGGGGTCTCGCCAAGTGGGCGCTGATCGGCCTCCTGCTCGGCGTCGCGTTTCTGCTGATTGAGATTGTCTGGGACGAGCCGGTCAAGCTTTTCGTGACAAACAACATTGTTCAGATGTTCGACTTCAACCCCAAGAAGACGAGAGTCGTGGACGGGGAACTCACCAAGTTGAAGGCGTTTATTCTGAACCGCAACGTCACGAGCCTGGTGCTTCTGCTGATCCCCGGATTGCTGTTCACGCGCGCATTGGCGAAAGGAACCATCCAACATGCTGCGTTGGCGGCGTTGCTCTTGGCGGCGGCGGCCTGCGTGTTCATGTCGGAAAGCGGCACTTCAGTGGCGGCTTTTTTCGCCGGCGCTCTCGTGCTGGCATTAAGTGCGCTCTCTCTGAAGGCCGCGCGCGTGGTGCTGATGACGGCTTGGACCGTCGCCATGCTGTTTGCCGTGCCGCTCGCCGCGCTTCCCTATGACCTTGGCTGGAATCGCTGGACCTGGGTCCCTGCTTCAAGCGTCGGCGCGCGGCTCTATATCTGGAAGCACATGGCCGACGAAGTCTGGAACAAGCCTGTCACTGGCCTTGGCATTCGCGGCGCCCGTACGCTGAAACTTCAGCTTCCCGCCGATCTCAAGACGCTGCGTGCGCCGGTGACGGTGGCGGATGGCCGGCGCGTTCCGCATCCGCATAATGTCTTCCTGCAAATCTGGCTTGAGCTTGGCGCTATCGGGGCGCTCCTCGCGCTCGGTCTTGGCCTCGTCGCGCTCTGGCAAATTGGGACTTTGCCGGCATTGGTTCAGGCTGGCGCCTATGGGCTGTTCGCGGTCTCTGCGGTCGTCGGCGCCTCCGGCTTTGACCTATGGCAGACATGGCTCTTTGGCTCCTATGTCTTCGCCTGGGCGGCGATTCTGCTCGCCGAACGCCTAGGGGAAGTTGCGCCAAGGCCGCGTGCCGGGCCCTGCGCCTAGGTTTCCGAGAACCCACTTTACCTGCCTCTAGAGGTTGTTAGATTGGTGCCACAGGATCAATGCCGTAGCCGCCGACTGAGCAAAAGCGCCGGCGGCATTCGGCGATAGAGGTTAAGCATTGTGAATGAGCCGCGCGGCGATGCCCGCACGGCTGCCAATGCTTCGCGTGACGCTAGGGCCATGCGGAGCAAGACCGGCGACAAAGGGGAAGGCACCCCGCCTCGGGAACGGGGGGAGGCGCTAGGAAGCGCACCGGCCGAAGGCCTCGCTGGGGCAGCCGAGGGTACGAATGTTTCCGGCGCGTCCGCGCGGTCTCCGGTTCGGTCGGTCTATGCCGCGCTCGACCTCGGCACCAATAACTGTCGCCTGCTCGTCGCCAAGCCTTCGCGGCGCGGCTTTGTCGTTATCGACGCCTTCTCCCGCATCATCCGTCTCGGCGAAGGCGTGCAAGGCTCTGGCAAGCTCTCCAAAGACGCCATGGACCGCACAATCAATGCGCTGCGGGTCTGCGCCGACAAGATGCGCCGGCGTGGCGTGACGCGGTCGCGGCTGATCGCCACCGAGGCATGCAGAATTGCCGTCAACAGCGCCGAGTTTATGGACCGCGTGCACAACGAGGCTGGGCTTAAGCTCGAGGTTGTCGGTCGGGAAACGGAGGCAAAACTTGCGGTGTCGGGTTGCGCCTCGCTGCTCGACCGCAATTGCGATTGGGCGCTGGTGTTCGATATCGGCGGCGGCAGTTCCGAGCTGATCTGGCTCGATCTTAAGCGGCTCGGGGAGCAGTCGCGGCGCTCGGTCCATGATCGCGCTGGCGTGCAGAACTGTATCTCCGCATGGACCTCTCTGCCTATCGGCGTGGTCACTCTTGCCGAGCGCCATGGTGGCCGTGATGTCACCGAGGATAGCTACGAGGCCATGGTGGAAGACGTCATGGTGGCGCTCAGAGGTTTTGAATCACAGCATCGCTTCGGCGAACGCATCGCTGAGGGCAGTGCTCACTTTCTTGGCACGTCCGGCACAGTGACGACGATCTCCGGCATTCATCTGAAACTTCCCTTCTATGAACGCTCCCGTGTCGATGGGTGCTGGCTATCAGAGCGCAACGTGCGCAACGTCTCCGGCGACTTGCTCGCCATGAGCTACGAAGAGCGCGTGGCTCAGCCTTGCATCGGGCAAGAGCGTGCCGATCTCGTGCTTGCCGGCTGCGCTATTCTCGAGGCTTTGCTCCGGACGTGGCCGACCCAGCGCCTGCGTGTGGCCGACAGAGGCTTGCGCGAGGGCATCCTCACCACGCTCATGGCCGAGGACGGTCACGACCGCCGTGGTTCGCCGCGACCACCACGGCGCCGGCGCGGGGGACGGCCCCAGCCAAACCGGGACTAGCAGCGCAGACTTTTTCGTTTTTAGACTTGGTGGATAGTCAGTCTTGCCCAGCCGCATCTTTTTGGGTTTCGCCCACGGGATGCGCGCGCGTGGCGAGGCTTGACCCGGCCGTCTTCGGTAGGCGCATGAAGACGAATGCCGAGCTTGCCGCGAAGGCAGCAACGACAAGGAACGCGGCGGGGAAGTCGCTCGCCAGCACGTCTTGGGAGCCACGCCCCATGCGCTCGAATTCAAGCACCAGGGCGGCCACGGCCACACCCGCCGACATTGATAATTGTTGTCCGACGCTGGCGAAGCTCGTCGCCTTGCTCATGTCCCTGTCGCCGATGTCGGCGTAAGCGAGCGAGTTGACGGCGGTGAACTCCAACGACCTGAAGAAGCCGCCGACGAGCAGCACGGCCATGATCACCGCGCTCGGCGTGGCGGCGCTGAACAGAGACGCGGTTGCGATGAAGAGGGCGCTGATCACAGCGTTCCAAACCAGCACCCGCTTAAAGCCGACCCGGCGTAGGATGGGTGCCGCCGTGGTCTTCATGGCGATGGCTCCGACAGCCGTGGCGAAGGTGAGCATGCCCGACTGCAAAGGCGTCATGCCGAAGCCGAGTTGCAAGAACAGGGGCAGCAGGAAGGGCGAGGCACCGACGCCGATACGGAACAGGAAACCGCCGACGACGCTGGCGTAGAACGTGTCGATCCTGAGCAGGTTGAGATCGAGCAGCGGGTTGGGCGTTTTCCTGGCGTGACGCACATAGAGCCAGCAGGAGGTGATGCCGATCGCGATCAGGCCAAACACGATTTCGGTCGGGAACAGGCCCTGGCCGATCGTGGTGAAGCCGAAGACGATGCCGGAGAGCCCAATGCCAGAAAGAAAGAAGCCTTTGATGTCGAGCGGCGGCACTTCCTCTTCACGGAAATCGGCGATGTAGCGCGTGGCGAGAAGGAAGCCGAGGAGGCCGATGGGAATGTTGATCCAGAAGATCCAGCGCCAGTCGAACATCGTCGTGATGAAGCCGCCGAGTGGGGGGCCGAGCACCGGGCCCATGAGCGCCGGAATGGTGAGCCAGGCGAGCGCGGAGATCAGCTCCGCCTTCGGCACGCTGCGCAAGATGACAAGCCGCCCGACCGGCACCATCATGGCGCCGCCCATGCCTTGGACGATGCGGAACAGTACGAAGTCGAAAAGCGATTCAGCAAAGCCGCACGCCGCCGAGCCGACGGTGAAGACGACGATGGCCATGCGGAATACGGTGCGGGCGCCAAACCGGTCAGCCATCCAGCCACTCACCGGGATGAACACGGCGAGCGACAGGAGATAGGACGTGATGGCGAGCTTAAGCGCGATGGGGTCTTCGCCGAGATCGGCGGCAATCACCGGCAACGACGTCGCGATGACGGTCGAATCCATGGTCTCCATGAACAGGGCGACCGCAACGATCAAGGTGACGAAGTAGCGTGGCATGTGGCAGGTGTTATTGGATGAATAGGGCGGCTGGCGACATTACGTGATTAGCACATGGTGAAATCAACAAAAGGTGGCGGACCTTCAGGGCGCGCGGCTGCAGGGCGCCGTGGGCTCACGGTCAAGCTGCGCACTGCTAAGGGGCGGAAGATCGCTTCGACGCGCTGGCTTCAGCGTCAACTCAACGATCCTTATGTCACCGAGGCGAAGCGCCAGGGCTATCGCAGCCGCGCGGCCTTCAAGCTCATCGAGATTGACGACAAGAACCATCTGCTCAAGCCCGGCAAGACCGTGATCGACCTTGGCGCGGCGCCCGGCGGCTGGTGCCAGGTCGCGGCGGAGCGTGTGAAGTCGGTGAAGGGGAAGGGCACGGTGATAGCTGCCGACCTCAAGGAGATCGAGCCGATCCCCGGCGTCGAATTCATGGCGCTCGACATCAGCGACCCGGAGGCCGATGAGAAGATCAAAGCCGCGCTCGGCGGTGCCAAAGTCGATGTGGTCCTTTCCGACATGGCGGCAGCGGCAATGGGCCATAAACCGACCGACCACATCCGTGTGGTGATGCTCGCCGAAGCTGCACTCGACCTCGCCGAAGATGTGCTCGATCCCGGTGGCGCCTTCCTTGCCAAAGTGCTGCAAGGCGGCGCCAGCCATGACCTGCTGCAGCGCCTGCGGCTAGGCTTCGCCAAGGTCAGCCACGTGAAGCCTAAGGCCTCCCGCTCCGATTCCGCGGAAGTCTATGTGTTGGGGATGGGATTTCGCGGCGCGCCAAAGTGACGGTTCTCTTGCAGATAGCGTTCACAGGACTGTGCGCGGGCGAAAGCTGCCTAAGCCGAACGACTCTTGCTAGGGTGCCGCCGAGATTGACCGGACAGGACGTATAGGGAGCGACGCAATGAACGTTGAGGTTGTGAAAGAGTATTACGGCAAGGTCCTCAAAGGCTCGGAGGACCTTAAGACCTCGGCGTGTTGTGATGGCGGTGGCGTGCCGGGCTACCTCGAAGCGGCAATCGCCAACGTGCATGAAGAGGTCCGGTCCAAATATTATGGCTGCGGTATCGTCATTCCCGCCGCGCTTGAAAGCTGCCGCGTTCTCGACCTCGGCTCGGGCTCGGGCCGCGACGTCTATCTGATCTCGCAGCTCGTGGGCGCGGATGGCGAAGTCGTCGGCGTTGACATGACTGACGAGCAATTGGCCACCGCCGAAGCCCACAAAGACTGGCACATGAAGAAATTCGGCTTTGCCAAGCCCAATGTGCGCTTCCTCAAAGGCTATCTCGAAAAGCTCGATGAGCTCGATCTGCACCCTGGGTCATTCGACGTGGTGGTGTCGAACTGCGTCATCAATCTTTGCGTCGACAAGCTTGCAGTGCTGCGCGGCGCGCATCGGCTGCTGAAGCCGGGCGGCGAGATCTATTTCGCCGACGTTTATTGCGACCGGCGTCTCCCCGACGAAATCCGTGCCGACCCGCTACTCTACGGCGAGTGCCTTGGCGGCGCACTTTATTGGAACGACTTTTTGCCCATGGCGAAACAGGCAGGCTTCCTTGATCCACGACTCGTCACCAGCCGTCCGATCTCGGTGGACAATGAGGAGATGCGGCAGAAGCTCGGCCAGGCGCAGTTCTTCTCCGCCACTTATCGGCTGTTCAAGAACGATGAGCTTGAGTCCGCGTGCGAGGATTACGGTCAGGCCGTGGTCTATCGCGGTGGCGTCCCTGAGCAGGAGCAAGCCTTCGAACTGGACGAGCACCATTTCATCGAGCGCGGCAAAGTGTTTCCGGTCTGCGGTAACACATGGCGCATGCTCGCCGAGACGCGGTTCCAGCCCTATTTCGATTTCGTTGGCGACTTCTCGAACCATTACGGGATTTTCACCGACTGCGGCACTTCGCTTCCCTTCAATGAGGCGGCGCTAGCGCAAGGGTCCGAGCCGGAATCCAGTTGCTGCTAGCAGGCTGAACGGGGAGGGGGCGCCATGACGTTCGATCTGACACGGCGGTTCGTGGCCGAGACTCTCGGCACGTTCTTTCTCGTTATGGCCATCGTCGGCTCAGGTATCATGGCGCAGGAGCTTGCCGGCGGGAACGAGGCCCTGGCGCTTCTCTGCAACATGGCGTCGGTTGGCGCGGCGCTGTTCGTCATCATCACCATCTTCGTGTCGGTGTCGGGCGCGCATTTCAATCCGGCCGTGAGCCTGGTCATGTGGCTTCGGGGCGATCTCGATCGCCCGGAAGCCATTGCCTATATCGGCGTGCAGATCGTTGGAGGTTGCGTCGGCGCCATCGTCGCGCATCTGATGTTTGGTCTGGAGCCGGTGCAGTTCTCCCAAACGGCGCGGACCGGTATTGGTCAATGGTTCGGCGAGTTCGTCGCCACGTTCGGACTGATCGCCACCATTCTCGGCTGCGTGCGTTTCAACATGGCGATGATTGCGCCGGCGGTCGGCCTTTACATCGCGTCCGCCTATTGGTTCACGTCGTCGACGTCTTTCGCTAACCCCGCTGTTATCATCGCGCGGGCGTTCAGCGATACATTCACGGGCATCGCCCCCCAGCACGTTCCGGCCTTTTTATTGGCGGAGGTGCTGGGCGCGATTGCGGCCGCAATGCTGTTAGGTTGGCTGTTTCGGCCGGGCGAGGCCGCAAGCAAGGCTAAGTAAAAAAGGACGGCCTATTTCGCTTTGGCGAGGTCGGCGCGCAAGCGTTTGTTCTCGGCCTCAAGCGCACTGATTTGTTCGGCAAGACCGGTCGCATCCTCGGCAAACACCATGAGAGGAATGTGTTGCGGGCAATTCATGTCCCAGGCCTCGACCGTGAACAGGATCGCTGCTTCGCCACGCGCTTGGTAGTTCTTCGGCAAGAGGCTCTCCAGTAGCTCCGGGTCGTTTTCGACCACGCGTGCGCGGCCCCAAACCTTCACCCGACTGCGGGTGCGGTAATCCATCAGGAAGATCATCGCGCGCGGATTCTCGACGAGATTTCCCGTCGAGATATATTGCCGGTTGCCGGTGAAGTCGGCGAAGGCGAGCGTGTGCTCATCGAGGACGCGCAGGAAACCCGGCGGTCCGCCACGATGCTGGATGTAAGGCTGGCCGTCAGCGCTGGCGGTGGCGAAATAAAAGGATCGCATCCCGGCGATGAACTCGGCGAGATTGTCGTCGATGGCCGTCGTCGCGCTGCCTTTTTGCTCCATGCGCGCATAGCCTTGGCGCGAGCCGCGCCTTGTCTGCACGTCTTTGACGGCAGGCGAGAAGGCGAGGTCCATCCATGTGGTCATGGCGCGTCCCATAGGGCTGGCATGGAGATGAATCCGGGCAGCGCCTTGATGCGAGTGATCCAGGCTCGGATAGCGGGGAAGGGCTCGAGCGAGATACCGCCTTCATGACTGAGCGCCACATAGGGCATGCAGGCGATGTCGGCGATGGTCGGGCGGCCAAGCGCCAGCCAGTTATTCTTGGCGAGGTGCTCCTCCATGAGCCCAAGAATGTGGGCGGCGTTTTCGCGCGCCTGGTGGACATCCAGCTTGAAGCCGAACTTATCATGCAGGCGGGCGTCGGCCGGCCCACGGGCGATCTCATTCTCGGCGGTCATGAGCCAGGTCATGACCTCGCCCATGCCGGTGGCGTCGATCGGCAGCCAGCTCTCGTCGCCATATTTGCGCGCCAGGTAGACCAGGATGGCTTGCGAGTTGCGCAAGACCACGCCGCTGTCTTCGAGTACCGGGATCTGGCCGAAGGGGTTCTTGTCGACGAAGGGGCTTCGTTTGTGCGCGCCACCCATGAGATCGACGGGCTCAAGGTTAAGGGGGCGTCCAAGCAACGCACAGAATAGGCGGACCTTGTAACAATTCCCCGATGGCTCCAGGTCGTGCAATTTGAGTTCGGCCACTTGATCCTCCATTCGCTTATGGTGTGGGGAGGGTTATGGCCTATTCCGATCAATGGCGATATGCGCTAAGTTCTCAACTTATTATCCCATTTTACGGAATAATCGAATGGACCGCTTCAATGCCATGCGCGTGTTCGTCGCCGTTGCCGATACGGGCGGTTTATCGGCGGCGGGACGCCGGCTCGGTATGCCGCTAACCACGGTGAGCCGGCAGTTGAAGGCGCTGGAAGAGGCGCTTGATGCCCGGCTGGTCACACGTACCACGCGCCGTCTGGCTCTGACCGAGCCCGGGCGCGCTTATCTTGAGACCTGCCGCCGGGTGCTGAGCGATCTCGATGCGGCCGAGCGCCGCCTCACGGGCGAGCAGGCCGAGCCGCAAGGTGTACTGGCCCTGACGGCGCCTGTCGTGTTCGGCCGGCGGCATGTTTTGCCGGTGGTGGCAGCCTATCTCGAGGCTTACCCGCGCATGTCGGTGCGTATGTTCTTGATGGACCGGGTCGTCGACCTGGTGGAAGAGGGGCTCGATCTCGGCATCCGTATTGGGCAACTGCCCGATTCCTCCCTGCGGGCCACGCAACTCGGCACCGTCCGCTATGTGACTTGCGCCAGCCCGTCTTATCTTTCGGAATTTGGCGTGCCTGCCACGCCAAAAGAGCTGGCGGGCCATCGCTGCATCAGCTTCAACACGTTCTCGTCTGCGGAGCGCTGGAGCTTCGCTGGCCGCAAGCCGGTGAGCGTGACGGTCGACCCCCGGCTCATCGTCAATACAGCCGATGCGGCCATCGACGCCGCCAAAGCCGGGCTCGGCGTCGTGCGCGTGTTGTCCTATCAGGCCGATTCGAGCCTCAAGGACGATTCGCTCCGCCTGATCCTGGAAGATTTCGAGCCGGAGGCGATCCCGATCAGCCTCATCCACCGGGAGGACCGCTTGCCGCAGGCGAAGGTCCAAAGCTTCGTAGCGCTTGCTGTGCCGCGTTTGCGTAAGCGTCTCAAGGGTGCCGAGGCGGCTGAGAAGGAGAGTAACGGGCGGCGGCAGCTTTCCAACCACGAGACAAGCTGATAAAGGAAGCCGCCAACCGGGTACCGCATTTTGCAGCGCGCAAAGACCGCGAGGGCCCCTTTCAAATAAGAGGTTGGCCGATGCCGGACGGGCAGTCTTCCAAAGATAATTCCCGCTTCCCAGACAGCGCCATGGCGCTGACTTTCGACGACGTGCTGATCCGCCCAGGGCCGTCCGAAGTGCTGCCGAACGACGTCCAGGTCGTCTCGCGCGTCACGCGTTCGATTTCGGTGAATATCCCCGTGCTCTCCTCGGCCATGGACACGGTGACCGAGGCGCGGCTGGCCATTGCCATGGCGCAAGCCGGCGGCTTGGGCGTCATCCATCGTAATCTCGATCCTGAGATGCAGGCCGCCGAGGTCTCCCAGGTGAAGAAATTCGAGTCCGGCATGGTGGTGAACCCGGTCACCATCCCGCCCGACGGGACGCTGGCCGATGCGCTCCAGCTGATGGCCGAGCATCGGATCTCAGGCATCCCCGTGGTCGAGCCCGCTGTCGACGGCGGTCCGGGCGGTAAGCTGGTGGGTATTCTGAGCAACCGTGATGTGCGCTTTGCGTCCAATCCAGGCCAGCGCGTGGCCGAGCTGATGACCAAGGATGGCCTCATCACCGTCAAGGACAATGTGGATATGGACGAGGCCAAGCGGCTTCTCCATCAGCATCGCATTGAGAAGCTGATCGTGGTCGACGACGGGTATCACTGCGTCGGGCTCATAACGGTCAAGGATATCGAGAAGGCGCGCGCTCATCCGGACGCCTGCAAAGACGAGCAGGGGCGCTTGCGGGTAGCGGCGGCGACTAGCGTCGGCGATGCCGGTTTTGCTCGGGCCGAGGAACTGATCGACGCAGGCGCCGACCTCATCGTTGTGGATACCGCCCATGGCCATTCGCGGCTGGTGCTCGATCAGGTCCGCCGCATCAAGCGGCTTTCCAATGAAGTGCAAGTGATGGCCGGCAATGTGGCCACCGGCGATGGCACCAGGGCGTTGATCGACGCTGGCGCCGACGCCATCAAGGTTGGCATCGGCCCAGGCTCCATCTGCACCACGCGCATCGTGGCGGGCGTCGGCGTGCCGCAGTTCACGGCACTGCTCGAGTCCGTCGATGTGGCGCAAAAGGCGGACGTGCCGGTAATTTCCGACGGCGGCATTCGCTATTCCGGCGATCTCGCCAAGGCGCTGGCGGCGGGCGCCGACTGCGTGATGCTCGGCTCACTGCTTGCCGGCACCGACGAGAGCCCAGGCGAGGTGTTTCTCTACCAGGGCCGCTCCTATAAGGCGTATCGGGGTATGGGTTCGATCAGCGCCATGGCGCGGGGTTCTGCCGACCGCTATTTCCAGCAGGACATCAAGGATACGCTGAAGCTGGTGCCGGAGGGGATTGAGGGACAGGTGCCCCATAAGGGCCCAGTGGGCAGCGTGCTGCACCAGCTCATTGGCGGTTTGCGGGCCTCCATGGGCTATACCGGCTCGGCCACGGTTCCCGAATTTCAGGCTCGCACCGAGTTCATCCGCATCTCGACGGCAAGCTTCCGCGAGAGCCACGTGCATGACGTGACCATCACGCGGGAATCGCCCAACTACCCGCGCGAAGGGTAGGGGGCAGCAGACAAGCCGATTATTTGACGCCGAGCATGCGGACCTGCTCGAAGACGCCCGGCTCGAGTCTTTCCGCCTGCCGGAGGTCGGCGCTGCCGTCAGTGGCCTCACCTTTGCGGCTCTTGACAAGACCGCGGCCGACAAGCGCGAGGGCATTGCTCTCCTGCAGTTTAAGCGCGGTGTCGAAATCGGCGCCGGCCTTGTCCAGGTCGTCATTCAGCACGTAAACCCAGCCGCGGTCGACATAGCCCTGGGCGACTTGCGAATCGAGCTTGATGACTTCTGAGTAGTCAGCGATCGACAAATCATACTCTTTGCGCTTCCGGTAGATGATGCCGCGGTTCGAAAGGCCGTTGGTTGCTTTGGGATCGAGCTCGACCTTCTTGTTCAGATCGGCAAGCGCTTTATCCAGGTCGTTCGTGTGACTGTAGACGATGCCGCGCAGCATATAGTAGTCGGCATCCTTGTCGTTGATGCTGATCGCCTCGTCGAGATCGGCGATCGCCTTGGCGTAGTCCCTCTTGGCGTCGTGACCGGCGGCGCGCATGAAATAGCTATTGGCGCGCTTAGGATCGAGCTCCACGGCGAGGTCCATCTCCTTCATCGCCTTATCGAGGCTGCCGGTGGCGGAGTAGCCGAGCGCTCGGACGCTATGTGCCCGAATGAGGAGCTTCTTGTCGTCGGACCCGCTGGCGATAAACGTTGCGCAGGCGTCGAGCACCTCTTGTACCGAGAGCTTGCCATTGAAACAGTCATCGACAGCCTTCTCGGCGGAGGCCGGGGTGGCAGTGATCAGGAGCGCGGCGGCTGCGGCGGAAATGAACGTGGGAGCGCGAAAGCGCATGGAGATCCTCCTTAGAAACGCTTGGAACTTTGTCCTTGGGGCTAGGTTTAGAAGGACGCGCGGCCCCGCGTCAATTTAAGTTACGTTCATGATCACCAAGCATTTTGGCAATCATGTGGGGTGCTTGGCCCGATGTCCGGGGCTGGACTTGCCTTAGATTACATGAACCGGCGAGCGCAATCGGCCGGGCCGGGCCTTGAGGCGTCCCGGAGCCAAGAGTTTTCGACGCGGCTCTACAGAAGCCCAGCGACAGCGTATAAGGGCCCCGCGCCGGGCATTGGCCTGGTGGCGACGTCCAAGACAAGCGAAGGGATGCCCATGTCGATCGAAGCCATTCTGCTGCCGATGTTCGTTCAGGTGGCGCTGACCTTCGTCCTGCTGTTCTGGACCATCATTCTTAGGCTCGGGGCCGTTCGCCGGGGCGATGTGGGCAAGCACGAGATCGCGCTGCGCGAGGCCAATTGGCCGCCATATGTGCAGCAGGTGAGCAATGCCTTCCATAACGCCATGGAGATGCCGACGCTGTTCTATGTGGTGGTGCTGTTGGCGCTCATCACCAAGACGCTCGACGTCACGCTCTATGTCTTGATGTGGATGTTCGTGCTGTCGCGCATTTTGCACGCCATCATCCATGTGACCTCCAACCGGCTCGAGCACCGCACGCCTCTCTTCCTCATCGGCGCCATTGCGCTCGGACTGATCTGGGTGATCGTTATCGCTCGTGTCGTCCTGTTTCCGACCCTATGACGCCAGCGGCGCGGGCGAGCGCGGCCATTGAGGTTCTCGCCGATATCGATGCACGCAAGCGGCCCGCTTCGGAGGCGTTGAAGGGCTGGGGGCTCGGTCATCGCTTTGCAGGCTCGGGCGACCGCGCGGCGATTGGCAATCTCGTCTTCGATTGTTTGCGCAAACGCGCCTCTTGCGCTGCCGCCATGGGCAACGAGACCCCACGCTCGCTAGTGTTGCGCACCCTGGTTACGGGCTGGGGCATGACGCCGGACGAGGTCGCGAGCCTTTGCGACGCTAGCCGCTTCGCACCGCCGCCGGTGAGTGAAGCGGAACTTTCTGGCCTTAAGCGCGAACTTCCCAAAGACGCGCCGGCGCATATCCGGGGCGATTTCCCCGAATGGCTCAGCGAGGCGTTCGGGCAGGTGTTTGGCGACCGCGCGGGCGAGGAGGGGGCGGCGCTTTCAGAGCGTGCGCCGGTAGACATCCGGACGAACACGCTGAAGGCCACGCGCGAGAAGGTGCTGAAGGCGCTTCAACGCTTCGAGGCTCAGCCAACGGGCTATTCGCCGCTCGGCGTTCGCATCGCTCATCGTCCTGGTCCGGCCCGCAGCCCGCATGTGGAAGCTGAAGGGGCCCACGGCAAAGGCTGGTTCGAGGTGCAGGATGAGGGTTCGCAAATGGCGGCGTTGCTGAGCGGAGCAGGTCCGCGTCAGCAAGTGATGGATTTTTGTGCCGGGGCTGGCGGCAAGACCCTGGCGCTCTCCAGCCTCATGAAAAATACCGGCCAGCTCTTTGCCTATGATTCCGACCGCATGCGCCTCAGGCCCATTTTCGAGCGGCTGAAGCGGGCAGGCGCCCGCAACGTTCAGGTGCTCAACGCCGGCGAGACAGAGGCTTTGACCCCGCTTGAGGGCAAGATGGATCTGGTGGTCATCGATGCGCCATGCACGGGCTCCGGCGTATGGCGCCGGCGGCCTGACGCCAAATGGCGGCTTTCGCCGCAGATGTTGGAGGCACGCGCTGGCGAGCAGGTCGCCGTGCTCGATTCTGGTGCGGCGCTGGTGAAGCCCGGCGGACGGCTCGCCTATATCACCTGCTCGGTGCTGCCGATTGAGAACTGCGACCAGGTCGACGCCTTCATGAGCCGCCACCCGGACTTCAAGATCGTGCCTTGGCGGATGTTGTGGGAAGCGGCGTTTCCGGTGGCCCCGCCGGCATCCGCGGATGGTTCCGACGAGGCCCTGTTGATGACGCCGCTAGGCCACGGCACGGACGGGTTCTTTGTCGCTGTGCTGGAACGGGCGCGCTAGGCCTGCCGCCCAATAACTGAATCGTTTGAATCGCTTGGCAGCTGGGCTTGCGTGTTTGATTCAGGCGCGGCGGGCTTCAATAAGCGAGAGGCCGTCGCTGGTGACCGAGGTTTTGGTCACCGATAAGCCGGCGCTCGCCAACAGTGCTGCCATCTCCTCGCGCGTTCGTGCCCGGCCGCCCGTGATCGTCATCATGTGCAGGTCGAGCATGATTGCGGCGGGGTCATCACTGGCCCGCTCGGGCATGAGCCGTTCGATGACGACGAGCTTCGCCGCTGGCCCCATGGCGTCGCGGCGAGCCTCCAAAATCGTCCGTGCCTGCCCATCATCGTGCTGCTGAAGGACGGCCTTCAACAGATAGATGTCCGCTTCGCCGGGGATGGCTTCGAGACGATCGCCGCCAATGCTGGCGACAGTGGTCCCGTCTGACATCTCTAGCGCCTCGAGGATGGCGTCGCCCTGAGCGGACTCTTCCTTCGCCAGATAGCTTCTAAAGGCCGCGCCTTCTTCCGTATTCGCGCGGCGCCATTCCGCGACAGGCAGGCCGAAGACCTTGGGGAAGGATGGCTCGCCCGTTTTCAGGCAGTGGGGGAGCTCGAGCCAGGGCTGCCAATATTGGTCAAGCACCACCAGAGCCTTCTCGCGCAGGCTCGATTGGGCGCCCGGCGCCAAGGATTGCCCGGCGGCGGTGAGCCCGAAGCGACCGTCCGCCAGTTCCTCGCAAATCCGCATTGCGACCAGCCCGCGCAGGAAGCGGCGGAGATGGGGGGCAGACAGGCCAAGCTCACCCGCCAGGTCCTCTGAGGCTCGCGGGTCGGCGCTTAGCGCGTCCGGAATGCCTGCTTTGACCGCGGCAAAGACCAGGGCCGCCTCATGATAGGCGCCGATCTGACGGCGAAGATGGCCCTCGACTTCGGCCTGCTCGCGTTGGTCCATGGGCTGAACCCTCCCAAATCTCCGCTTCGCATGAGGCCGTTTCCGGCACAAGGAGCCATTGCCGACTCAAGTCTGCTGCTATAACCACCGGCAATGGCGGACTTAAACGAAAACCCTACTGAAGACCCGCAAGACCCGGCGCATGACGGTTCGCAAGACCGGGTGCTGATTGTCGATTTTGGCAGCCAGGTGACCCAGCTCATCGCCAGGCGCGTGCGCGAGGCGGGCGTCTATTCCGAGATCGTGCCCTACGACAAGGCCGAAGCGGCCCTTGGGCCGGTGCTACCTAAGGCCATCATCCTATCTGGCGGGCCCGCATCAGTGCATGAGAGCGGCACGCCGCAAGCGCCGCAAGCCGTCTTTACCGCCGCCGTGCCCTTGCTCGGCATTTGCTATGGCGAGCAGATCATGGTGTCGGCGCTGGGCGGCCAGGTCGAGCCGGGCCATTCGGGCGAATTCGGCCGCGCCGAACTCCAGATCATCGATGAGACGCCGCTGTTCCACGGCGTGTTCGACGAAGGCGAGCGCGCGCAAGTGTGGATGAGCCATGGCGACCGCGTGACCAAGCTGCCGCCGGGTTTCCGCGCGGTGGGTGTTTCCACCGGCGCACCCTTCGCGGCCATCGCCGACGATTCTCGAAAGCTGTTCGGTGTCCAGTTCCATCCCGAAGTGGTGCACACCCCGAAAGGCTCCGCCCTCATCGCCAATTTTGTGCGCGAGATCGCCGGCTGTGCAGGCAGTTGGACCATGGCCCAGTTTCGGGAAAAGGAAGTGGCGCGCATTCGGGACGAGGTGGACGAGGGCGGCGTGGTGTGCGGGCTGTCGGGCGGTGTCGATTCCGCTGTCGCGGCGCTTCTCATCCACGAGGCCATTGGCGAACAGCTCACCTGCATCTTCGTGGACCACGGACTACTGCGCGAAGGCGAGGCGACCGAGGTCGTCGATCTGTTCCGGGGCCATTACAACATCCCGCTGATCCACGTCGATGCCAGTGAGCGCTTTTTGCGCGCGCTCGAGGGCATCTCCGATCCCGAAGCCAAGCGCAAGATCATCGGGCGCCTATTCGTGGAAGTCTTCGAAGAAGAATCCGAGAAGCTCGATGACGCCGAGTTCTTAGCCCAAGGCACGCTCTACCCCGACGTGATCGAGAGCGTGTCGGCGACGGGTGGGCCAAGCGTCACCATCAAGTCGCACCACAATGTTGGCGGCTTGCCGGAGACCATGAAGCTGAAATTGATCGAGCCGCTGCGCGCGCTGTTCAAAGACGAAGTGCGCAAGCTCGGCCGTGAGCTCGGCTTACCGGACGTCTTTGTCGGACGTCACCCCTTCCCGGGGCCGGGGCTCGCCATCCGCATCCCCGGCGAGATTACCGACGAAAAACTCGCCATCCTGCGCAAGGCCGACACCATCTATCTGGACGAGATCCGCAAGGCCGGGCTCTACGACACGATCTGGCAGGCCTTCGCCGTGTTGCTGCCGGTGCGCACCGTGGGCGTGATGGGCGATGCCCGCACCTACGACTTTGTTTGCGCCCTGCGCGCCGTCACCGCGACTGACGGCATGACGGCCGACTATTACGGCTTCTCGCACGAGTTTTTGGGGCACGCGGCGACGCGCATCATAAACGAGGTGCGCGGCATCAATCGCGTGGTCTACGACATCACCTCAAAACCGCCCGGCACGATTGAGTGGGAGTAGGGAAGCCGGGATATAGCCACAGGAGACACGATCCGGTGCGGGTAATATTTCTCCTTTTGACTGTCGTTTGCCTCGGCATCCTTGCCGCGTTGCCGGGGTTGCCCCGCGCGTTTGCCGCGGAGCCGCCACGGGAAATTCCGGCGGACGTTCCGCCTTGGCTGCGGCCCCATGTCGGTACAGGCGACGCGCAAATCGCGCCCGTGGTCTTGCAGCGCGCGCGTGGGCTGTATTTGGAAAAGGTGCGCGAAGGTAAGGCCAAGAATCCCTGCTACTTCGCCAAGGACGCGACGCGTCCCGCCGGAACGGGCCGCCGGTTTTATGTGATCTGCGAAGCCGACCAGAAATTTCGCGCGATCTCGTCGGGGCACGGCAATGGCCGCAAGTTGAGGGCTGCGAATTTCGCCAACGGCATTCGCTGCGCCAAGAATTTCAGCAATGCGGAGGGTTCCAAGCTGACCACCGGCGGCGCCTATGTGACCGCCGAAACCAGACCGTCTTTCAAAGGCTATTATCGCTCGCGGGGGAAACGTGTGCCGTTGGTCCGCTCGTTCTTGCAGTTCGAAGGGGAAGGCGACACCGCAAACGCCAGGGAGCGCGCCATCGGCGGGCATCCGGCCGTGTTGTTGCGGGCGCGGTGCCGTTACAAGGATTCGAAGAGCCCCTATGCGAACAAGGAGGGCTACGTTCCCTACGGGAAGCTGGTGAACTACAGCGCCGGGCGCAGCAATGGCTGCACCAGCTGGACGCCGTCGGACTCTAAAGAAATCTTCGAGATCGTGAAGGACAAGCCGACGACGCTCTACGTCTATCCTGAATCAGGTGACATCGACGCCGTCGCGAAAGCCGTGAAGGCCGGCAAGTCGCCGTCGCGCGCGGGACTCTACTGGAACGCGTCGTGCTTGAGGGAAATCCGCGCTCCGAAATTTTGGCCGCAAGAAACGCTCGATCCCATCATCGCCAAATACCGGAAGGATCATCCGCCACGGCCATACCGGCCGTTGCCGATTTGCAAGTGATGGCAACATTCGTCGGAGTGGGAGTAGGTCAGGCTTGATCGTTGGTTGCTTCATAGCTTTCACGTAATGCGCGCCGCAGAAGCTTGCCGTTCGGTCCCTTCGGCAGTGCGTCGACGCTTGTGTAGATGCGCGGGCATTTGTAGCGGGCGAGGCGGCCTGCGACGAAGCCTTCCAGGTCGCCCGTCTCGACCGGGCTGTTGGCGACATAGAACACAGCGATCACACTGGTGTCGGCCTTGACCTCAACTTCCACGGCGGCGCTTTCGAGGATTGCGGAATGCCCGTTCAGCGCTGTCTCGACCTCAATGGGCGAGACGCGAACGCCGCCCGCATTCATCATGTCGTCGGCGCGGCCGAGATAGGTGAGCGCGCCGTCCTCGCCCATGCTCACAAGGTCACCGGTCAGGAACCATTCGTCGATAAATCGCGCACGAGTCTCTGCCTCGGCGCCCCAATAGCCCAGCATCAGCCCCTGATCGCGCTGCGAGACGCCGAGAATGCCGGGCTCGTGCAATCCCACCGGCCCGTCCTCGCCGAGCACGGCGACGTGGCGGCCGTCTTGCGGATAGCCCAGCGTGCCGGGCGGGGCCGGATGCGCAGGCGCGCCGGAGACGAAGGTCGAGCATTCCGACATGCCGAACGCCTCATGGACCGGGGTGCCGGTCGCGCGCTCCCAAGCGGCGCTTGTGGCATCGGGCAGTTTCTCGCCGGCAGAGAGACCGTGGCGCAAATGCTTAAGAGGCGGCAGGTCCGTTCTGAGGAGCTGGCGGTAAATCCCCGGCGCGGCGGCAAAGATCGTGGCGTCGTGCTGCTGCATGAGAAGTCCGAGCTGCTCCGGCGTGACGCCATTTCCGGGGATCAGCGCCGTGGCGCCGCGCGTCCAGGGGTCCAAGAGCCCGGTGCCGAGGGTATAGGTCCAGTTAAACGCGCCGGCATGCAGTAGGCGGTCGCTCTCGGTGAGCCCATACCAGCCCTTAAACATCATCCGGCGCGCCCAGATCGCGCGATGGGCATGGGTGACCGCACGCGGTGTGCCGGACGTGCCAGAGGTGTAGACGATATAGCCGGGGCGGTCCGCGTCGCCCATGGCGTAGGCCGCCGGGGGCAGGTCAGCCATGGTGCGCATGGCTTCCGTGCGCAGAACGGGGCAGGGCGGGCTCGCGGGACACGCGAGGCCCTCTTCCGCCACGATCAGGCGCGGTGAGATGTCCTCGGCGATGGCGGTCACCTCGGGCTCGGTCAGAAGCGATGAGGTCGGCACCGGGATGATGTCGGCGGCGAGTGCGGCGAGATAGCAAATCGGGAATTCGATCGTGTTGCCGAGCCGCATGAGCAACCGGTCGCCGGGTTGCAAGCCCTGGGACAGAAATCCGCTCGCGGTCCCCAAGACAGCCGCTTCGAGCCGGGCATAGCTCCAATGTTCGGCGCCGTCCGGCGTGATCACGGCGAGCGCGGTCTTGGGCCCAAGCACGTCCGCGCGTCCAAGCACATAGGCCGCCAGATTGAAGGGTGCCGGGCAGGGCGGCGGTGCGCCTTGGTCGAAGATCGCGTGCATGGTCCCCGCTAAGCCGCCCGCGCGCCGGTAAAGATGTGGACGCATGCGTCCATGCGGACAACACCGTCTTGTTGATGCTCTGAAAAGCGCGCCGTCAGGGATCGATGGACCTCATTGGCCGCCTCGTCCCCTGCTTCGGCAAGCAGATCGCCGACCGAAAAAGATGCGAGCGCGAATTGCGCTGCCTCTGCCGGCGCCATCCCGCCACCGATCGGGAGCGTTCCGCGCCAGTCATGCATGTCGAGATCGCCAAATCCCGCCTGATCGAGAAGAGCGAGCAACTTGCCGTCTTCGGCATAACGGAAGGGACCGGGCGCCTCGGGGTCGGGTGGTGGTATGTCGATGACTTCGGTCGCGACCTCACGGATGGTCGACATCCACGGATTTTCGACAGGACGCCCCCAGGCCGCGAAGGCAAACCGGCCATCCGGCGTGAGCCAGCGGGCTAGGTTGGCGAAGGCACTTGGCGGGTCGTCGTAGAACATGATGCCGAAACGCGAGAGCAATCGGTCAAAGGGCTCTTCCGGCGCGGGCGCTGTTCCCACGTCCGCAAGAGCGAAGGCGCATTCGTCGGACCGAACAGCAGCCGCTTCGATCAAGGCCGGCGAGATATCGAAGCCGTGAACAACGCTACCCGCCACGGCCCGGCGCGAAATTTTCAGCGTCGTCCCGCCGCCGCCGCAACCGATATCAGCGATCCTATAAGGCGCATCGAGACGGAGCGCCCGGATCAGCGGCTCGTCGACAGGCAGGAGCATTGCTTCCATGCCAGAGAGCTGCTTGCGCCATTTCTCGCCGCGCGCGGTGGCCCAGTCGGACGCTGCGGGGTTCTCGCTCATTATTGACTTTTCCTGCGGTGTTTTCTTCGGCAGTGTAGCGCGACGACACATGAGATAGGCGAATGCGAAATTCCGAAGACATCATCGACGCGTTTGCCTTTGCGCGCGAAATGCAGCCCGAAGTTCGCCACCGACGTCGCCTTAGGTCTAGGTCTTCGCGGAAAGTCCCTCTGGAACAATTGCTCCACAATTTGGTATTTGCAGATTGGGAGCGACTAAAACCATGACCTTGCTCATCGTCGGCATTGTTGCGTTCCTCGGACTCCATTTTCTGCCCGCGTTTCCCCATATGCGTGAGGGACTGATCGAGCGCGTCGGCAAGAACGCATATCGCGGCGTGTTCTCGCTCCTGTCGCTGGTGAGCTTCGCTCTGCTGGTGTGGGGTTTCGCGGTGGCGCCGGTCATTCAGGTTTGGACGCCACCGCCCTGGACCCGTTGGGTCGCGATCGTGCTGATGCTCCCAGCCTTCATCCTCTTGGTGGCGGCCTATGTGCCCGGGCAGATTAAGGCGCGGGTAAAAAATCCCTTCCTGATCGCCATCAAGATTTGGGCGCTCGCCCATTTGATCGCTAACGGAGATTTGGCCTCGATCATCCTGTTCGGCTCGTTCTTGGCCTATGCCGTCTGTGACCGGATCGCGCTTAAGCACCGCCAGCCGACCGCGCTGGTCGAGACGCCAGGCGCGGGTTCGGCGCGGAATGACATGATCGCGGTGGTTTTTGGAGTGCTGATCTTTGTGGTGTTTCTCATCTGGCTCCATCCGCTCCTGATTGGGCGTGCGGTTGTGCTGTCCTAAAGCACACTAAGCGCCCCTTTTTGCGGTGCACAAATCCGTATATTTCTGTCATAAGATCATTAGAATTCCTGACCGCGAGGCTTGGATCGTGTCGCAGAGCTTTGACGTAAAGCGGGTGACCGCACCAGATATCGCCAAGCGCAAAGGCAGCGCGCCGGTCGTGGCGTTGACTGCCTATCACGCGCATACGGCGCGGATCGTCGATCCCCATGTCGATATCATGCTGGTGGGCGATTCCCTTGGCATGGTGATGCACGGCTATGAGACGACCGTGCCGGTGCCCCTCGACCTCATGATCATGCATGCCCAGGCCGTGGTGCGCGGCTCGAGCCAAGCGCTGGTCGTGGTCGATATGCCCTTTGGCACTTATGAAGAGAGCCCCGAGATCGCCTTCCGCAATGCGGCGCGGGTGCTGAAAGAGACTGGCTGCGGCGCCATCAAGCTCGAAGGCGGCGTGCATATGGCGGAAACCATCAGCTATCTCACCAGCCGCGGCGTTCCGGTGATGAGCCATATCGGACTGACGCCCCAGGCGGTGAACGTCATCGGCAGCTTCCAGCCTCAAGGGCGGTACCGCTCGGAATGGGCGGCGTTCGAGGCGGACGCCCAGGCTGTCGCCGAGGCGGGGGCTTTTGCCGTCGTGCTCGAGGCGCTGGCCGAGTTACTCGCTGCGCGCATCACCAAACAGATTTCCATTCCGACTATCGGCATCGGCGCCTCGGCGGAATGCGACGGGCAGATCCTCGTGCTTGAGGACATGCTGGGGCTGTCGCCCCGCGTGCCGAAGTTCGTGAAGGAATACGCTCAGCTCGGTGGGGCCATCGAAGCCGCCGTTAAGGCTTATTCATCGGAAGTCCGCACACGTGCCTTCCCGTCTGACGCCAACACCTATCCGATGGTCGAAGACGACGGCGAAGCCTCGAAAAAGCCAAAAATGACAGGCAGTTAGCTCTTGGGGGCTGACGCGTGTTCCCAAACTTGCTGCAGTGTAGCAGGGCTTCAGCCTTGCGTGAGCAAGTGGCCTTCACTATACGGCGGGGAGGAAGGGGCCGGCAGTTAGGGCCCTTGCCGCACCGTCCCTGTGTCAACTTCAGTAAGAGCCCGCAAGCCCCATGAGCGACAATAGTTTCTTTCGCGAGGTGGACGAAGCCGTCCGCCATGACAGGTTCAAGGCGCTCTGGGACAGATACGGGGTCTACATCCTCGTCGGGGCCGCGCTCATTATTGCCGGCGTCGCCAGCTACAAAGGCTGGGTCTATTGGAGTGACCGCCAGGCGCAAGAGGCTGGCGCTGAGTTCACTCAAGCCCTGGCTCTAGAGACAGGCAGCGACGCGGAAAAGGCTCGCGACGCATTTGCATCACTGGCCGAAAGCGGCCCGAGCGGCTACCGGGTGCTCGCGCGCTTCCAGCTTGCGGCAAACGAGGCCAAGGCCGGCGAAACCGACAAGGCCGTCGCCGCCTATGACACGCTTTCCGTCGACGGTAAGGTCGATCCAATTCTTCAAGGCCTCGCCACGGTGCGGGCCGCAGGCTTGAAGATCGACGACGCGGACTATGCGGAGATGGAGCGCCGGCTGAAGGGGCTTATCGATACCAACAGCCCTTGGCGGTTCTCGGCGCGCGAACTGCTCGGCCTTTCGGCCTATTCGCACGGCGACTTGCCCGCGGCGCAGGAACAGTTCACCGCGCTCGTGAGTGATCAGGGAACGCCGCCAAATTTGCGGGAACGCGCCAACGTGTTGCTTGCGCTCATCGCTGGGAACATGGCGGCATCGGGCACCACGGCGAAATAGCTGGCTAAGATATCGAAGGGTGGCTCGTGATCCGGGGTCAGAGACGGAGAAGAGGCAGTCGCCTTCTCGGCGCGACGCTCGCTGCCGCAATCGCCATGAGTTTTGGCGGATGCGGCGGTCCGCTTTCCGGCATCAAGAATCCGTTCGCCGAAAAGGAAGAAATTCTGCCGGGCGAGCGCATTGCCGTCATCACCGACCCCGGTCAGCTCAGCGCCGATCAAGTCTCTTCAGCACCAGTTTCGCTCCCGCCGGCGAGAGCCAATGCATCCTGGACGCAGCCTGGCGGCGTGGCGTCCAACAATCTCGGACACCTAGCGCTCAACGGCGCCTTAAGGCAGGTCTGGAGTGTCGACGCTGGCACCGGCTCCTCATCGCGCGGCCGGTTGAGTGCGGTGCCGCTCGTATCCGGGGGCAAAGTGTTCACGTTGGATGCGGCAGGGAACGTCTCGGCATTTTCCGCCGGCAGCGGCGCCAGGATCTGGAAGATAAGCCTGACGCCCGAGGACGAGAGCAGCAAAGAAGGTTTCGGCGGCGGCTTAGCGATCGAGGGCAACCGGCTTTATGCCACCACCGGCTATGGCACCGTAGTCGCGCTCGATACGCGCAGCGGCACGGTCCAATGGAACAAGGCGCAGGGTGAGCCAATCCGCAACTCGCCCACGGTGGCGGGCGGCAAGGTCTACTTCGTTTCGACGGACAACACGTTGCACGCTTTAGACGGGAACACCGGCCAACAGTTGTGGAAGGCGCGCGGCCTGCCACAAAGCGCGACGTTGCTCAGCAATGCGAGTCCGGCGGTCGCGAGCGGCCTTGTCGTGGCGCCATTTCCCGCCGGTGATGTTGCCGCGTTCCAAGCCGGCACTGGCAAGGCGGCGTGGAGCGACTCGCTGACCCGGACATCGGATACCTCAGCTTCCGGCATTCTCGGCGATCCGGCACGGCCCGTAATCGATCGCGGTGTCGTCTATGCCGTCAGTCACGGCGGCAGGATGATTGCCACCTCGGCGTCCTCGGGCGCTCGCGTGTGGACGCGCAATCTCGCCAGTACGCAAATGCCGTGGGTTGCCGGGGAGAACATCTTCGTGGTCGACGTGACCGGCAAGCTTGTGGCGCTCAACCGGAGCGACGGGAAGGTGCGCTGGATAAGAGACTTGCCGGAGAGTGCGCGCTGGAGCGGGCCGGTGTTGGCAGGTAGCCGTGTGTGGGTTGTTTCCGGGGACGGGCTGCTGGTAGGCGCCGATGCACGGACCGGAGCCCTGGGAAGTCAAATAGATCTCAATACGGACGTGTTCGTCACGCCCATTGTGGCTGGCGGCCGGATGTATATCCTAGCCGATGATGCCGACCTTATTGCTCTCAACTAATCACGGGTGAGAGCGCGGATGGAACGTCCATCCAATTTCCGCTCCGAATGAATTCATGCCCTTCACTGTTGCCATCGTCGGACGGCCCAATGTCGGCAAGTCCACCCTGTTTAACCGGCTCGCAGGCAAGCGGCTGGCGCTTGTTGACGATCAGCCGGGGTTGACGCGGGACCGGCGGGACGTCGAGACGGAGATTGGCACATGCGCCGTCACGCTGGTCGATACCGCTGGCCTTGAGTCTGGGAGCGAAGGGCTGACGACGCGCATGCGTGAGCAGACTGAGGCAGCCGTCGAACAGGCCGATCTCATCCTCTTTCTCATCGATGCGCGGGCTGGCGTGATCGGCGCCGACAAAAGTTTTGCCGAGCTTGTGCGTAACTCCGGCAAGCCGGTCGTACTTGCAGCGAACAAGTCCGAAGGACGCGCGGCGGAAGCCGGGTTCTACGAAGCTTTCGAACTGGGACTCGGCGAGCCTTTGGCGATCTCCGCTGAACACGGCATTGGCATCGGCGAAGTGTCCGACGCCATCGAACAGGCTTGCCAGGAGAACGAGAATAATGCCGCAGGCGAGGACAACGCCGCGGAAGACGAGGGGCCCCATGCCCTACGTATCGCCATTGTCGGCCGACCGAATGTCGGCAAGTCCACGCTGGTCAACGCACTTCTCGGCGAGGAACGCATGATCACCGGGCCAGAGGCCGGGATCACGCGGGACGCCATCGCCTCGGAAGTAGAATGGGCCGGCAGGCCGTTGCGCGTATTCGATACTGCGGGGCTCAGGCGAAAAGTAAGGGTTGAGGGAAAGGCGGAGGAGCTTTCCGTCCGTGATACGCTGAAGGCCATTCGTTTTGCCGAAGTGGTGATTTTGCTGCTCGATGCGGAGCAGCCCTTCGAGAAGCAAGACCTGCAGATTGCATCACTGATCGCCCAAGAGGGTCGGGCGCTCGTGATCGCCGTCAACAAATGGGACCTGGTGGTTGAGCGAGACAAGCGCCGCAATGAGCTGCGCGAGGCCTGCCAGCGGCTGTTGCCGCAAGTTAAAGGCGTAGCCCTGGTGCCGGCCTCTGCCGTGAGCGGCAGGGGGCTCGACAAAGTTATGAACGCGGTGCTCGCGGCCGATGAGCTATGGAACCGACGGATACCAACCCATGCTTTGAACCAATGGCTTGCCGCTGCCACCGATGCGCATCCGCCGCCGGCGGCCTCGGGGCGCCGCGTCAGACTTCGCTACATGACCCAAGCCAATGCCAGGCCGCCCACTTTCGTCGTGTTCTGTTCGCAGCCGAAGGCTCTGCCGGATTCCTATTCGCGCTATCTTGTGAATGGTCTGCGCGAGAGCTTCGATCTGCCTGGCGTTCCCATTCGGCTGAATATGCGTAAGGGCAAGAACCCATACGCCAAGGACTGAGTAAGCGAGCTTTGGGAATCACAGGCGCCATAAACACCGAGACGGAAGTCTTTTTCTACCATCTAGAGAACCGCTCGCTGGAGCAGGTGCTGCCGACGCTACTTGAGCGGTCGATTGAGCGTGGCTGGCGCGCGGTGGTGCAGGCGTCGAGCAAGGAGCGCGTCGAGGCGCTCAATACGGCGCTGTGGACTTTTCGCGAAGACAGCTTTCTGCCCCACGGGGACTCCAGCGATGGGACGGCTGCGGCGCAGCCTATCTTTCTCACTGACGAAGAAGACAATCCTAATGACGCGTCGGTTCGTTTTCTGGTCGACGGGGCGACGCTCGAAGATGCCGCGTCTTACGCGCGCGTCGTCCATGTGTTCGACGGACATGACGAGGACGCCGTCACGCGGGCCCGCAGCGCTTGGGCCGACGCCAAAGACAAGGGCTATGGGGTGAGCTATTGGCAGCAGGACGGCGACGGGCGCTGGCAGAAGAAGGCCTAAACGCCCTTCGCCTAGATCTCGATGCCAGCCAGGCGCAGTGTATAGACCATGGCGAAGTAAGCGGCGACCGTGAGCGCGATGGAAGCGGCGAGGCTCGCATAGAAGTCCATGCCGCTACGCAGCAGCAGGGGCAGGCTCAAAAACAGCACGAGCGACGGGAGCACCAGCCAAAAAATGCCGTTCGCAAGGCGCGCGACCTTCTCCGTATCGCCGGTGTCCACATAGAGCCAGACCATGGCGAGCACCGAGGTGATGGGGATTGAGGCGAGGATGGCCCCGAAAAGCACGCTCCGTTTCGCCGTCTCCGAGACTGCGACCACGAGTACGCTCGTCAGTAGGACCTTTAGCGTGGCATAGAGCATCGGCTTCACCCTCCTATGGGCTGCAGTGAACGCGCTTCAACATCCTCAAACGACTTTTAGCTGTCTACCTTGATCGCCTTGTGGCTGTCACGCCCGGCGGCTATAAGCCCCGGAAAGATTCTAAAGACTAGAGGGACTTAGGTATGGCTAGCGAACGCACGCTCTCAATCATCAAGCCCGATGCGACGGAGCGCAACATCACCGGGCTGATTATCGCTCGGCTCGAGGGGGCGGGCTTGCGCGTGATCGCCCAGAAGCGTGTGTGGTGGAAGAAGAAGGACGCCCAGAAGTTCTATGAAATGCATAAGGGCCAGCCTTTCTACAAAGGCCTAATCGCCTTCATGACCTCGGGCCCGATCGTTATCCAGGTGCTGGAGGGCGAGGACGCCATCGCCAAGAACCGCGCCACGATGGGAAAGACTAATCCCGTCGATGCCGCGCCCGGAACCATCCGCAAGGACTTCGCCGTCAACATGCAACGCAACTCCGTGCATGGTTCCGATAGCTCCGAAAGCGCTGAGCGTGAAATAGGGCTGTGCTTCAAGAAAAGCGAAGTTGTAGGCTAGAGCTGCCTGCTCCCGAACGCCTCGTTTGATCTACGATAAGGCAGGCTCGCGTCTTTGATGTGAGCCTAAGTGGCTCAAGGTCAAATTCAGGCTGGAAGGACCTCGCCCATGCCTCGCCCACCATCTCTTGCTTTCGCCGTTCTGATTCTCGCCGCGGCGTTCTTAGCGCCCGTGGCGGCACCTTTGGCAGAGGATGTCCCGGCGGAAGCCAATGGCGTTCCCACGGATATTCCCAAGGCTCAGGAGCCGGCGGTTGGGTGGAGCTTGCAGAATCTCGAGCCCGAGCAGCAGCAACGTGTGCTGCGTTTCTCTACCTTCGTGAACCATGGCATTCCGGACTACTATCTCAAAGCTGAGAACGGCGTCGGCTACACGACCACGGCAATCGCCGAGGGCGGGCCGCTCTACATCGCTCATTGCAAAAAATGTCATGGTGACACGGGGCTCGGTAACGGCGACCTCGCATACGCGCTCACGCCGTCGCCGACGCTACTGGCCTACATGGTGCAGCAGCCCATCGCCGTCGACCAATATCTCCTGTGGAGCATCGCGGAGGGTGGCAAACAATTCGGTACGGCCATGCCAGCGTTCAAAAACGATCTTTCGGAAGACCAGATATGGCGGATCGTCGCTTATCTGCGCGCCGGCTTTCCCGCTGTGGATGACGGCACTGCAACGGCCAAGAGTGATGGCGCGGCCAAGACCGACATACCGGACTTCAAGAAGCACATGATTGATTGATTAGACCGTCGCTAAAGTTTGCGGATGCGGAAGGGGAGGCCGCCCTTCGGGGAGAGCGTCACAGTAGCGTGGATCTTCGCCGGTACCGGCCCGGTATATTCAGGGGTGAAGCGGCGCAGCAACTGCACCAGAGCAAGCGTGTTCTCAATCTGCGATAGCGCGCCGCCGATGCAGGCCCGCTTGCCGGCCGCGAATGGCAGGTAAGAATATTTCATGCGTTTCTTCGCCCGTTCAGGCGCGAAGCGCTCCGGATCGAACTTCTCCGGGTTGTCCCAATATTTCGAACTGTGGTGGGCGATGTACGAAAGGATAACCACCTTGTCGCCGGCCTTGATCTTGTGGCCTTCGATCTCGTCGTCGCCGGCGGCGATGCGGATCAGCGCCCAGATCGGCGGGAACAGCCGCATAGTCTCTTGGATGACCATGCGCGTGTAGGAAAGCTGTTGCACCTGGTTCCAGCTGGGGTCTTCGTCGCCACACACTGCGCGCGCCTCGGTGCGGATGCGCTCCATAGCTTCGGGATGCTGGGACAAAAGATAGAGTGACCAAGCGAGCGTCAGCGCCGTGGTCTCGGTGCCGGCCCACAGATATTGCTTCAACTCATCGATCACTTGCTGGCGATCGAACTCCGGGAAGTCGGGATCGGCCTCCGCCTCAAGGATCATGTTGAGCAGCGTCTTTTCGCGATGGTCGACGATGTTGGCGCCAATCACGGTCTCAGGGATCGAGCCCCAAATCTCCATCGCCTTCGCCGTCTCTTCTTCGGTGACCTCGGCGAGTTCGCCGCGCACGCTCTTGAGACGAATGGATTTGTGGTTCATCACGTCGGTGTAGGTTTTGACCTGCTTGAACACGAAATGCGGGTTGAACGGCATCTCCCGATCAAACAGCGCCTTGCACACCATCTCGGCGGCGAGCGTCCAGGTCTCTTCCACCATCTCGACGGTCTCGCCGGACTCGGCGTACTCCGCCCAGCGCGCCATCTTGGTCTCGATGGCCGACATCAAATAGGGGAAGTAGTCCTCGAACATGTTGGGGTGGAAGGCGGCCTGCTGCGGCCTGCGAATTTTCTGCCAAAGCGCGCCGTCGATCGTGATCATGCTCCGGCCAAACACGGGGCGGAGACCGTCGAAATACTTGGTGTAGTTGTCGGCGTTGGTCACGAGCACGCGCTCGGCATGGGCCGGCTCGGACAGCAGCATGATGCGCTGGGTCTTCAGATTGATCGGGATAACGCCGGAATATTTTTCGCTGAGCGCCATGAGAACCTGCATGGGGTTCTCTTGGTTCAGTAGTGGCGTGAGCTTGAACCAGATGCTCTGCTCTTCGCCGAGTCCGTGTGACGATGAATAGGCGACCGACATGTCCGCCATTTACGCCTTCCCCCTAAAGCTTCTGGTCGTTGGCCTTGGTGCCGGGTTTGAACCCCGGAGATGAAGCCGCCATGCCCGGCAAACGGTCTTCCGCATCGTTCTAAACTGGGAAATTCCAGTCTCGAAAGGCCGCTGCGAAGACTGCTTCGAGTAAGGGCCAGTTCCTAGCACCCGGCCTTCAGTATTGTCCATGGTTGGCGGCGTCGCACTTGCGCTGCGTCAACCATTGTCGTTCAAGCCGCGATCTTACGGTGGTTGGCGCTTTCGATCAAAGAGTGTCGGGCAGCGGGGGCGAAAACAGCGCGGTTTGGCCCGCTTCCGGTGCCATACCAACCACATGTTCGCCCTCGACCCGCACTGTCCCTGCGGCCACGAGCTTCAGCGCATGGGCATAGAGTTTGTGCTCGGCCTCAAGCACCCGTGCGGCAAGGCTGTCCTCGGTGTCGTGGGGCCTCACGGTCACCGCCGCCTGGGCCACGATGGGCCCGTCATCCATGGCCGCACGGACGAAATGGACGGTGCAGCCGGTGATCTTGGCGCCGGTCTCTAACACCCGTCTGTGGGTGTGCAGGCCCTTGAAGGCGGGCAGGAGCGAGGGGTGGATGTTGATATGGCGGTTTAGCCAGTGCCTGACGAAGCCTTCCGTGAGGAGGCGCATGAAGCCTGCGTTGCACAGAAGTTCCACACCCGCCTCGTTCAGCGCCGTCTCGAGTTCAGCCTCGAAGTCCTCACGTGAGGCGAAGTTCTTGTGGTCGATCACGCAAGTCTGAATGCCAGCTTCGGTTGCCCGATCGAGCCCTCTCGCGCCCGGTACATTTGAGATCACCACCATCAGCTCGGCCGGATAGTCCGGGGCTTGGTTTGCGTCGATCAGCGCTTGGAGATTGCTGCCCCGGCCCGAGATGAGAACGCCGACGCGCTTCTTCGTTGTCATGACGCCGACCAGGGCTTGCCTTCGAGGCGCACGGGCTCGCCGCCATCGCGCGCTTGAAGCGAGCCGATGATCATTGCGTCGTCACCGAGGCTCTTAAGGACGGCTTCCGCGTCGCGCTCCGCTGCGACTATCACCATGCCGACACCACAATTGAAGGTGCGCAGCATCTCGTAATCGTCGAGCCGCGCTTCAACCTGAAGCCACTCGAATACTGGAGGCAGATGGAATGCGCTTTGATCGACCATTGCGGTGAGATCATCTGGCAGCACGCGGGGAAGATTGTCGATAAGACCACCGCCGGTGATGTGAGCAAGCGCCTTCACCACGGTGGGATTTGCGCGAATCGTATCAAGGAGCTGGCGCACATAGATGCGCGTCGGGGCGAGCAATGCAGCGCCCAAAGTGCTGCCCGGTGCAAAGGGTGCGGGGTCGTTCCAGTCGAGGCCACATTCGGAGACCACGCGCCGCACCAAAGAAAAGCCATTGGCATGGACGCCGGAGGAAGGGAGCGCGATGAGCACGTCGCCGATGGCGAGATCCTTGCGCGGCAACAGACCGTCCCGCTCGACCGCGCCGACGGCGAAGCCAGCCAGATCGTAGTCGCCTTCGCCATAGAGCCCCGGCATCTCGGCGGTCTCGCCACCGATCAAGCCGCAGCCGGCCTCATGACAGCCTTTGGCGATGCTCTCTACCACGGCGGATGCCACGCCAACCTCAAGCTTGCCGCACGCGAAGTAGTCGAGGAAGAACAGCGGCTCGGCGCCCTGGACTACCAGATCATTGACGCTCATGGCGACGAGATCGATGCCGATGCCGTCGTGAAGCCCCGTATCGATGGCGAGCTTGAGCTTGGTGCCGACCCCATCGGTCGCGGCGACGAGCAGCGGGTCCTCATAGCCACAAGCCTTGAGGTCGAACAAGCCGCCAAAGCCGCCAATGCTGCCGAGCACGCCGGGGCGCATCGTCTTGGCCACCAAAGGGCCAATGGCTTTTACCAAAGCGTTGCCGGCGTCGATATCGACGCCCGCGTCACGATAGGTCAGAGGCGTTTCGCCAGGAGATGAGGATTTCGGGGGCACTTGGCCACTCAGGGTGCAAGTTCGAAGGAATTGGCATAACAATCGTGCCGGGTAAGGCCCGTCAAGGCGGAAAGGCCGTAGGCGCGCCACATTACAACGGTTTAGGGGAGATGCTGGTGCTGTAGGCACTGGGGTCAGGGATCGCGGTAGAGTTCCACATGCGTTTTGGGCGACTAGAATCATTGGCTCGGAGATTAAGTCTCCTTGGTTTGCTGGGGCTGACGGCGCTCGGCGGGACATTAGGCGGCGCAAACGCGGCCGAGAGCCTGTTCGACGTTGCCAAAGTCGCCGTCGATACCAAGGCCAAGAATGCCGTCGCCGCCCGGGCCAATGGCATGCTCCAGGCGGAAATGCGCGGCTTCAAAGTCGTGCTGGAGCGGATCGTGCCGCTCAACATGCAGCAGCAGTTGCCCGATTTCACCAAAGAGGAGGTCGAGCTTCTGGTCAGTGGCATTGCCGTCCGCAAGGAGCAGGCCTCGACCACGCGCTATATCGCGCTCCTCGACGTGCGCTTCGACCCGTATGCAGTGAAGCAGCTGCTAACGAGCTACGGCATTCCTTTCAGCGAGAACCGTGCGCCAGCGGTTTCCATCCTGCCGCTGATGCTCTCGGGCGAGGGCGTGTTTGTTCAGGGGCCCGAACAGTGGCACCAGGCCTGGGAGGACCTCGATCTCTCCCACAGCGTGACACCAGGTACGATTTTACGGCCGCAAGCCGATCTCGATGCCGCAACGGTCAGGGCCGCGGTCTCCGGCGACGGGGATGCGCTTGCCGTGCTGCAGGGCGCTTATGGCTATGGCGGACTCGTTGTCGCCGTGGGGCAGGTCAAGGACGGCCAGTTCGTGACGACCCTGGCTGGCGAGGACGGCGTGGGAATGATCACTTTCAAGCACAGCAATCCCGTCGGCGGCGATACCAAGAAGGCTGCGCGCGTTGCTGCCGCTGCCTCGCTTGCCGCGATAGAGAGCCGTTGGAAGCTGGAGGAGGCTGGGGCGGCGACGCCCACTGAAGCGGCCTATGGGGAAAACCCGCCCGCAAGGGGGGCGGAGACCGCCCAGCCAACGGCGACCAGAGAAGTGGCCCGGAGGGCCGTCGCCCTGGTTGAGTTCTCCGGCTTGCGGGACTGGCAGCAGATCAGGTCCAAGCTGACCCAAATCGCAGGCATCCAAGGACTGGAGATCGACTCCCTGCAGGCAAGGCGGGCGGCGATCAGTTTCGAATTTGCGGGGCCGCTGGATCGCCTGCAGGCCGCGCTCGGCCAGAGCGGATTTGTGCTCGAGGACAGAGATGGCACGTTGGTGCTCCGGTCCCAATAGCCCCGGACGGGTGCGGATTGGGCTCATTGGCTCTAGGATTCTGTTAGAATCTGTAGCCGACGGTCCCGCCGCGCGAGCTTGCGCAGACGGCCGCTGGGAGAGGCGCTGGTGAACATCCCAAATACGCTAACGCTGGCGCGGATCGTGGCCGTGCCGCTCCTGGTGTGGCTGATCATCGACCAGGAGATGCTCGCGGCCTTCCTCGTGTTCGTGCTTGCCGGTATTTCCGACGCGGCCGATGGCTTCCTCGCCAAACGCTATGGCTGGAACACGGAGCTTGGCGCCTATCTCGATCCCATCGCCGACAAGGCGCTCCTGGTCACCATCTATGTGACCCTGGGGCTTGCCGGTTATCTGCCTGTATGGCTCGTTATTGCCGTGGTCAGCCGCGACATTCTCATTGTCGGCGCCGTGCTGCTTGCTTGGATGATGGCGCGCCCGATCATCGTGAAGCCGTTACTAGTCAGCAAGGCGAATACGCTTTCGCAGATTGTGCTCGCCGGTCTGGTTCTGGCCGAACTCGGGCTCGGCCTCGGCCTCGGACAACTTGTTTGGGTTTTGGTCTGGGTGACGGGAACCCTCACCATCGTCTCGGCGGGCGCTTATTTCTGGGCGTGGCGCAAGCACATGGCGAGCTACGAACCAGAGCCGCCGCCGCGTCCTGTCCGCCGCCGGAAGTCCGCGCCGGTGAAGCGCCAACGTTCCAAGGCCCAAGTCTCCAAGTCCCAAGTCTCCAAGGCCAACGTGTCATGACGCTCGCACAGCTCACCTTCGACCTTCCTCACCGCGCGGCTCTTGGCGCGGAGGATTTTCTTGTCAGCGATTGCAACGTTGCCGCTGTCAAGTTGATCGATGCTTGGCCTGAGTGGACCGATCACGTGCAAATCCTGACCGGGCCCGCGGCGAGCGGGAAGACCCATCTCGTCAGGGTGTGGCAGGAGCGCTCGGGCGCGCGGGCACTCAGTCGAGAGAATTTCGATATGGCCTTCATCGAGGACCAGCCCGAGGGAACTCCTCTCGTGGTGGAGGATGCCGACCGCGCCGGCTACGACGAAAAGGCTCTCTTCCATCTGCTCAACCTGGCGCGCGAGAAGCGCCTATTCGTGCTTCTGACCGGGCGTGATGATCCGAGCCGGTGGGGAACAGTATTGCCCGACCTGTTGTCGCGGCTGAACGGGGTGCCTGCCGTCGATATCGGCGCGCCCGACGAGGCCTTGTTGCGGACGGTGATGCTCAAGCAGTTCACGGACCGGCAGCTCGATATTGATCCCAAAGTGCTCGAGTTTCTGGCACTCAGGGTCGAACGTTCATTGGCGGCGGCGGCCGCCGCGGTCGAAGCGGTGGACCAGGCGGCACTCGCCTCGGGCCGCAAAATCAATCGCCAGCTGGTGCTGGAAACGCTTAAGGCCACAGCGTCGGCCGAATAGGTCTCCGGCCTAGATTGGCATTCACTGTAACGGTAGTGATACATTTGGGAGCGTAGGGTTCCGGTATACACACTGCGGGGAGTGTTAAGAGCCGGATTTCAAGAGGTTATAGATGAACTTGCCAGAAAAGGTCGAGCCGGAAGGCGCGGATGCCCGCATCGCAGCCTTCGGACCCAGCCGCTATTTCAATCGTGAGCTATCTTGGCTCAACTTCAACAAGCGCGTGCTTGAGGAGGCAGAGAACCAGCGCCATCCATTGCTGGAGCGCCTGCGCTTTCTGTCGATCTCCGCCAATAATCTCGATGAATTTTACATGGTGCGGGTCGCGGGCTTACGCGCCCAGGTCGTCGCCGGCATTGAGTCACGGAGCCAAGACGGGCTGACACCAGCCGAGCAGCTTGACCACATCAACCAGTCCGTCGGCGAACTGACCGCCGGGCAGCAGGAGAACTGGGTCACGATTGAGGCGCTGCTTGGAGAGGCCGGCATCCATGTTCTTCACGCCGATCAATTCACCGAGAAAGAGCGGGATTGGCTCGAGGGGCATTTCCTCGACCACATCTTTCCTATTCTGACGCCGATCGCTGTCGATCCGGCCCATCCATTTCCTTTCATCCCAAATTTCGGAATCACCCTCGGGCTTGAGCTGGTGCGCGAAGGCTCACTCCGCACCATGCATGCTTTGCTGCCGATTCCGCCGCAGCTTGACCGCTTCATCCGCCTGCCAAGCGATGACGGCTCGAAGGAGTCTATTCGCTTCATCCGGCTCGAAACGGTTGTCGGCATTTTCGTGCCGCGACTGTTCCCCGGCTACCGGGTGCGGAGCCAAGGTTCGTTCCGGGTCGTGCGCGACAGCGACATCGAGGTCCAGGAAGAGTCCGAAGACTTAGTGCGTCTGTTTGAGTCGGCGCTGAAGCGGCGCAAGCGCGGTTCGGTCATCAGACTTGAGATGGATGCGACCATGCCATCGCGGCTCCAGCGCTTCGTCATTCAGGAGCTTAAAGTGTCGGAGCGCGAGAGTTTCGTGCAGAGGGGCCTGATCGGGCTCACCGATATTAGCCAGCTCATCGTTAGCGACCGCGCCGATCTCAAATTTGAGCCTTTCGTCAGCCGGTTCCCGGAGCGTATCCGCGAGCATCACGGCGATTGCTTCGCGGCGATCGCCAAGAAGGACATCGTGGTTCATCACCCATACGAATCTTTTGACGTCGTGCTTCAATTCCTGAAGCAGGCGGCGGCGGACCCCGATGTGGTGGCCATTAAGTGGACGCTGTATCGCACCGGTAAGAATTCGCCGATCATCGAAGCGTTGAAGGACGCGGCGGATGCGGGCAAGTCGGTTACCGCCGTGGTCGAGCTAAAAGCGCGCTTCGACGAAGAGGCCAACATCAAATGGGCTCGCGATCTCGAAAGTGCGGGCGTCCAAGTGGTCTACGGCTTCATCGAGCTGAAGACCCACGCCAAGCTCAGCCTCATCGTGCGGCGTGAGCGCGGCGAGCTCGCTACCTATTGCCATGTGGGCACCGGCAATTATCACGCGGTGACAGCAAAGATTTATACTGATTTGTCGTTCTTCACCGCCGATCGCGTTATCGGCAACGACCTTTCGCGCATCTTCAATTACGTCACGGGTTACGCCGAGCCGGCCGAGCTAGAGGCCATGTCCGTGTCGCCATACGGCATCAAGGCGCGCATCCTCGATCATATTCGCGAGGAAATGTATCACGCCAAGGCCGGACGGCCGGCGGCGATCTGGATGAAAATGAACTCGTTGGTGGACCCAGAGATTATCGATGCGCTGTACGAAGCGAGCCAGGCGAACGTGGAGATCGACCTCGTGGTGCGCGGGATCTGCTGTCTGCGTCCGGGTGTGCCTGGGCTTTCCGAGAACATTCACGTGAAGAGCATCGTGGGGCGCTTCCTTGAGCACTCGCGTATCTATTGCTTCGGGGCCGGTCATGGGCTTCCGCATCGCAAGGCGGTTGTCTATATCAGCTCCGCCGATATGATGCCGCGCAACCTGGACCGCCGCATGGAAGCCATGACGCCGATCAAGAATTCGACTGTGCACGAGCAGATCCTCGACCAGATCATGGTGGGCAATCTCAAGGACAACCTCCAGAGCTGGCGGCTGATGCACGACGGCAACTCGGAGCGTCTGGAGCCCGAAGAGGGTCAGGAGCCGTTCAGCGTCCAGAAATATTTCATGACCAATCCAAGCCTGTCAGGCCGCGGCACGACCCTCACCGGGAATATGCCGCCACGCTTCGCACGCTTGGTGGAAACCGATTAGGTT
The DNA here is from genome assembly GCA_018067145.1 of Methyloceanibacter sp. Lineage (GTDB taxonomy): Bacteria > Pseudomonadota > Alphaproteobacteria > Rhizobiales > Methyloligellaceae > Methyloceanibacter. The sequence goes on from JAGPVD010000088.1 coordinate 36,461, forward strand.
CAAGCACGCGATGTCTGCCAGCGACGATCGAGCCCCCGTTGCAGTCGTCGATATCGGCTCAAACTCGGTACGGCTCGTCGTCTATGACGATGTGTGCCGGGCGCCGGCACCCGTGTTCAACGAGAAGGTGCTATGCGGGCTAGGGCGCACCGTGGCCACCACCGGCAAGCTTTCCGCCGATGGCATGTCGCGGGCGCTTCGTGCGCTCCGACGATTTCGGGCGTTGATTGAACAGCTAGAAATCACGCGCGTGGAAGTCATCGCCACGGCGGCGGCGCGCGAAGCCAAGAACGGTCCTGAATTCAGCGCCAAGGCCGAGCGCGTTCTTGGCCGGAAGATCACGGTGCTATCCGGCACCATGGAGGCGGAACTTGCGGCGCTCGGCGTTATCGCGGGTATTCACAATGCTGATGGCTTCGTCGGTGATCTCGGCGGCGGCAGCCTTGAGCTCATCGATGTGCGCGACGGCCAACTATCCCGCGCCATCACCCTGCCGCTTGGTGGTTTACGGCTGATCGATGAGTCCGGCGGCGATCTCAAAAAGGCGCGCGAGATTGTCGATGCCGAGTTCGCCAAAGTGAAATGGCTGGATAAGGGTAAGGGGCGGGACTTCTATGCCGTCGGCGGCACGTGGCGCGCGATCGCTCGGCTGCACATGGCTCAGACCAATTATCCTTTGAGCATGATGCACAATTACCGGATGAATGGCGACGAGGCGTTGAAATTTGCGTCCTTGCTCGATCATCAATCGCAAGGCTCGCTCGCTGGTATCCGAGATATTTCGAGTTCACGGCGCGAGACCGTGCCTTACGGGGCGCTCGTGCTCGAACGTCTGCTCAAGCAGATGAAGCCGCGCTCCATCGTGATGTCGGTTCTCGGCATCCGGGAAGGCCTAGTCTACAGCCTGTTGAGCGATGAGGAGAGGGAGAAGGACCCGCTGCTCGAAGCCTGCGTCAATCTAGCGAAGCAGCGCTCCCGTTCGCTTAAGAATGCGCACGAGCTTTGCGACTGGACCGACGCACTGTTCATTGCTCCAGGTCCGGAGGAGACGCCAGAGCAGAAGCGCTTGCGCCACGCGGCTTGTTTGCTGTCGGATATCGGCTGGCGCGCGCATCCCGACTATCGCGGCGCACAGAGCCTGAACCTCATGGCTCATGGTGACTTTGTGGGCCTCGACCATGCGGGCCGGGCTTTCCTCGCGCTCACCGCCTATTACCGCAACGAGGGGATCATCAAAGACCAGCTCAGTCAGAAGCTCGTGGAGCTTGTCGATAAGGACACGTTGAAGCGGGCGCGCATCTTGGGTTCCGCCTTCCGCGTCGCTCACATGGTATCGGCCGCGAAGCCTGGCGTGCTGCCCAATACGCCGCTCAGCTATGATGGCAACCGCCTGACCTGGACGTTGCCCGACCCCTATTCCAACCTCGAAGGCGAGCGGGTTGAACGCCGCTTTAAGGCGCTGGCCAATCTCGTCGGCAAGGAGCCTGAAATCCGCGTTGGCGCCCCATTCCAGCTCGCGGCGGGTTAAAATCCCTTGCGTTGACTTGCCTGACGGGGCGACTCTCCCCAAATCATTCTGGCTTAAGGGAATCACAGCGCCGGGCGGCGCTAGACGTCACAAGACCTCGGACCTGAAGGGCCCAAGGTTCCACTTCACTCAAAACTTTAGATTGGTCGATGGCAGAGGATCTTTATTCCGTTCTTGGTGTGGCGAAGACCGCAAACGCCGATGGCATTACCAAGGCCTACCGTAAGCTCGCCAAGAAGCTGCATCCGGACCTCAATCCCGGCGATGCGGAGGCCGAGGAAAAGTTCAAGCAGGTCTCCCACGCTTATTCGATCCTCAACGACGAGGATAAGCGCGCCCAATACGATCGGGGCGAGATCGATGCCAGCGGGCAGGAGCGTCCGCAGCAACAGCAGCAGCAGCAATATTACCGCCAATATGCCGGCGGACCCGAGGGCGCGCGCTATCATTCGGCTGCGGGCTACGAGGACATCAGCGATTTGTTTGGCGACATGTTCGCCAGAGAAGCCGCAGCCGGTGGGCGTGGAGGCGGGCGGCGCTACGCCATGCGCGGCCAGGATGCTCAATACCGGCTCGACATCAGTTTTCTCGACGCGGTGAATGGCACCAAGCAGCGCATTACATTGCCTGACGGTGGCACGCTCGACGTGGCCATCCCGCCCGGCGTGAGCGAGGGGCAGGTGCTGCGCCTAAAGGGCAAGGGCATGCCCGGCATGGGCGAGGGGCCGCCCGGAGACGCATTGGTGGAGATCAGCGTGAAGTCACATCCCGTGTTCAAGCGCGAGGGCAACGACATCACCGTCGAGCTGCCGATTACGTTCGATGAGGCGGTTCTCGGCGGCAAGATCGAAGTGCCGACCATTGTCGGCCGCGTGTCGGTGACGGTGCCGCCAGGCTCAAATACCGGGCAGACATTGCGCTTAAAAGGGCGCGGCGTGAAGTCGAAGGGACGTGCCGGCGACCAGATGGTTCGCCTGAACGTCATGCTGCCCGAGACCATCGACGACGACCTAAAAAGCTTCGCCAAGAAATGGCGCGAGGACCACGGTTACGATCCCCGGCGCAAGCTGAAGGAGCAGGCGTGATGCTGACCGAGCAAGACATCGTCGCCAGGATTCACCAAGTGACCGTCACCAGGCTGCGCGTTTGGGTGACACAAGGCTACATCAAACCCGCTACCGAGACGGGGCAAGGTTTCTCCGAGGCCGATCTGGCGCGGGCGGCTTTGATCAGCAATCTTGAGGATGAGCTTGGATTTTCCGAAGACGATGTGCCGGTGCTGCTCAATTTGATCGATCAGATTCACGGGCTCCGTTCGGAGCTGCGCGGCCTGGTCGAGGCAGTCGATGATTTACCACCCGATGTCCGCACCACGGTTAGGCTGCGGATCGAACGAGGCAGGCGGGGCTAACCCATGCGATCCCCCGGAACCGTCGTCTTCTATGTCTTGTTGGTTATGCTGCTGACAGGCGCCAGCGTGCAATACGGCCTCGGCCGGCTTCCGGGCGATATCATCGTCGATGTTGCCGGTTCGGCGATCTATCTGCCGATCACGACGGCCATCATCGTCGCTGTGGTGTTAGGCGTTATCTTTTGGCTTGTCCGCCGCAGCTGACGCAGCATCAGGCGCAAGCACGGTCACGCCGTCCTTGCCGATGACGAGCGCCAGCTCGCCACGCTTCAAGGCAAGTGCATCCGCGCCGAACAGCTCTCTCCGCCAGCCGTGCAATACCGCGACATCCGCCTCGTCGGAGCGGGCGATCTGTTCGAGGTCGTCGCTGGTGGCGATCAGCTTTGGCGCCACGCCATGACGGCCCGCGGTCGCCTTCAACAGCACGCGCAAGAGATCGACCACGGCTTGCGCTTCCGGCGGCATGGGTTCGCCGCGCTTCAGAGGCGGTACGGTCGCAGGGTCGCGCTCAAGTCCGGCTGAGACTGCGTCGAGCACGGCTTGGCCGCGCGTGGAACGGGCGAAGCCATTATGCAATGAGCGCAGCGAGCCAAGGTCTTCCGCCGACCGTGGCGTCTGGCCGGCGATGTCGTACAGCGCCTCGTCCTTCAGAATGCGGGATCGGGGCACGTCTTGAGACTGCGCTTCGCGTTCGCGCCAGGCGGCAAGCTCCATAAGCACGGCGAGGGCCTTCGGCGTCTTGATGCGCATTTTGAGCCGCCGCCAGGCATTCTCCGGATGCAGCTCATAGGTCGCGGGGTTGGTTAGCACCCGCATCTCCTCATTCAGCCAGCTGGCGCGCTCCGACTGGTCGAGCTGTGCTTTCAGCTTCGGGTAGAGGTCGCGGAGATAGGTCACGTCGCCGATGGCGTAGGTGAGCTGACGGTCGGATAGGGGACGCCGGCTCCAGTCGGTGAAGCGGGAGGATTTGTCGAGATTGTGGCCAAGCAGGCGCTTCACCAACATCGAATAGCTCACCGCCTCGCCAAACCCACAGACCATGGCGGCGACCTGGCTATCGAAGAACGGGTGAGGGATGACGCCGGCCAGATGATGGACGATTTCGATGTCCTGGCGGCCCGAATGAAAGACTTTCAGGACCCCCTCATCGACCATGAGGTCGAAAAAGGGCTTTAGGTCGATCTCCGGCGCCATGCTGTCGATAAGAATTTCGGTGTCCGCCGACGCGATTTGAATGAGGCAGAGGCGCGGCCAGAAGGTCTGCTCGCGCATAAACTCGGTATCGACGGCGATAAATGGTGCTGCCGCGAGCCTGGTGCAGGCGGCGGCGAGGTCTTCGGTCGTGGTGATGAGATCCATGGTGGGCGGGTATAGCCCAAGGTCTGCGTCGCGGCCAAGTCCACAGAATGGGGCCAAGGAGGGGCTTCGGCCTTCTGTGACGCCTGAACGCAGCCTGTCTTGACAAAGCCCGGCTTCCCGTGCGGTGTTCCGCGGCACTTTAAACCCCTATTTTTCAATCAGAGTCCGCGCCAAATCATGCACGCTTATCGCAGCCACACTTGCGGCCAGCTCCGCAAAGAGGATGTCGGCAAGACCGTCCGACTATCAGGTTGGGTCCACCGTTTACGGGACCATGGCGGGCTTTTGTTCGTTGATCTTCGCGACCATTACGGCATCACGCAGATCGTTGCCGACCCCCAATCGCCGATGTTCGCCGCCGCCGAGGCGCTGAAGCCCGAATGGGTAGTGCGGATCGACGGCGAGGTCGTGGCTCGCACGGACGAGACTATCAACCCGAACCTGCCGACGGGTGAGGTCGAAATTCAGATCGCCGGCCTCGAAGTCTTGTCAGAATCTGCTGAGTTGCCATTGCCCATCTTTGGCGAGCCCGACTATCCGGAAGAGACGCGGCTGAAATACCGCTTCCTCGATCTCCGCCGGGAGACCCTGCACCACAACATCATGAAACGGCAGGCGATCATCGGCTCGTTGCGCGATCGCATGCGCGAAGGCGGCTTCTTTGAGTTTCAGACGCCGATCTTGACGGCGTCGTCGCCGGAAGGCGCGCGCGACTATCTCGTGCCGTCGAGAGTCCATCCCGGCAAGTTCTACGCCCTGCCGCAGGCGCCCCAGCAGTTTAAGCAGCTCATCATGATGGCGGGCTTCGATCGCTACTTCCAGATCGCGCCGTGCTTCCGCGATGAGGACGCCCGCGCCGACCGCTCACCAGGCGAATTCTACCAGCTCGATATCGAGATGAGCTTCGTCACCCAGGACGATGTGTTCGACGCCGTCGAGCCTATCCTGCGCGGTCTGTTCGAGGAATATGGCGACAGCCAGCCGGTGACGCAGAAATTCCCGCGCATCCCGTATGCCGAGGCCATGCGCAAATACGGCACCGACAAGCCGGACCTGCGGAACCCCATCGAGATGGAAGACGTGACCGAGCATTTCGCTGGCTCGGGCTTCAAAGTCTTCGCCGGCATGATCGACAAGGACGTCAACACGCGCATCTGGGCGATCCCCGGTAAGGGTGGCGGCTCACGCGCGGTCTGCGACCGCATGAATTCTTGGGCGCAGGGCGAAGGCCAGCGGGGCATGGCCTATATCTTCTACCGCCAGGGCGAAGGGGCAGGGCCGGTTGCCAAGAATATTGGGCCTGAGCGCACTGAGGCGTTGCGGAAACAGCTTGGGCTTGAAGATGGCGACGCTGTGTTCTTCGTCGCCGGGCAGCCGAGCGACTTTGCTGAATTTGCCGCGCGCGCGCGCATCAAGGTTGGCGACGAACTAAAACTTTCCGCGACCGGCCGCTTCGACTTCTGCTGGATCGTCGACTTCCCCATGTTCGAATGGAGCGAGGAGGAGAAGAAGATCGACTTCTCGCATAATCCATTCTCCATGCCCCAAGGCGGGCTCGAGGCGCTGGACACGATGAAGCCAGAGGAAATTCTGGCTTATCAATACGACATCGTCTGCAACGGTATTGAGCTGTCCTCAGGGGCAATCCGGAACCACAAGCCGGAGATCATGGAAAAGGCCTTCGCCATCGCCGGCTATCCTAAGGCCGAGCTGGAGAAGCGCTTTGGCGGCATGTTGCGCGCGTTGCAATATGGCGCTCCGCCCCATGGTGGAATCGCGCCGGGCATTGACCGCATCGTCATGCTGCTCTGTGGCGAGGAAAATCTCCGCGAGGTGGTCATGTTCCCCATGAACCAACAGGCCGAGGATCTGGTCATGGGTGCGCCGTCGGACGTCTCGCTTGGGCAGATGCAAGACCTGCATATTCGGGCCGCGCTGCCGAAGCCGAAAAGCTAGACTCCGCTTTCAGATTGCTGAAACTACGGCAGGGTCACCGGCGCATCGTAGCGGCGCCAGAAGTCGACCGTGGCGTTTCGCAGCGTGTGATAGCAGTTGATGCCGCATCGGACCCAAGCCCCACCGGGAAGCCTGACCTGATCGCCTTTGACGGTTTTCGGACCCGCGTGCCCCGGCAAAATGCCGATGGACGCCACGAGCGTCGCGGTCACCGGCACTGCGAGGGCGGTGCGACGAATTCGCTTCATTGTTACGATGAGGCTGCCTTTGATCCCGTCTCGCGTTTAACATACGCGGAGCTTAGGGATGGTGGGAAGTTACGAATACAACAATGGATGCGTCCAGCGAGGGAACCGGTGGCAAGCCAGGGCTCTTTCCTACGTGATGGGTAAAAAGGACAAGGGAACATGACATTTGGCGAGCACGTCTTCCTCTATTGCGAGCGTGGCACCGACGCAGCGCTTTGGGCCGAGCCGATCAACACCATCTCGAACGCTGGGTTTTTTCTGGCAGCGCTGGTGGCCTGGCAGCTTCTGTTGTGGCGCCCGCCTGCGGAGCGCAGCCCTGACCATTTCCTACTGGTGGGGCTTACCTTCCTGATTGGCTGCGGCAGCCTCGCCTTTCACGTCTACGCGGACGAGGGGACGGAGCTCGCCGACATCGTGCCCATCGGCCTGTTCATGATGGTCTATCTCGGCTTTGCCCTTAATCGCTTCCTTGCCGTTCCGCCCGGCTGGACGGTGCTGATCGTGATTGGCTTCGCGCTAATCGTTGGCGCCGCCATGCAGGTACAATGCTGGGACGGCGGTATCGGCCTGCCCGGACCGGAGGTGACTGACGCGAAGCAATGCCTCAACGGCAGCGTCGGTTATCTGGCTGCGCTGGGTGCGCTCATCATCCTTGCCATGGTGCTGACCGAGCGCCATCATCGGGTCGCGCCTTACGTCGTGTGGGCGACGATCATCTTCATTGTGTCTATCATCCTCAGGTCCATCGACATGTCGTTCTGCGACAGGGTGGTGATTGACGGGCGCAATGTCGGCACGCATTTCATCTGGCATATCCTGAATGCGGTCGTGATCTTCCTGCTGCTGCTGGCGAGCCTTCGGGCCGGGCCCGTCTTAAGTGCAGCCAAGAAGCCGCCGAGGCGCCCTGTGGCCGTTCCAGCCGAGCTAGCTTCTGTGGAAATCGTCCGTACCGAGGCAGATACTGCCGAGACAGATACTGCCGAAACGGGCTCCGCCAAGACCGTTACGGTCAAAGCGGGGCCAGACAAGTCTGAGTCCGACAAGAAGGATTCCGCCAAGGACGAACCGGCAAAAGAGGATCAAAAAAAGGAAGAGACCAAGTCCGCCAAGACCGTACTGGCCAAGACCGCTCCAGCAAAGACGGAGCCCGCCAAGGACGAACCGAAAGAGTCGTCCAAGGCGGGTTCCACCGATGAGAAGCCTGCGGCGACGGATGATGCGTCCAAAGAAGATGCCGAGGCGGAGTCTAAGCCCGGCGATGAGGCGTCCAGCGAAGGTAAAGAAGACGAGTCCGAGCCGGACAAGCCCGAAGAGGCCGAGCCCAAAATGCCTTAGCCTGACAAGGCGGGCCCAACAGCAAGAGCAATCGATGGCGCCCGCGTGGCGTGTGCTTTATGCCTTCGGCTAGCATAGCGGTTCGAACAATCGCGGACGTGGTGGAACTGGTAGACACACAGGACTTAAAATCCTGAGGGGGGCAACCCCCGTGCGGGTTCGACTCCCGCCGTCCGCACCAACGGTTTAAAAACGCATGTCTTTTCAATTAAGAGTCGCCGGATAAAGAGGAATTGTGATGACTGCGCTCCGATGACTAGAAAAACCCGTGCGCAGGACCAGTTCATTGTCTGCACCGGTTATCCATTGCCGGCGGGGAGAACGCGTTTAGATGAGAAAGAAGCTGATGTGGTGGTTGATCGCGGCTCTAGGCGTGGTTCTGCTCGGCGCCGTGTTATGGGGCCCAATCGTGAGCAACGTTGAACAGCCAAAATACAAAGTGGTGGAAAGCGCCGGCAATATCGAGATACGCGACTATGCACCGATGATCGTCGCTGAAGCGGAAGTATCCGGGGATCGGCGCGAAGCCATTGGCAAGGGCTTTCGTATCATTGCCGATTACATCTTCGGCAATAATACCGCTTCGCAGAAAGTGCCGATGACTGCTCCCGTCACGCAGCAGGGCAGTGAAAAGATCGCAATGACCGCGCCGGTCGTACAGCAAGGCGACGGTAGCAATTGGACGGTGCACTTTGTCATGCCATCCAGCTACACGATGGAAACGCTGCCCAGGCCGAATAATCCGGCCGTGAAGCTGAAAGAGATCGAAGGCAAGCGCTTTGCCGTGATCCGCTTTGCCGGCATGGGCGGGCAAGACAGTCTGAAACGCCACACCGCAGAGCTGGATGAATTCGTCAGCGCGAAAAACCTCACGCCGCAATCAGCGCCCACTTACGCTTTCTACAATCCGCCCTGGACACTACCCTTCCTGCGCCGCAACGAAGTGATGGTCGAGGTCTCCGGGGAGGGGGCTCGGCAATAAGCCCGCCGGCATTGTCAGACAAACCTGAACGGGCCTGCGAAGGGTGCTGATCTGAGACGTTCAGGCCGCCAGTTGACGCCACTCGGCTAGGGCGGCGGCGCGGTTCTGCTTGAAGATATCGCGGCAGTTGAGGTGGCGGTCGTGGTTGAAGTGGTTGTGGATTGATGCGTGAGCGGCGGCAAATTTCTGTAGGGTCCTTACGGCCCTGAACCTCTGCATCCCTCGTTCTCGTCGTCGGAACGGCTGGTGGGAATTTTCTGCCCGGTTGTTGAGCCAGCGACCGCACTCCTGACGCTCCACAATCCCAATGACCTTTAGCGCGGCGCCGTAAGATTGAAGCCGGTCCTTCACGATTGCCTTGGGCCGGCCATAGCGTTTC
>JAGPVD010000091.1 GCA_018067145.1 Methyloceanibacter sp.
CCGAGGCGGCCACGTCGGAAAGCATTCAAGTGGCCCGGGACGGAACCTATGTGTGCATGGAGGGTCCGCAGTTTTCGACGCTCGCCGAAAGCCTCACTTACAAGGGACTCGGTTACTCGGTCATCGGGATGACCAACTTCACCGAAGCCAAGCTCGCCCGTGAGGCAGAAATTTGTTACGCGACCGTTGCCATGGTCACCGACTTTGATTGCTGGCATCCTGACCATGACGCTGTGACGGTCTCCGACATCATCAGAGTTTTGACGGAGAATGCCGAGAAGGGCGCGCAACTCGTGGCCCGTCTGGCTCGTGAGTTCCCGCATGAGCACGAGCCTTGCCCAATCGGTTCGGACCGGGCGCTCGACACCGCCATCATCACGTCGCCGGAGGCACGCGACCCGGCGCTTCTTAAGAAGCTCGATGCCGTTGCGGGCCGCGTGCTGAAAGCTTAGGCGCTCTCGACAGAGCGCCCCTTACTCTCGCTATTGTGCTGGTGGTGTTGGGACCATCTCGGAAACGTCAAGGCCAAGCACTTCGACAAGGACGACGCCAACGCCGCCGAGAATGCCGAAGATCAGCGTATAAAGAACGGCGATGACGATCATTGCTGGAATGGCCGCGATGGACCACTTGATGAGGATCGCGACGATCCGCCAGAACGGAATGTCTATATTGCGAATGGTGATGGGCTCCGCACTGTCAGTCATAGCTTTCCCCCCTGATGTGTTCCGGCGTCTCGACTAGCCAGCCGCCTTTGGTTCGATTATAGGCACCGAGGCGTGGGCTGCTTGTTTTTCGTGCCTCTTGCCCGGGCCCAAATGGAGAGCCCTCAAATGGCTATGAAAACAGACATTGATCTCAAGGGCCTCGTACGGACCATACCGGACTATCCGAAGCCCGGCATCATGTTCCGCGACATCACCACGCTGCTCGGCCATGCATCCGGCTTCCGTGCCAGTGTCGAGGAATTGGTCAGGCCGTTCCACGATCAGCGTGTCGAGGCGGTTGCCGGTATCGAAGCGCGCGGCTTTATTCTCGGCGGCGCGGCGGCTGATCGTTTGCGCTGCGGCTTTGTGCCGATCCGCAAGAAGGGCAAGCTGCCCTCCAAGGCCATCGGTCAGGACTACGAGCTGGAATACGGTCTCGATGTTATCGAGATCCACGAGGACGCAATCAGCGCTGGCGAGCCGGTCTTGCTGGTGGACGATCTGATTGCCACCGGCGGGACCGCGGTGGCCGCGATTAAGCTCTTGCGCCGTCTGAAGGCCGATGTGATCGGCGCCGCTTTCGTCATCGATTTGCCCGATCTTGGCGGGCTCGCGCGCCTCGCCGAACTTGGCGTGGAGTGCCATACGCTGATCTCGTTCGAGGGCGAGTAGGGGCTACGGCGGTTGAGACCCGCAACTCTCTTCTCAGCGGTCTGGGTGTGCTAAACCAGGCTCATGAATATAGACGGCAAACCCTATCGTACGATTTGGCTCGGGGCCGATGGGGCCTCGGTCGAGATCATCGACCAGACCAAGCTGCCCTTTGCGCTTGAGATCGTTTCGCTGAAAACACTCGAGGATGCGGCACACGCGATTTCTTCCATGCGAGTGCGCGGTGCACCGTTGATTGGCGCTACGGCCGCTTATGGCGTTGCGCTCGCGCTGCAAGCCGATGCATCCGGCGAAGCGCTCGACCGCGCTTGTGAGGTGCTCGCCGCGACGCGGCCGACCGCGATCAATCTTCTCTGGGCGCTCGGCGAGATGAAGAAGGTGGTACAAGACCAGCCGCGTGACAGTCGCGCAGCCTTGGCTTATGCCCGCGCCGCCGAAATTTGCAACGAGGACGTAGAGACGTGCCGGATGATTGGCGAGCACGGCGTGGGGCTGATCCGGGCTCACGCGGAAAGAAAGGCGGGTGAGCCGGTTAACATCCTCACCCACTGCAATGCCGGCTGGCTTGCCGCTGTCGATTGGGGCACGGCGCTCGCGCCGATCTATCGCGCTCATGACGAAGGTCTGTCCGTCCATGTCTGGGTGGACGAGACGCGTCCACGTAATCAAGGCGCATCGCTCACCGCCTTCGAATTAAAGGCACATGGCGTCCCGCACACGATCGTGGTCGATAATGCCGGCGGTTATCTGATGCAGAACAAACTCGTCGATTTGTGCATCGTCGGCACCGACCGCACGACGGCCTCAGGCGACGTGGCCAATAAGATAGGCACTTATCTGAAGGCGCTGGCGGCGAAGGATAATTACGTCCAGTTCTTCGTGGCCCTGCCGCATTCGACCATCGATTGGAGCCTCGACGATGGCGGCGGCATTCCCATCGAGGAGCGTGACGCGGAAGAGGTCACCCATATCACCGGCCAGCTTCCCGATGGGTCGATCGCGACGGTGGCCATCGCGCCTGACGGGAGCCCGGCGGCGAATTATGCCTTCGACATCACGCCGGCACGGCTCATCACCGGCCTCATCACCGAGCGCGGCATCACGCCTGCAACGCCAGAAGGGCTTGCGCTGCTTTACCCGGAGCACCGCTAGGCGGGTGTGGACGTTCGAGAGAACGAAAAAGAGACGCAGGACTGATCCCGCGCCTCTTTTCGCGTCGCCATCAACGGATTTGGATAGTGACGCCGCCGCGCCGGCGATAGCCATAGCCTCGACCATAATAGCTTCTGCCGTAATATCCCCGGCCTCTATAGCCGCCTCTATAGCCGCCTCTATAGCGGGGGCCACGGTAGGAGCGGCCTCGCCTGTAGCGATTCCTCTTGACCTCGACCAGGTCTGAAGTCGTTTGGCTGTTCTGGCTGTAGTCGATCGCCGCCTGTGCGGGCAGGGCGGAAGCGGTCTTGGGCGCCGCGAAGACGAAGACGGCAAGCAAGGCCACAATGGCAGTGGTGATAACTTCGCGCATGGACGTTACCTCAAGAGGTTATGGTTAAGCGTTGGTTAGGCAACCGTAGAGGAGAGGCTCGGTTGCCTACAAGGGACTCTAACAACCCGAGGAGAATAGGGCAGCCCCCGTCGGATCGACGACCGGGTGACGAAATCCGACGGATTCCGTCTTAAGACTGGCTTGGCGCCAAGAATTTGGCCCTAGGACAGAACCATCACGACTACAAAGCCAAGCACAGCTGCCGCGGCAGTTGGTGCAATCCAAGGCCCGACGGTCCCTGCAGGCGGTGCTTCGTCCCGGTATGTGTTTGCGCCAATCATTCGCTGCGCCCCGGCGGCGGCGAACAGCGAGGCCGTATGTTTTGCATGCCATTTTGGTCCAGGCCCGCGCATATAGTGCCGCTCGGGCCGGTACGCATCTCGGAAGCTACCCATTACATCCTCATCCAAAGCGCCTCTAACTCTCTAAAATTCATACAAATATGTTTCGATTCCGTATGCGAACGTGGCGGAAGTGAGGAATTTTTTTGCCGCGACGTCTCCCCACTGGGAGGAGCCGCGCTCGGTCCTTGCCGGAGCAAGCGAAACTTGCAACAAACCGCGCCATGAAAAGCCAATGGAATGACGACACCGCGAAGAGCACGGTCGAGGCCTATGGCGCCGACGGCGCTAGCGAGGATGTGGCGCTCCGCGTCTACACAACGCGGCTTCTAGGCCGCGATCCCATGCTTGTGCTGCATGGCGGCGGCAACACTTCGGTGAAAACCCGCTCCACCGACGATCTCGGCAATGAACACGAGGTCATCGCGGTGAAGGGCTCCGGCGCCGACATGGCCGATATCGAGCCCTGGGGATTGCCGGCCGTGAAGATCGAGCCGCTCCGAGAACTGCGTTCGCTCGATGCATTGTCAGACGAGGCCATGGTCAATGTGCAGCGCCTCAACCTGCTCGACGCTTCGGCGCCGAACCCGTCCGTTGAAACACTTCTGCACGCCTTCCTGCCCCATAAGTTTGTCGATCACACCCATGCCGCCGCGGTGCTCAGCCTGGTGGACCAGCCTGACGGCGAGGCGCTGGCACGCGAAGTCTATGACGGCCGCATGGGCATCGTGCCCTATATCGCGCCGGGCTTTGGGCTCGCTAAGGCGGCGGCTGAAGTGTTCGACGAGAATCCGGATGTCGAGGGGCTGATCCTCCACAAGCACGGCATCTTCACCTTCGGCGAGACGGCGCGCGAAGCTTATGACCGCATGATTGAGATGGTGTCGCTGGCCGAGGCCCGCTTGCGTCAGGGGCGCCCTGTTGTGTTTCCGGCTCGCAGCATCGCCAGCAGCCTCGCGACGGCGGCCGAGATCGCGCCGATCTTGCGCGGGGCCTGTGCCATTCGCGAAGAGGGCGTCGAGCCAGTCCGTTTGATCGCCGACTTCCGCACCGGACCGGAAATCCTCGACTATGTGAACGGCGCGGAACTGGCCTCTTACAGCCAGCGCGGCGTGGTGACGCCGGACCACATCATTCGTACCAAGAACAAGCCGTTGGTCGTGCCGGCGCCAGAGAGCGGAAAGCTTGAGAACTTCGCGCGCGACGTGAAGGAGGCTGTGGCGAAGTTTGTAGCTGACTACGATTTGTATTTCGACCGCGAGAATGCGGGCGTCTGTGGCACCAAGACGAAACTCGATGCCATGCCCCGCGTGGTGCTGGTGCCTGGCGTTGGTCTGTTCGGGCTTGGGAACACGGCGAAGGCCGCAGGGATGGCCGGTGATCTCGCCGAGAACACGGTCAAAGTAGTGACCGATGCGGAGGCCATCGGCCAATATGAACCTCTGCCTGACAGCGATCTGTTCGCACTGGAATATTGGAGCCTTGAGCAGGCCAAGCTGAAAGGTGCGGTTACCAAGCCGCTCACCGGGCAGGTCGCCTTGGTTACGGGTGCCGGCGCGATTGGAGCGATGACGGCGAAGGCGCTAGCGGCGGACGGCGCCGCGGTTGCGGTGATCGATATCGACGGGGAGCTTGCGGAAAAGGTCGCCACCGAGATCAAGGGCTTGGGCCTGCAATGCGACGTCACTAAGCCGGACGCGGTGGCCCGCTCGTTTGAGGCTATGTGCGATCGCTTCGGCGGCATCGACATTCTCGTTTCGAATGCCGGCGCGGCCTGGCAGGGGCGCATTGGCGACGTCGATGACGAGACCTTGCGTAAGAGCTTCGAACTCAACTTCTTCGCCCATCAGACGGTGGCCCAAGCCACCGTGCGCATCATGAAAAAACAGAGTACAGGCGGAGCGCTTCTGTTCAACCTGTCCAAGCAGGCAGTGAATCCCGGCGCCAATTTCGGGCCTTACGGTTTGCCGAAGGCCGCGACCATGCTCCTCATGCGCCAATACGCGCTCGATTATGGCGCCGATGGCATTCGCTCGAACGGCGTGAATGCCGACCGCATCAGGAGCGGAATCTTGACCGACGAGATGATCGCGGCGCGCTCCAAGGCGCGGGGTGTGTCGGAGGCTGACTATATGAGCGGCAATCTGCTCAACGCCGAAGTCACGGCGGAGGACGTGGCAGAGGCGTTCCTGGCGCTGGCTAAGGCGCGCAAGACCACCGGCCATATTACGACAGTCGATGGCGGAAATATTGCCGCGGCGCTGCGTTAGCACGCACAACTTTCTAACGCCGTTGACGCAGGCGAGCGGTACGGCGAAGCTCGCCCGAGCCGGGTTTCGACCGGCTTAAGCGCGGGAGGGGCGGCGTGGGACGCATTCTAGGAATTTTCATCGCCGGGCTGCTGGCGTTGTTGCCCATTGCCCTCACCATCACCATTGCGGTGTGGGTTGCGCAGCTCATTCATGCCTATGCCGGTCCGGACAGTATCATCGGTTCGCTGGTCGTTGTGCTCGGCCTCAACTTGTCCTCGTCTGACACAGCGGCCTATTTCATCGGCTTCCTTATCATCCTCATTTGCATCTTCGGCTTGGGGCTCCTGGTGGAGTCGCGCATGCGGCCTTGGATACAAGACGGCGTGGACTGGCTGATGATGCGCATTCCTATCGTCTCCAATGTCTACGATTTGTCGAAGCGCTTCGTGGCCATCGTCGATCGGGGCGGCGAAGACAATTTCAAGAGCATGCGCCCGGTGTGGTGTTTCTTCGGCGGTGAGGGGGGTGCCGCAGTTCTGGCACTGATGCCCTCGAATGAACCCGTGGTGGTCGGCGACCACAGCTATGTCGCCGTGCTGGTGCCGTCGGCGCCGGTGCCGTTTGGCGGCGCGCTAATCTATGTGCCGTCGAAGTGGATCAGGCCGGCGGAAGGGGGCGTGGAGCGGCTCATGAGTGTCTACGTATCCATGGGCGTCACACCACCCGCAGGGTTGCCGGCTGGAGGTGCGTCGTCCGAAAGTTTGTCGTCGCCTACGGCAACGTCAGAGAAGGCGTCCGCGCCGCGAAAGTCAAAGGTGCAGAGACGCCGCCCACCGCCCATCGGCGAAGATGCATCTTAGGCTCGAACGATCTGCTTAGTTCGCGAAGCGGAAGTGGAGAACGTCACCGTCTTTGACGAGATAGTCCTTCCCTTCCAGGCGCAGCTTGCCCGCGTCGCGCGCGCCGGACTCGCCACCGAGATCCACATATTCGTCAAAGGCGATGGTCTCGGCGCGGATAAAGCCGTTCTCGAAATCGGTGTGGATGACGCCCGCGGCTTGAGGCGCGAGCGTACCTTGCGATATCGTCCAAGCTCGCGCTTCTTTCGGCCCGACGGTGAAATAAGTGATCAAGTGCAGTAGCTTATAGCCCTCGTAGATCAGCCGGTTCAGTCCCGGCTCAGGCAGGCCAAGCTCCGCGAGATAGGCCTTCCGCTCATCCGGGCCAAGCTCGGCGAGCTCAGACTCGATCTGGGCTGAGATGATGACGCAGCCCGCGCCTTCGGATTTGGCGCGCTCCTCGACCTTCGCCGAAAAGGCGTTGCCGGTGCCGGAGGCGACCTCGTCCACATTGCACACATAGAGTATGGGCTTCGACGTGAGCAGACCGAGCGTCTTGAACAGGACCCGCTCATCCTCGTCGATCTCAAGCGCGCGCGCGGGCTTGCCGTCGCGGAGTAACGGCAGGAGGCGCTCCAACAGTGCGATGGTCTGCTTGGCCTCCTTGTCTTGACCACGAATTTTCTTCTCCAGGATCGGCACGCGGCGCTCAAGGCTATCGAGATCGGCAAGCATCAGTTCGGTCTCGATGGTCTCGGCGTCGGCGATGGGGTCAACCTTGCCTTCCACATGCACCACGTCGGAATCCTCGAAACAGCGAAGCACATAGGCGATGGCATCGACCTCGCGGATATGGGCAAGGAATTTGTTACCTAGGCCTTCACCTTTGGAGGCGCCGCGTACCAGCCCGGCGATGTCAACGAAGGTAAGCCGGGTTGGGATCGTTTGTGCCGACTTGGCGATGGAGGCGAGCTGGTAAAGGCGCGGGTCGGGCACCGGCACATCGCCGACATTGGGCTCGATGGTGCAGAACGGATAGTTGGCCGCCTGCGCCGCGGCGCTTTCCGTCAGCGCGTTGAACAGAGTGGACTTGCCGACATTAGGCAGCCCGACGATGCCGCATTTGAATCCCATGATTCTTGTTCTTCCTTATGAGTCGAGCCAGCGGCGCAGCATGCCGGCCAGCGGACCCTTCGGCTCCGGCTTCTCGTCTTGCTTTGCGGTTGCCTGTTCTGTCTTTGGTGTCTTGGCATGCTTTGGCTTGGGCGGTTCATCACCAGCCCGGCTGTGATGGGCGACTTGGGACTGGAACTTGTCATTAGCGCCGTCGGCGAGATCAGGCGCGGCATCGGCGATGGCGCCGAGCAGAGGCTCGAGCCAGTCATAATCGGCCTTCGAGAAATCGTGCATCACATAGCCGACGACGCGGTCGCGGTGGCCCGGGTGGCCGATGCCGATCCGCACGCGGGTATAGTCGTTGCCGAGATGGGCGGTGAGGGACTTCAGGCCATTGTGGCCCGCGCTACTGCCGCCTACTTTCACCCGCACCTTGCCGGGCGCAATATCGAGCTCGTCGTGGAAGACGACCACGTCCTGCGCTTCGAGCTTGTAGAAGCGCATGGCTTCGCCCGCGGCGCGACCCGACTCGTTCATATAAGTCTGGGACTTCAGGATCAGCACCTTCTCGCCTCCAAGCCGGCCTTCAGCCAGGAGTCCGGAAAAGCGATTGCGCCAAGCGGAGAAGCCATAGGAAGCGGCAATGGCATCGACCGCCATGAAGCCGACATTGTGACGGTTGAACGCGTATTCCGCCCCGGGATTGCCGAGTCCGACGAAGAGCTTCATCGCGTCATCCCGATCGGGGGCCAAAAGAAGCGCGGGCCGTTGGGCCCAGAAGAAGCCAGACTACTTCTTCTCTTCCTTGCCCGCGTCCTTCTCGTCGTCGCCCTCTGCCGTTGCACCCTCTGCACCCTCGGCACCAGCCTCCTCGCCCTCGGTCTCTGTGGGCGCAGCTTCTTCTTCAGCCGCACGGCCGACAATGGTAGCCACGGTAAAGTCGCGGTCGGTGATGGTTGGGGTCACGCCTTCGGGGAGGGCGATCGACGAGATATGGATCGAGTCGCCGATCTCTTGGCCGGTCAAATCCACTTCGAAGAATTCGGGTATAGTGTCGGCCGGGCAGCGCACGGGAATGTCGTGCCGCACGATGTTGAGCACGCCGCCGCGCTTCAAGCCCGGGGAGTCGGCTTCATTGAGGAAATGCACCGGCACATCCACGACCACGAGGGCGTCCTTGCCGAGGCGCATGAAATCCACATGGATGGGGAAGTCGCGCACGGGGTCGAGCTGAACGCCGCGCGGGATCACCCGGGTCTTGGCGCCATCGACGTCGAGCATGAAGATGGTGCTCTGGAAATGGCCGGTCTGGAGCTGCATGGCGATCGCCTTGGTTTCCAACGCGATGTTCTGCGGGTCCTGCTTATCACCATAGATGATGCCGGGAACGCGCCCTTCGCGGCGGACCTGGCGCGCGCCGCCCTTACCGGTGCGCTGCCTGTCCCATGCCTTGAGTTCGATAGCCTCCGCCATGTAGTCCTCCAAGGATCCAAAAATAATGAGGGGGCCGAAAGCGGCCCCGCAAGTCGGGCGCGGCGTTTCAAAGGCCAGCCGCGACTGAATTTGAATGGCTTATAGCCTAAAGGCCCGAGGGAAGACAATCGCCTATGGGGCCTTGGGTTGCGGCCTTATGGTGTGCCCCAGACCGCCTCTGGAGTGATGGCGGGGGAGCCATTGTCCGCCATTTCCGCCTCCTTGATGAGATGCTGGACCCTTTGGACCAGCGGGGCTTCGACCCCGTGCTGGTCCGCCAGTCTGGCAATTTCCCCTTGGATATAATCGATTTCGGTAGGCCGGCGAGCCACTAGGTCCTCCCACATGGAGGAGCGGGCGTTGCGGTCTATGGCCATCGTGCTCCTCGCAGCGAGCTTAAAAAGGCCGTTGGGGAGCCTCATGGCCAGGGCGATGAGGCTTGGGGATAAGCCCTCGACGGGGGCTGGACGGATGCCGGCCGCGCGCAAAACGGCCAAACCTTCAGCCATCTGCCCGGCGATCAACAGGCGCCAGCGCCGGTCGCCAAGCTCCTCGATCAGCGGCAGATCGGAGAGGGCGTTGAGCGCGTTGTTGAGGTTGATGATGAGTTTACCCCAAAGCGAGGCCTCGATATTGCTGTGCTCGGCGAATGGCGCGCCAGGGACATTGAGCCGGTCGCGCAAGCCCGCAACGCCTGCCTCGATCTGCATGGTGCCGCTGCTTGCTCGATGGAGACGTGGCGGTTCACCCTGATGCCGCGTCTGCACGACGTTGAACGGGACCATGGCATCGACGACCCTGAATTCCGGTCCGAGGTTCTGGCGAAGGATGTCAGCGTTTTGGACGCCGTTCTGCAGGCTCACCACGATCGCGTCTATTGGGGCGTGCTTGGCGATCAACTCAGCCATAGCGGCCGTGTCCCGGGACTTCACGGTGACCAGCACAATGTCTGCCGACCGGAACGCCGTTTCCGGGTCCGAAGTCAGCGTGAGGGCGCCCGGCGGCACGATCTGATTCCGTCCCTCGAGATCCGAGACGCGCAAACCGTGGGCCGCGATTGTCTCGGCGAGCGGTTTACGCAAGAGCAACGTGATGTTGCGCCCCGCAGCCGCAAGTAGTGCGCCGACATATGCGCCGACACTGCCGGCACCGGCGATGACGATGGAGGCGCTAGGGGATGTCATTCCGAAGACTTAATCATGAAGTGGGGTCAATGGCAGGCAGTGTTGGTTTTAGCCATATGGGGGCCGATAGTAACGGCTTAGGTCAGGGGCGCGTCAAATCCAGTAACGCTGGTTGATTTGTGCTGACGCCAGTTTGGGACTAAGAGCGCAGGGATGAGCGAACGTTTTGACAGCCAGTTCGCCGAAGTTGCATCCGAGCCCGTGACTTCCTTGGATACACACGAGCTGCGCGGCGGCGCCATGGTCAAGCCGCCGGCCGTGGCGTTGCATCCCGGTCACCTCAAGGTTGCCGCGCGCCGCCGGCTGCCATCCGTCATTTTCGATTTTCTCGAAGGCGGCTCTAATGACGAGGTGACGCTAGCGCGCAACTTCGCCGACCTCGATGAGCTGCGGCTGAACCAACGCGTTTTCGATCACGTGGCGTCATGCAATTTGGGCACGACTTTGTTTGGACAGCGCGCAGCAATGCCCGTGGCATTGGCGCCGATCGGTCTGAGTGGCGTGTTTCATCCGGGCGCTGAAATCCACGCCGCACGTGCCGCCGCTGCGTTCGGTGTGCCCTACTGTCTCAGCACCTTGTCGAACTACCCCATGGAAGAGGTTGCCGCGGCGGTGAACGCGCCCTTCCTGTTTCAGCTCTATGTGTTCAAGGATCGCGCCATCAATTCGGCGCTTCTGCAACGGGCTGAGCGTCTCAATTGTCCCGGCGTCGTGGTCACGCTCGATACCGCCGTTCAAGGCCGGCGCAATCGCGACCTCGACAACGGCTTGGTCGTACCGCTCAAGGTTCGGCCAAGCCATGTTCTCGGCATGATGAGGCGGCCGCGCTGGCTGTTCAACTGGTTGCTCAAAAAGCCGACGCTTGGGAATCTTGCACCCTATTCGCCGGACGGCTCCGATCTTGCCACCGTGTCATCCTGGGCAGAGCCCCGGTTCAAGGGCGCAGTGAGCGCGGCCGATCTGGAATGGATACGCCATATTTGGCCGCGCAAGCTCGTGGTCAAAGGCATCCTTGATGCCGAGGATGCGAAGCTTGCCGTCAAGCTTGGCGCCGACGCCATCGTCATTTCCAATCACGGCGGACGGCAGCTCGATGGTGCGAGTAGCACAATCAAAATGCTGCCCGCAATTCGCGAGGCCGTTGGCGACGATGTGGAGTTAATCCTCGACAGCGGTATCCGCTCTGGTTTCGACGTGTTGAAGGCGCTTGGGCTCGGCGCGAATGGTTGCCTCGTCGGCCGGGCATATGTCTATGGGCTCGCCGCCCACGGCGAAACCGGCGTCTCCGCCGCGCTTGAGCTGATCGCGCAAGAGCTCGACGAGGCGATGACGTTGACGGGAACGCCCGACGTCAACGCTCTGCCGAGCGATCTCGTGCTGCGCTAGGCGTTAAGTCCGCCAGGGATGCTCTGGCAGTTCGCAGACACCCAAGACTTCAACGCCTGCCGCCGCAACCGCGTGATCGTTTTCGACCGAACTGCCGCTGACGCCGATGGCGCCGACAAGCACGCCGTCCTCATCGACGATAGGCAGACCGCCGGGGAACGTGATCAGCCCGTCATTGGAATGCTCGATGCCGAAAAGCGGCTTGGCCGGCTGGGAGAGCTGGCCGAGATCGCCGGTCGCCATGCCGAAGAAGCAGGCGGTCTTGGCTTTCTTGATGGCGATGTCGATGGAACCCACCCAAGCATCGTCCATGCGCATGAAGGCCTTCAGGTTTGCGCCGGAATCGACCACGGCGATGCACATCTGCGTCTTGAGCTTGAGCGACTTCTTGCGCGCGGCATCGATGGCTTTCTCGGCATTTTCCAAATTGACATGCATGGGGGATCTCCTCGTTTGGGGGTTTTCTGAAAGCGTTATAGCCGAATTTCGGGGAATAAGATGTTGGCCGCGAATTGGTGGCGCCAACATAGAAAACAAGGGCGTTCGTTCCTTGACCGAGGTCATAGGCGAAGTGCCAGGGACTAAGCTAGGGTCTGCTTCCCACCGTCTTGTGGCCAAAGGGTGAATGACGGACGACAACATGCAGGTAAAGTGGGAAGGGCTCGCTGCCGCCGCCACGCCGGGCCGCGTTCGGGCCGCGCTTGCGGTGCTGCTGTTGGCCGTCTTCGTGCTTCTCCAGGTGAAGCCTGCGCTGCCGCCCGAGCCTGACAGCCCTCTCGCTTGGCAAAATGACGGACGCCTCCACATCTTCGTTCATCCGGAGTGTCCCCATTGCCATGCGGCGGTCGGCTTTCTGCGTACGCGGCCGGAGATCGATTTCGTCGCGCACGACGTCTCGACGCCCGCCAACGAGAATTTATACCGCATGGTCGTCGGCCGGCTGGGTATCGCCGAAAGCGAGCTTGGCGTGCCCTTGTTCGTCTTCGGTGATCGCCACTTCATCGGCTTCGATACGCCGGAGACGACCGGGCCTAAGCTTCTCGCGCTCGCGCGTGGCGATGGTGACGCGGCGTCACGTGCGCCGCCGCGCATCGCGCTTCCCTTTATTGGCGAGATCGATCCCGCGCACTATTCCTTGCTGGCGCTGACGGCGGTTATGGGGCTCGCCGATGGGTTCAACCCCTGCGCGATGTGGGTGCTCATCTACCTGATCTCGCTGATCGCCGGGATCAAGGACCGCGCGAAGATCTGGTGGCTGGTCGGCACCTTCGTGGTGACCTCCGGCATCCTCTACTTTCTGTTGATGACGGCCTGGCTCAACATGTTCCTGGTAGTGGGCTACGTGCGCCCATTGACGCAAGCGGTCGCCTTGGCGGCTATCGGCTTCGGCATCAGTCATCTCTATGAAGTCGTCTGGACCCGCGGCGCGATCGAATGCGAGGTCGGCGATGTCGAGCAGCGACGGCGCACCATGGCCCGCATCCGCGACGTGGTCGCGGCGCCGGTCGGGCTCGCCAGCCTCGTTCTGGTGACAGGGCTCGCCTTCGCGGTCAACGCTATCGAATTCATCTGCTCGGCGGCGCTGCCTGCGATTTATACCCATGTGCTGGCGCTGAGTGATATCTCCGTCGCGGGCTACTACGCGTATATCACGCTCTATGTCGTCTTTTTCATGCTCGACGATCTGATCATCTTCGGACTGGCAGCATTCGCCATCCAGAGGATCATCAATTCGCGCTATGCAGTGCTGAGCCGGCTGGCAGGTGGCGTGGTCTTGATCGGCTTAGGGGTGTGGATGCTGGCGCGGTGAGGGCGGCTTAATAGAACAGGCTCGACACCGATCTCTCCTCGGCGGTGCGGGCAATGGCCTCGCCGAGTAGCGGCGCCGTGGGCAGCACCCTGATGTTGTGCGCCTTCAAAACCGACTCACTCGGCTGAATGGAATCGGTGATGACGAGTTCTTTCAGATGCGACGCCATGATGCGCGCGACCGCACCGCCAGACAGCACCCCGTGCGTGATGTAACTGGTGACCATGGTGGCGCCTTGCTTAAGCAGCGCCTCCGCCGCGTTCACCAACGTGCCACCGGAATCGGCGATGTCGTCGACGAGAATGCAGCTATGTCCGGAGACGTCACCGATGACGTTCATCACTTCGGACTCGCCTGGGCGCTCGCGCCGTTTGTCGACAATGGCGAGCGGCGCGCCGATGCGTTTGGCCAAACCGCGCGCGCGGACCACGCCACCAACATCCGGCGAAATCACCATCAGATTTTCTTTGGGAAGGGCTTCCTTGATGTCCTGCACCATTACCGGGGCGCCGAATAGATTGTCCGTCGGAATGTCGAAGAAACCCTGGATCTGGCCGGCGTGGAGATCGAGGGTGAGCACGCGGTCGGCACCGGCGCGTGCAATCATATTGGCGACGAGTTTGGCCGAGATCGGTGTGCGCGGGCCGGGTTTTCGGTCCTGGCGGGCATAACCAAAATAAGGGATGACCGCCGTGATGCGTCGTGCGGATGCCCGCTTCAGGGCATCGACGATGATCAGCAGCTCCATCAGATGGTCGTTGGCGGGGGCGGACGTCGATTGGATGACGAACACGTCCTCGCCACGGACGTTCTCCTGCACCTCGACAAAAATCTCCATGTCCGCGAAGCGGCGGACAATGCAGCGGGCCAAGGGAAGATCGAGATGAGCGCTTATCGCCTCGGCGAGAGGACGGTTGCTATTGCCGGCAACCAATTTCATGCGAACGCTCCCCGAGCACGTCGGCTTTCGCGAGGCAGGCCGGTCGGCCCCCACGCCACGGACGCGCTTGTAACAAGGGCTTGGCACTGCTGTAAACTCGCCAAGCGCGTCTTGTGGATGAGCTTAGCTGGATTTCGGCAGAAGCTTGATGATGCCGTCGGCTGCGGCGCCGGCTGCGGCGTCGGCAATGGCGCCCCAGGGGCCATTCAGGGAGCCCTTCGGAATGTTGTTCTTCTGGGTCACCGTGCCTAGGGCCTTGCCGTTGGGATCGAACACTTGCCAACTGATGCGGATGGACTCCTTGCCGCCGCTGGCGCTGGTCAGCTTCACGGTGCCTTTCACTGTGTAGATACGGCCAGTGGCGCCATTTGCGAGCTTGATGCCCCCCTTATAAAGCCGCTTTTTTAGAGCCGTGGTCAGGGATCTGCGGCCATCGCCCGGCGCGCCGTTCACTGGGGCTACGAGGACCTTGGCAGGCCCAGCCTTAGCCGGCCTTGCGGGGGCTGAGGCGGTCGTGGCGGCTGCGGCTGCTGGCGCCGCTGCGACCGAGGCCGTGGAGCCGCTCCGCCCGCCTGGCAGCTTGGCGGCAAGCTGTGAGGTCGTCTTTGCGGCGATTGTACGGGTCACTGTGCTGTCGACGCCGCTCCAGGGTTTACTGGGCGAACCCTTGGCCACCATCTCCTCGCCGGAGACGCGTGTCACACGCGTGCCTTTGGCGTCGGTGACATCCCATATGTAGGAAATTTTCGATCCGCGCCGCTCCGGGGCGGCGATGAGATAGCCGCGAAGGACGTATTCTTCGCCGCTGGTACCAGGAGTGATGGTGAGGTTGCGGTCCTTGCCGGCTACAATCAGGGCCTTTGTCAGTTCGCTGCCGACATTCTCCGGGGCGCCAATGATTGGGGCCACGGTTAATTTAGGCGAGCTGCCGAAGATGCCGGACGCGCCGCTCAAGAGCCCGCTCATGCCCGAGCTGCCGCCGCCACCGCCGCAGCCAGCCAGGCAAGCGGGCACCAAGACGGCAACCACGATTCCAGCAAATGTCTTCAAATAGTCGCGCATGTGTCGTGAGTCCGCGTCCAACAAGAAATTCCTTATGTTGGCCGCACAGCACCGTCCGCGAGAAATTCGTCGCGACGGGACTCTCAACCCTCTACTCAGCAATAGCTTACCTGCCACGGCCTGATTGCGTCCAGTTCTAGCCTCGCCCGTGGCCGGGGCCAAGACCACTCATTCCGGACATAGATCAGGCAAGCAGGATGGCGGAAATTTGACGGCCGTAATCATCCTCGCCGTGATGCTGTGATCGGCGATAGCTGAACAGCCCTGTCTCATCATAATACGTGCACCGCCTAAGATCGACGATCTCCCCGACGCCGGCCCTAGCGAGACGTCCTGCCGCATAGCCCGAAAGGTCGAAATGTGGCTCGCCCGAGCCCTCGTCGGCGACGAAAAAGGCGGCAGCATCTGGGTCCTCGGCAACAAAGCGCTCCCGATAGTTCTGAGCAACCTCATAGGCGCCTTGCGAAATGGCAGGGCCAACCACGGCGCGGATGCGCTCCGGCTTGGCGCCGAGCCCGGTCATGGCGTCGACGGTCGCTTCGACAACGCCGGAAAGCGCACCGCGCCAGCCGGCATGGGCCGCGCCGACGACGCGGGCTTCCGGATCGCAAAACAATACCGGCGCGCAGTCCGCGGTGAGGACGCCGATGGCGAGGCCGGGCACGGCGGTGACCATCGCGTCGGCCTCGGGGAGTTCACTTCTCGCCCAAGTCTTCTCGGCCACAACGGCGATGTTGGTGTGCTTCTGATACAGCGTGATTAGATTGTCCGGCGCCGCACCCAGAATGTTCGCGATGCGTGCGCGGTTCTCGATGACATTGGCGGGATCGTCCTTTGAACCGGGGCCGCAATTGAGCGAGGCATAGATGCCGCTCGAGACGCCGCCGAGGCGCGTGGAAAATCCGTGAGCGACGCCGTCTATGGCGGCGAGGCTCGGAGCTTCAATCATCATCTGGTCTGGTGTCACCATGACGTACTGTCCGTTAAGCCTCTACGAAGGGTGCTGGGGCGGCAAGTCCCGGACTCGTTATCGCCAGCGTCTTGAACAGAAGCCCCATCGCTTCAGGATCGGAGAGGCGGATGGCGCTGGCAAGAATGCGTTCCTGCTGTTCCGGCGTTGCCTTCTCGCATAAGCGGTCGCGGCGGGCCTCAAGGCCGAGCTTCAACAGAAACTCTCCCTGTGGCATCGGGCCATAGGATTGAAGCCCATGCGCCGATGCGGAGTCTTTTAGCGCGGCGAAATCCACATGGGCGGTGAGATCGACTTCGCCAGGGTGGCTGAGCGGATCGGCATATTGATGACGCCAAACGGCTTGCAGCGTGTCGCCGCAGGCCGTCTCGCCATGACCGTAGTCGACGATCAGCGCGGCAAGGGGCGCTTGATCGGCGCGCGCGGCGATTAGGGAGACGAGCGCGCCGGCCTCTGGTCTTACCTCCAGAATAGAGCCGTCCGGCGTGTCGAGGGGCTCGGCTGCTTGCTGCAAACCGGAATTGGTGATCGTGCGTCCCGAACAAAATGCGAAGCCGCCCTCGGGGCCGATGGTGACGCAACGTTCGCACCACCCGCCGTCGCTCCACACCAATTGGCGGATGGGCAAAGCATCGACAAATTCATTGGCGATGACGATGAGGGGCCCGCGCGGTGCGTCCTCTATGGCGTCAAACCATTGGATCGGTACTGGTGCGCCGTGTAGCGCCGTCTGCTGGGCTTCGCGCAACACCGGGCTGGTCTCGACCATCGCCACGGTGACGCCTTCAAGAAATGCCGGGACGCTCTTCCAAGCGCGCAGCGCATCCACCATGAGCGTGCCGAGACCTGGCCCAAGCTCGGCCACGACAAAGGATTTTGGCTCGCCCATGGACTGCCAGGCGGCGATGGCCCAAAGCCCGAGCAACTCGCCGAATATCTGGCTGATCTCGGGTGCGGTGACGAAATCGCCGTGCTCGCCTATTGGCTGACGCTGGGAATAGTAACCGGCGGTGTCGTCGGCGAGACACGATTCCATGAAGTCGGCGACGCTCAAGGGGCCGTTGCGGATGATGCGCTCTTTGAGGCGCGCCGCGAGCAAGGTGCTTTGCGGGCTTTGGGGCTTCCGTGCGGCGTTCATCACGCTGACAGGGGGGCTTTCTGCCTTGCGCGCCAGACCAGCCAAATCCCGATCAGGATCATGGGAATGGAGTAGGCGATGCCCGGCGTGAGGATGCCGATATCCATGGGATGGCCCGGATGAGGCTCGCGCACGAATTCGAGCAGGCTGCGGAACAGGCCATAGAATACTAGGAATAACCCGAACACGATGCCGGGCCGGGTCAGTGCCTTAAAGTAGTGCGTGGCGATGCGCAGGATAATAAATAAGACGACGCCTTCGAGTGCCGCTTCGTAAAGTTGGCTCGGGTGCCGCGGCTGATCATCCGCGCCGGGAAACACCATGGCCCAAGGCACGTCGCTCACCCGCCCCACCACTTCGGAATTGATGAAATTGGCTATGCGGCCAAAGAACAGGCCAAATGGCGCGGCCGCCGAAGCGATGTCGCCGAGCGATAACGGGTTGATGCCCTTCACCCAGGAGAAGACAGCGACGGCGACAACGACGCCGATCAACCCGCCATGGAATGCCATGCCGCCGTTCCACACCGCCGGAATCTCCATCGGGTTCTGCAAGAAGAAGCTTGGCTCATAGAACAGCACGAAGCCTAACCGGCCGCCGACGACGATGCCAAGGGTGATCCACAATAAGAAGTCGTCGACCTGGCTCACGGTCATGGGCGGCTTGCCGCCCCACAGCGCCGGTCGCGACACGAGGTAACGCCCGTAGAGCCAGCCGAACAGGATGCCGGCCATATAGGCGAGCCCGTACCAACGGACGGACAGCGGTCCGACCTCGATCGCTATGGGATCGATGACAGGGTAGGGAAGGACGAAAAGTTGCATCTAGCCTCGGTCCGAAATTCGGGGCGACCCTTCACCGCTCTCAACGGACTGTCAAGGCGTTGGAGGCCGCGTCCCGGGGCGGCTTGCGCGGCGCATCTTGGCATCCCATAGTTGGCTCACATGACAGTTTTGGCTTCGCGCCTTCAGTTTCTGATCCCAGAGGTTCTTTACGTTATGACGCAGACCACCGGACGCTTCTTCGACGAGATCGGCAAGCTTCTCACTGATGCAGCGGGTGCCGCCGATGGCGTGCGCAAGGAAGTCGAAGGCGTCGTCCGGACCCAGGCTGAGCGCGTCTTGAGCGATCTCGACGTCGTTCAGCGCGAGGAGTTCGAGGTGGTGAAGGCGATGGCGCAGAGAGCGCGCGAAGAGAACGAACTTCTGAAAGAGCGCATCGCCGCGCTTGAGGCTAAGTCCAAAACCAAGTCTGCGGCCAAGCTCAGGGCCAAGAAGGCGAGCTAGCGCGTAATCCACAGCTTTTTCGCGCCACTCCACAGCAATAAGCGTGTGACGACTCCAGTCGCGTTGATGCTCGCAGACTCGCCGTTATATAACTGATTCACCTACTGATTCGCGGCGCCGAGTTTTTTGTGCGCGGAACTCTGTTGAGGGCTTCCAGAGGACACGCATGGCTTCGATGCAAGCGAACTACGATCAATTCGCCAACCCGGTGGATATGGTCGAACATCTAGCGACCATCCACGAATGGTCCTTCGAGCGTAGCGCCCCCGATGAGCTGACCCTGACCGTGGCCGGCACATGGTGTGACTACCATGTCTCCCTCACTTGGCGGGAGGATCTGGAGGCGTTGCATCTGGCGTCAGCCTTCGACTTCAGAGTTACCAAGCCCCGATTGTCCGAGGTTCATCGGGTGGTGGCCCAGATCAACGAGCAGCTTTGGCTCGGCCATTTTGATCTTTGGCAGGACGACGGCATGCTGCTCTACCGCAATGGCCTCCTGCTCGCCGGCGCCAAGACCCATGAGGGCCAATGTGAGGGCCTGATAAAAGCCGCTTTGGAGGCTTGCGAGCGCTATTATCAGTCCTTCCAATTCGTATTATGGGCGGGTAAGTCGGCCGAAGAGGCGCTTGCCGCCACGATGCTCGAAACCCAAGGACACGCATGACACTCCGCCTCGCCGGCCCGTTGCTTCTCGTAGGCGCTGGCAAGATGGGCGGGGCATTGCTTGAGGGCTGGCTCAAGCAAGGTCTCGACCCGGCTACGGTCTTCATCCAGGACCCCGTGCTGTCGGAGACGATGGCTGCCATCGCCGCCGAGTGCGGCATCGTGGCCAATGACGCGCCCGAATTGCCCGAGCCGCCTGCTGTCATTCTCATCGCAGTGAAGCCGGATGTCGCTGCGAAGCTGTTGCCGGAAGTCGACCCCATGATCGGCGAAGAGACGGTGGTGCTGTCTATCGCCGCCGGGCGCACGCTTGAGAGCCTGTCGCATTATCTGCCGGAGTCCGTCGCCCTGGTGCGCGCCATGCCGAATACGCCGGCGTCGGTGGGCCAGGGCATCACCGTTGCCATCGGCAACGCCAATGTGACCGCGGAGCAGAAGCGCGAATGCGACGAACTTCTGTCGGCGGTCGGTGAGGTCGTGTGGGTCGAAGACGAAGCGCTACTTGATCCCGTCACGGCCGTCTCGGGCAGCGGACCGGCCTATGTGTTTCTTATCGCCGAATGTCTCGAAGAGGCCGGCATTGCCGCCGGTCTACCTCAAGACCTGGCCGAGCAGTTGGCGCGGGCCACAGTGTCAGGCGCCGGTGAGTTGTTGCGCCGGTCCGATCTTCAACCCGCCGAACTCCGCAAGAACGTGACGTCGCCCAAGGGCACCACGGCTGCAGCGCTCGACGTGTTGATGAGCAAAGGCGAGATGCAGGATCTGTTCGTACGCGCCGTTGCCGCGGCGGCCAAGCGCTCCCGCGAACTTTCCTCTTAGCGCCACGTCCGAACCGGGCTAGCGAGCGTCTTCGAATAGCCACCAAATGGGCCTATCTTCCCGGGTAGAGGGGCGACCCCCAGGAGGACTGCCATGTTCGACGAATTCTCCAAACGCAGCAAAGCCGTGCGCGCCGCGCTCGATCTGGCGCAAGTGCGCGATTGGGGTGACATCGCCCTCGCCGACATCGCCCAGAAGGCAGGGCTCGATCTCGGCGATCTCCGGGCTGAGTTTTCCTGCAAGAGTGACATTCTGCGCGCCTTCCAGGTCGAGGTCGATAAAGACGTTCTGGCCAAGACCAAGCAGGTCGGCCCTGGCGGAAGCGTGCGTGACCGGCTGTTCGACACCATGATGACGCGGTTCGAGGTGATGGGCCCCTACAAGCCTGCGCTAAAACGGATCGCGTGTTATCTGCGTCGCCGTCCGGGCGAGGTTTCGTTGCTCGCCTGTTCCACGCTCGCCTCGCAATATTGGATGCTGGCCGGCAGTGGCGCGAAGCTGGGCGGTGCTGGTGCGGCGGTCCGCGTTGCCGGGTTAGCGGCGGTCTATAGCAGGGTGTTCCGGGCTTGGCTCGACGATCCTTCGCCCTCGCTCGACCGGACCATGGCGGCGCTCGACCGTGCCTTGAACAATGGCGAGCGCATGCTCGCCACCATGGACACGACCTGCAAGACTGTCAGCCGCGTGCTCTGCGGGCTGCGTGAGTGGAAGCGGAAGGCGCGCGCGTCGTCAAAGCCGACTCCGCCGGAAACAGATCCAGCGCCCGCCGCGAATATCTGATTCTGGCGACGCTAGTATGGAAGCGGGTCGTCGTCGTCGGGGCCTGAGAGGCTTTCAGGACCTTCGCCGGGCAGCTCCGCGTCAACCGGGTCCGGATAGACGGGATCGGACGGTCCAGGCAGCGGCTGAAGCTCGGCATTGCCTTCGCCTCGACCCATGCCCAATAGCGGCTCGCCATTCCCGCGATGAATCCGTGCGCCACCGCCGCCACCGATATCGATCTCGATTTGCGAGCCCGGCTGTTCGGATTGTTGAATTTCGTCTTGGACTGATTGGCCCATGGCTGGTCCCCAAAAGGCGACGGACAACAATGCGGCTAGTCCGGCAGCAATCTTTTGCATGGAAATAGCTCCGATAAATATCAGACAGGTACCTTTAGCACGGCTTTTAGCCCACCGAGACGCGATTGACTGAGGACGATATCGCCCCCGTGGATACGGGCGATGTCTTGGGCGATGGCGAGCCCGAGTCCCGTCGAGCCGGAATCCTGGTTGCGTGCGTCGTCCAGCCTGTAGAATGGTCGGAAGACTTGCTCGAGCTCAGCTTCCGGTATGCCGGGACCGTCGTCATCGACCTCGATGGTGAGCGAGCCATGGCGCTTGGTGGCGCTGACGTTCACATGGTCGGCGAAGCGGGCGGCGTTGTTCACAAGGTTGGCAATGGCGCGCTTGAAGGCGTGGCGGCGCACGGAGACCACCAGAGGCTTGCCTTTGACGGTGACCTTGATGGCTTTGTCTCCGTGGGCCTGGGTTTTCACCTCGCTTAAGATCTCACCAATATCGACACGGTCGATGGGCTCGCCGGAATTGCCTTTGGCGAACGCCATATAGTCCTCGAGCATGGCCTGCATCTCGTCCACATCGGCGCGCATGGCGTCGATCTCGGAGTTCTCCTCAAACAGGGCAAGCTGCAGCTTGAAGCGGGTCAGGATAGTCCGAAGGTCGTGGCTAACGCCGGCAAGCATGACGGTTCGCTGTTCAACATGACGCTCAATGCGGTCGCGCATCTCTATGAAGGCATGTGCCGCCTGACGCACCTCGCGCGCCCCTCGCGGCCGGAAGTCAGACGGCGGTGGCCGCCCTTTGCCGAAGCTTTCAGCGGCATCCGCAAGACGCAAGATGGGCTTGATCTGATTGCGCAGGAACAGAATAGCCACGGTGAGAAGCACGAACGATGTGCCGAGCATCCACACTAAGAAGATGTGCGAGTTGGACGCGTAGGTTTGGCTGCGCCGGGCAAGCACATGCATCACGCCGTCGTCGAGCTTTACGCGAATGTCGACGAAGTCGGAGCGGCCGATTGTGTCGATCCAAAACGGTCGTCCAATCTGTCGTTTCAACTCGTCGGAGAGTGTCGAGTCTAGAAGATCGAAGAACGGCTTGGAGCGAGCCTCGGGCAGTTCCTTGTCTGGCACGAAGCGCACGCGCAGGCCGAGATTTTTGTCGGCGAGTGCCGTCAGCATGTCGTTGTGCCGCGGCTTGGGAAATTCCTCGTGCAAATCGATAAGCATGGCGATGTTCTGCACGGTGACCGTCGACAGACGATGGGTGACCGTCTGCCAATGCCGCTCGAGAAATACGAAGGTCACCACCGACTGGAGCAGCACCATGGGCGCGATGATGATGATGAGGGCGCGCGCATAGAGGCCCTTCGGCATCTTGTCTCCGACCACGGACAGAATGCGTCCCACCGGCCCGAAGCGACCGGTCCGCAGCGTGGTGGATAGGGCGCGCGCGTCCATCATTCGCAATACAGGATGTAGCCCTTGCCGCGCACGGTCTGAAGATAGACCGGGTTGGCAGAGTCATGTTCGATCTTGCGGCGGAGCCGGTTGATCTGCACGTCGACCGCGCGCTCGCCGCCGCTGTCGGCGTCCTTGGCGAGTTCGTGGCGGGAGATTGGCGTGCCCGGACGCTGGGCAAAATAGCGTAACAACTCGCGCTCCCGCTCAGTCAGGCGAACAGTGTCGCCGTCGCGCTTCAGCTCGCCGCGGGACACATGAAAGATGAAATCGCCCATGCGCACTTCGCCGGAGGTGGGCGTGGATGAGCTCCGACGGAGCACGTTGCTGACGCGAAGTAAAAGCTCGCGCGGGTCGAAGGGCTTGGTGAGGTAATCGTCGACGCCGGTCTCCAGTCCCTCGATGCGGTGTTCGGGTTCGGCACGGGCGGTCAGCATGAGGATGGGCAATTGGCCTTCGGTGCGCAGCGAACGGGCGAAGTCGACGCCCGACTCTTGGGGCATCATCACATCGAGAATGAGAAGATCGAATGACAGGCTGCGCATGGTGGCGCGGGCCGAAGCGGCATCGACGGCGGTAGTGACGCGAAAGCCGTGGTCATGGAGATACCGCGCCAGCAGGTCGCGAATACGCGCGTCGTCGTCCACCACGAGAATATGCGGTGCGTTGTCGTCGGGGCCGCTCCCGCGATGAGTTTTGATCGGCGTCGCCATGGTCAGGACCCTTCTCCCGTGCCGCCACGCCCCGGTTGAGGCGACGACGCGGACATTATGGATGAGACTTGGGGCCGATCTTCGGCATTGATCATGGCTTCGAGAAATTGGCGGAGCGTCGTCTCGACCCCAGGCCCGGCGGCCTTAAGGGCGCGGGAGAGGCGGACGAGCTGAGGCGCCGCCAGCCGTTCGGCGAGTTCTTGGCCGCGCTCGGTGGCGAATAGCAGCCGCTCCCGGCGGTCCGAAGCGCCCGCCTGCTGAATGATGTAGCCCTGATCGATCAACTGTTTCAGCACGCGGCCGAGGCTCTGCTTGGTGATGTTGAGAATTCCCAGCAGGTCGGCAACCCGCAGCCCCGCATGGCGATTGACGAAATGGAGCACCCGGTGATGCGCTCGGCCGAAGCCAAAATCTGAGAGGATGGTGTCAGGGTCGCGGGTGAAGTCGCGATAAGCGAAGAACAGCAACTCGGCGAACTCATGCAGCTTCGTTTCAGACACAGATGCGCCCTTTCCGGCAGGGGAGCCAGCGCCGTGCTTGGCCTCCGCAGGTTTACCGCCGCGCGCCAGGGGTGCATTTAGGTCAGTCATGTTGACATGTTTTCAGGCGGGGATTATGTCAGCCATGTTGACTTAATCTGATCCATTGATACCCCTCGCCGCCATCTCGCGCAATTGCCGTTGCAAATGCTATGAGAGACGGCAGTTTTGATGCTTAGGGACTGAGCCGCAACAAGAATGGCTGGTCCCGCCCGCGGAGGAAAGTCCATGGTCCCCTACGATCAGCGCGACGGCTTCATCTGGTTCAATGGTGAGCTTGTCCCGTGGGCGGATGCCGGCGTCCATCTCCTGACCCATGCGCTCCATTATGGCAGCGCCGTGTTCGAGGGCATGCGCGCCTATGACGGCGAGATCTTCAAGCTGACCGAGCACGATCAGCGCCTGCACACATCCGCCGAGATTTTGGACTTCGAGGTCCCGTATTCCGTCGCCGAGCTGGACAAGGCGGCGCGGGACGTCATGCGCGCCAACAAGCTGAACGATGCCTATATTCGCCCGCTCGCCTGGCGCGGCAGCGAACAGATGGGCGTCTCGGCGCAGAAGGCCAAGATCAATGTCGCCATCGCCGCGTGGGACTGGGGCTCGTATTTCGATCCGGCGGCGCGCGAGACCGGGCTGAAGCTTGCCTTCGCCAAATATCGCCGGCCCGATCCGCTCACGGCGCCGGTCCACAGCAAAGCGGCCGGGCTCTATATGATCTGCACCATCGAGAAGCACAGGTCCGAGCGCGAAGGCTATGCCGACGCGGTGATGCTCGACTGGCGCGGCCAAATCGCCGAGTGTACCGGCGCCAATATCTTCTTCGTGAAGGATGGCGTGATTTATACGCCGACGCCGGACTGCTTCCTCGACGGCATCACAAGGCGCACGGTCATTGGCCTCGCCAAGCAGCGCGGCTTCCAGGTCATCGAGAAGACGATTATGCCGGAGGAACTCGCCGAGTTTTCCGAGTGCTTCATCACCGGCACGGCCGCCGAAGTGATGCCGGTCGGCTCGATCGGCGAGTATCAGTTCACGGTCGGCGACATCACCCGCAATTTGATGGACGACTACGCCGCGCTTGTGCGCCCTGCGAAGGCTGTGGCCGCTGCTGGGTAGCGAGCCGGGTCTACTGACCATCGTGTCGCGCGAAGTCAGACTTTTGAAGGATTATAGTGGTGATGCGATCCATGAAAAGGCTGTCCCTCTAGGGCGATTCCGAATGGGTCGCGTTAGGATAGCAGGCTCGCTTTAGCGGGGAAGGGTGCCCGGCTGCACGCCAGTCTATCCCATGCTAGTCTCGGCTGCTATGGACCCTTCCAGCCAACAATTCGAACAGCGCGAGAGCGAACGGGCTTCGCTGCCCGCGCCGCCCGAGTTTGACGCTGCGTTTCGGAAACGGCTTCACGATCTGTTTCGGTGGCGCCGCGACGTGCGCCGCTTCAAGCGAGACCCTCTCCCCGATGGGACGATCGAGCGGCTGATCGATATTGCCTGCCTGTCGCCGTCGGTGGGTTTGAGCGAGCCGTGGCGCTTCGTGCTGGTGGACGATGCCGACCGTCGTACCGCCATCCGCGAATGTTTCGAGGCGTGCAACAAAGATGCGCTTCAGATGCAGGAACCAGACCGGGCCGCGCTCTATGCTCGGCTCAAGCTCGCCGGGCTCGACGATGCGCCGGTGCAGATCGCCGTGTTCGCCGACCGGGCCACGGCGCAAGGCTCTGGTCTTGGCCGCCGCACCATGCCCCAGACCCTGGATTACTCCGTCGCCATCGCCATCCATACGCTGTGGCTGGCGGCGCGGGCCGAAGGGCTCGGGGTTGGCTGGGTGTCGATCCTCGATCCCGCCCGCCTGACCGCCATTTTGGATGTGCCGGAGGATTGGATCTTTATCGGCCATCTCTGCGTTGGATATCCGTCGGCGGAGGACGATACGCCGGCGCTGGAGCGGGCAGGGTGGGAGCACCGCCACGCCCCGGAAGGCGTCGTCATCCAACGGTAGGCTCCGCATGAGAGACGCTTGATCCTGTCTCCGGCAAAGGGCAGAGTTGGTGGCACGCGATGGGGGCATCGCGGAAGAGAGGGCTTCTTGCACTACGCGCGCATCACTTTGGCTTTGGTTGGTTTAGCCGCCCTTTGTCTCGTCGCGTTTGCCGCGGTCGATGGAAAAGCTGGCGTCTGGTCGCCTTCGGGGATCGGCATCGCTGCGAGCCCTGCGCCCATCGCCACACCGGTAAAGGTGTGGCGGGACTGCCAGGAGATTGCGCGCTGCACGGGCTGCCGCCCACACTATAAATGCCGTTCCTGCACCTATCAGCGGCGCTGTAGCCGTGGCCAGTGCAGCTGGGGCGATGTCTGCGTGTGGGGGCCTGCTGTGAAGGTCTTGCCGCGCGGCGCCCGGCTCCTTAGGCGATAATTACTCAGCCGCGTTCTTGCCGGTGCTCCAACGCCCAGCTGCGGTCTCGTCGCCCGCTTTCGCCTCGACCCATTTGCTGCCGTCCGGTCCGGTCTCGCGCTTCCAGAACGGCGCCGATGTTTTCAAATAGTCCATGAAGAACTGGGCCGCGTCGAAGGCCGCCTCACGATGTTCTGACGCGGTGAGTACCAGCACGATATTGTCGCCGGGTTTCAGCGCGCCGGTGCGATGGACGATGAGGCTCGCTTGCAGCGGCCAACGTGAATTGGCTTGCGCCTCGATGCGCTGAAGCTCGGCTTCCGTCATGCCGGGATAATGCTCCAGCGTCATCTCGGTGACGGCGCCATGCTGATCGCGCACCGTGCCGGTGAAGCTGACGATGGCGCCGATGTCCGTCCGCCCGTCCGTGAGCGCGGCGATCTCGGCGCCAATGTCGAAGTTCTCTTGTTGGACTCGGATCAAGGCTAACCTCCGGTGACCGGCGGGAAGAAGGCGATCTCGCGCGCTTCGCCAATCTTGGCGTCTTGGTGGACGTGGGCTTGATCGATGGCGGTGCGGATCACTTCGGCTTGGTCGAAGGCGTTTGCGAATTCAGGACCGCGCGTCTTGAGCCAAGCGATCAGCTCGGCGACGGTGGCGACGCTCTCCGGCAGGGTCACGTCCTCGGCGGCGACACCGGTCTTCTCTTTGACCCAGGCGAAATAGAGCAGGCGCAAAGCTCACTCCTCCTCGGCTGTCACATGGTGGAGCGTTGCCTTCAGATAGTCGTAGCCAGTGTAGAGCGTGAGGAGCGCGGCGATCCACAACAGGCTCAAGCCGAACAGCGTGGTGTAAGGCCAGATCTTGTCGCCGGCGTTGCCCGCGAGCAGAAAGCCGATGGCGACCATCTGCACGAGCGTCTTCCATTTGGCGAGCTTGGTGACGGGCACGCTCACGGAGAGCGTGGCGAGGAATTCGCGCAAACCAGAGACGAGGATCTCGCGGCACAGGATGATGATGCCGGCCCATAGCGACCAGCCGGCGATTGTGCCGTCGGCGGCGAGCATCATCAGGCTCGCGGCGACGATGAGCTTGTCGGCGATGGGATCGAGCATCCGGCCGATGGCGCTTTGCTGCTGCCAAGCGCGGGCGAGATAGCCATCGAGGAAATCGCTGACGCCGGCGGCGATGAAGATCCACATGGCGAGCCAGCGCCCCCAGTCCGCCTCCACGAAGAAGCAGGCGACGAGGGCGGGGATGGCGAGGATGCGCCCATAGGTAAGCAGGTTCGGCAGGCTGCCGAAATTTCCGTTCTGGGCCCCTCGCGGGCTGGATAGGTCTTGCTGCGTCATGGTCTATCGTCCGTACAACTCATAATTACCCGCATTACCCACGTTCGTGAAAATAGTCATAGATCGTTTTTGCCATTTGCGCGCTGATGCCGGTCGCACTTTCGAGATCGGCGATGCCGGCGCGGCTCACAGCCTTGGCCGAGCCGAAATATTGCAGTAGCGCTCGCTTGCGCGCCGGTCCGATGCCCGGCACTTCGTCCAGCGGCGAGGTGGTGAAGCCTTTCTTGCGTTTGGCGCGATGGGCGCCGATGGCAAACCGGTGCGCTTCGTCCCGGAGCGTCTGAATGCAGTAAAGCACAGGGTCGCGTGGTTCCAAGAGCAAAGGCTCTTTTTCCCTCATATAGATATGTTCGCGGCCCGCATTCCGGTCGGGGCCCTTGGCCACTGCGGCAATTCTGATTTCGGACAGGCCAAGCTCGTCCAGGACCTCATGGGCCGCCGATAGCTGGCCCCGGCCGCCATCGATCAGCACGAGGTCCGGCGCGGCCCATCCCTCGCTCTGGTCTTTTTCCTTGTCCTTCACCAGGCGGCGGAAGCGCCGGGTCAGCATCTCGCGCATCATGGCGTAGTCGTCGCCAGGGGTGAGGTCCTCACTCTTCATGTTGAACTTCCGATACTGCGCTTTGATGAAGCCTTCGGGACCCGACACGATCATGCCGCCAACCGGGTTCGTACCGGAGATGTGGCTGTTGTCGTAGACCTCGACGCGCTCGGGCGCTTCGTCGAGGTCGAGCAATTCGGCGAGCCTGCCGAAGATCGCCGCTTGCGAGGCGGCCTCGGCAAGACGCCGCGCCAGGGCCTCGCGGGCATTGACCAGCGCATGATCCACCAGCTCGCGCTTCTCGCCGCGCTGGGGCGTGGTCACGGTGATTTTGTGGCCAGCCTTCAACTCAAGCGCCTCGGCGAGCAGGCGGCGCCCGGCGACCTCATGGGAAAGTAGGATGAGCTTCGGCGGCGGCTTGTCGTCGTAGAATTGGGCGATGAACGACTCCAGCACTTCCTCGGCTGGGAGGGCTTTATCGGCGCGCGGGAAATAGGCGCGATTGCCCCAATTATTGCCGCTGCGGAAGAAGAACACCTGGATGCAGGTTTGGCCCGCGTCTTGATGTGCGGCGAAGACGTCCGCCTCTTTCAGGGTGTGGGGATTAATGCCTTGGCGTGACTGGATGTGAGACAGCGCCGTCAGCCGGTCGCGGAAGCTCGCCGCCCGCTCATAGTCTTGTTTGAGGCTCGCCTCGTCCATGAGGTCGCGCAGCCGATGCTTCACCTCGTCGCTTTCCCCGCGCAGGAAGCCGTCGGCTTCGTCGACCAGCGCGCCATAATCGTCTACCGAGATTTCGCCGGTGCAGGGTGCGCTGCAGCGTTTGATCTGGAAGAGCAGGCACGGGCGTGTGCGGGTCTCGTAGTACGAGTCCGAGCAAGATCGCAGCAGAAACGCGCGTTGCAGCGTGTTGACCGTGCGGCTGACCGCGCCGGCCGAGGCAAAGGGTCCGAAATAGTCGCCTTTGCGGTTCCGTGCGCCACGGTGCTTCAGGATTTGCGGCACGGGATGGTCGCGGGCGATCAAGATGAAGGGGAAGGATTTGTCGTCCCGGAGCACCACATTGAAGCGGGGCTTCAGCCGCTTGATGAGATTGGCCTCGAGCAGAAGAGCTTCTATCTCCGTCGCGGTGGTGACAAACTCCATGCTCGCGGTGTCGGCGATCATGCGGGCGATGCGGTTATTGTGGCCGGTGCCCCGCGCGTAGCTCTGCACGCGCTTCTTTAAGTGCCGCGCCTTGCCCACATAGAGAACTTCGCTCTCTGCATTGAACATGCGGTAGACGCCCGGTCCCCCAGGCGCGGTCTTAGCGTGGCGGGCGATCACAGCCGCGCCAGTCTCCGGCGTCACCAAGGCTTTGGGCGCGTTTGTGGTTTGCGAGTCGGAGG
This sequence comes from Methyloceanibacter sp., assembly GCA_018067145.1. Lineage (GTDB taxonomy): Bacteria > Pseudomonadota > Alphaproteobacteria > Rhizobiales > Methyloligellaceae > Methyloceanibacter. The sequence goes on from JAGPVD010000091.1 coordinate 29,654, forward strand.
CGTTGTCGGGGTTTTCTAACGGCATGGGATCACGGGGGCTCTAGCGCAATGCCGGGCCGGCACGGGCGACACCTAGGCAAGGGTAAGGTCTATGCCTTGCCCGGTTCAAGGGGCTCAAAGTGTTCAGTCGCCGCTCCAAGCCAGGTGCTGGCCGGCGTCGAGCGCTATCATCTGGCCGGTGATCGAGCGGGTGTCGAGGAGGAAGCGCACCGCGCCTTTGACGTCATCGGTCGAGACCACCCGCTGCAATAGGGTGGCCCGGCAGGTCGCGGCAAACTCCTCTTTGGTCTGGCCGCGGGCGGGCAATACCGGCCCTGGGGCTATGGCATTGACCCTTATTCTCGGTGCGAGGGCCTGGGCGAGGGTCTGGGTGGCAGTCCACAGCGCCGATTTGGCGATGGTGTAGGAGAAATTATCCGGGTTCAGGCGCCAAATTTTCTGGTCGATCAGGTTGATGACATTGCCAGACGCGCGTTCCGGCAGACGCTTGGCAAAGGCTTGGCTAAGGAAGACCGGCGCCCGCAGATTGACGTCGAGATGCATCTGCCAAGTCTCGGAATCGACCGTTTCAGCCGAATCCCATTCAAAACGGGCGGCATTGTTGATGAGGCAGGTCGCTGGGCCGAGGCGCTCGGCGCATTCCTCAACCAGGGGGGCAAGCTCCTCGAGCCGGGCAAGATTGGCCTTCAGTGCCGCCGCTTGGCCGCCGTTGGCCTCGATTTCTTCGACCAGCGCCGTCGCTTCCACTGAGGAGGCGTGATAGTGCACGCCCACACGCCAGCCGCGCTCGGCAAAGTCCAGAGCAATCTCCCGGCCGAGTCGGCGCCCAGCGCCTGTCACGAGCGCGGTCGCGGCAATATTGTCGTCAGGCATGGTCATCTATGCGGGAAAGGGGCTTCGAATCGAAGCGTTAAGTCCGTTCTCTGAAGGTGAAATCCACCTTATGAGACCGCCCGTGTGAGAATCAAGACGCCGCGTGTGACGAATAAACGTCATGGATGTTCGTTTCACTTGAAGTCGGGAACCGAAGGCAAGGTTGAATTCCGCCCGGCTGTTAGGCAAACGCCTCTCTGCTAGGCAGTCCTTATTGCGCAATTATGGAGCGATACGCGGCACGGACGCCTAATGTGGCGGCAAAGTCCTTGGAACATTGCAGAATAGTCACACACCTTCAGATGTTTTTGAAAACACAGGCTTTTTCGTTGCCTCGTGGGGGGTGCTGACTATTGTCGATTGCAACAGGGACGTTGCTCCGGGGACACGGGCTCCATCCTACACGAAGAAATCATACTCGCAGAAACAGGCGAGGAAGATAGAAAACAGGAGACGGGACAATGGCTCGGCCGAACGAAATGGGGACGTTAAAGCTAAGTATTTTGAGTGCAGCTCTCATCGGTGGGTTGGCTCTTCCGGCACAGGCAGAAGAACTCACGCTCGGTGCGTCCGCCGCTCTCACCACGGACTATGTGTTCCGCGGTGTTTCTCAGACAACGCAGAATCCAGCGGTGCAGGCATCGCTTGATGCATCCTATGGCATCTTCTATCTCGGCGCTTGGGGCTCCAATGTCGACTTCGGCGCTGGACCGTTTGGTCAGGACATCGCCAACATCGAGATCGACTACTATGCCGGTATCACGCCGGAGTGGTCTGGTATCAGCTTCGACATCGGTGGCATCTACTACACCTATCCCGGTGCTTTCGATCCCGGCACCGAGTTCGACTATTTCGAGTTGAAGACCGCAGCGTCCTACACGTTCGGTGAGTCTTTCACCGTCGGCGTGTCGAACTATTGGTCGCCGGAGTTCTTCGCTGAGACCGGCAATGCCGACGCTCTGGAGCTTTCGGGTGAGTATGCCTTCGGCAACAAGCTGTTCAACGTCTTCACGCCTAGCGTTAGCGCATTGGTCGGTTGGCAGTGGGTAGATAAAGGTGTCGACTATACCTACTGGAACGCTGGCCTGACTCTCGGCTTCATGGAGAACTGGTCGGCCGACGTCCGGTACTGGGATACGGACCTCGGATGTGGCGGACTTAATATCTGCGATTCACGGGTTGTGGGAACCATCTCCGCGTCGTTCTAAAGTCTAGCAACTTCTCCAAGAGGACTTCCCATCTAAAGGGGCACCAGTTCGGTGCCCCTTTTTTTGGTTTCGCGCCGGTGGCATATGCAGGGCCATGGCTAAGAACTTTACCCCTAAGGGCAACGAGGCGACTGGTGCTGCCAAGGCGGTGGCGCGGGCGCACGCGGTCTACACGCCCCTCGCGCTCACCTTCTACGACATCATCGTGCATGGGCTCTCCAACCGGTTTGCCTGGCAGTGCCCGACGTCGCGGCTGACCGCCCTCTATGAGGCCAATGTCTCGGCCAACCATTTGGAGGCGGGCGTCGGCACGGGTCTCTTTCTCGACCGATCGGGGAAGGCCGACTTCGATCGACTCGTTCTACTCGACATCAACCGCAACTGCTTGACCCGCGCGGCGCGGCGGCTGGCGCGTTTTCGGCCGACGCTCCGTGAGGTCAATCTCTTGGAGTCGATCGCTCCGCCCATGGCGCCGTTCGACTCCGTCGGGCTGACTTATGTGCTGCATTGCCTGCCGGGCTCCATGAGTGAAAAGCTCAAAGCGATCGATCATCTGCGGCCGGTAATGGGAGAGGGGGCTGTGTTGTTCGGCGCCACCATTCTTGGCCGTGGCGGGACCCCAAATAGGGCGGCCCGGGCCCTGTTCCGCGTCTACAACGCCAAGGGCGTGTTCGATAACCGCGAGGACGATGCCGAGGCGCTCTCCGAAGGTCTGAAGCAGCGCTTCGAGACGGTTGAAATCGACAGGCAGGGCTGCGTGGCTCTGTTCCGTGCTAAGTCAGCGAAAGGCTCTCTGCCGCTGCCTTTGGATGGTCATTAACCCGCCGCTAACCATACCCAGTTTCGCCCCGGTTGGCCGTTAACCGTCGTTAAGGGTACGACACTAACCTTTGGGGCTCCAGCGGTTGAGGGAGTTGGTTATGCGTAGGCGATTGCACCAGGCTATTGCTGCTGTGTTGGCGGCGGGCGCCATGGTCTCAAGCCCAGCGTTGAGCGCCGACCTGTATGACTCGTCGCCGGCTTACGATGCGGCCTCGATTCCGTCTCAGGATGTGTTCGAAGGCTGGTGGCTCGGCGGCACGATTGGCGGAGCTTCCGTGAGCTACGACTTCGCGCCGGCCTCGGGCTCGGTTTCGTCGGATGGCGTTCTCGGCGGTGTCGTTGGTGGCTATAGCTGGCAGAGCGGTCCTTACGTCATCGGCGTCGAAGGCGACTTCTTAGCTTCCGATATTAGCGGCAGCCGTCACTTCAATGGCGGCCTCAATCAGGTGAGTCCGAGCATCGACACGATGGCGGACCTTCGGTTGCGTGCGGGCTACGCGGTCACGCCGCGCGTGTTGCTGTTTGGAACCTTTGGCGGGGCGTGGGCCAATGTCGACTTGCCCATCACCGGGCCTGGCGGCGGCATTCGAGAGACCACGTTCTTCGGCTGGAGCGCTGGCGCCGGCGCCGAGTTGGCGCTCAATCCAAATTGGAGCGCCCGAATCGACTATCAGTTCACTGATTTCGACTCCGAGACGGTGTCCTACCCCGGCGGCAAGCAGACCTTCGATCCCGATGCGAATAGCTTCCGTGGTTCGATCATCTATCGCTTCTAAGGCACCGGTACGGTAATTCGCCCGGCGCGGCACTGGCGGGTCTGGTCGACGTTGGCGCTGCAGGCACGTGGGCGAAGATCCCGATCGAAGCACAGCCTAACGTCGCGCAAATTCCCCTGCTGGCACGTCACCGCGATCATGTCCGGTTGAAGCCAGGAATTGGCGGCCAGGAACTCGGCCTCGATCTTCTCGGGCGACAAGAAGCGCTGGGTCTCCGGATCATCGTACGAGGCGGGCACACCTACTCGGTCATAGAGAGTGCGGGCGTCGGCGAAATATCTCTTGGGGGAAAGCCCCGAGCACGTGCCGTGGGCCGTGTATTCATGGATGATGAGCGACTTGCTCGGCATGATATCACGCATGCTATCGATCACTTCAGACGGCACCCAAGGGCGCTTGCCGGCATAGCAATCCTCTGGCCAACCATTGGCATATTGCGGCCACAACCCGTGCAGCACGAAATCGTGCGATCTCTTCGTGTCGCATTGCGGGTCGTGACGTCTGTTGCCTTTCGCGAGGCAGTAAGTCGGCGACCAGCTGAGCACCAGCACATAAAAGTCGAACGCGCCAGGCCGTGCGTGGCGGGTTGCTTGCGATGCGTCATTATCATATGTCGCGACGCCGGCCGCTAAGGCCAGCGCGACGAAGGCGGCGACATAGGGAAGGCTGCGCCTAGGTCGCGACATTGGCATCGCCGAGCTCGGCCAAGATGCGGGCCCAACTACGCGCGCCCTTCTCGAAGCTCGTGAGATTATATTTCTCGTTGGGCGAATGGATGCGGTCGTCCTCGAGCGCGAAGCCCACGAGCAGCGCGTCCATACCAAGCTGCGTATGGAACGACTCCACGATGGGAATGGAGGCGCCGCAGCCAACGATGACCGGCGGTTTCCCCCATTCCGCTTGAAGCGCATCCGCAGCGGCCTGGAAGCTCGGCGCTCCCGTGTCGAAACCGACCGCCGGGGAACCGCCTTCACCCGCATAGGACACGGCGGCGTCGGGAGGGAGGCGCTCCTCGATATAGAGGTGGAGGCTGTCGATAATTTTGTCTGGGTCTTGCTTGGGAACCAGTCGGAAGGACAGCTTGGCGGTGGCTTCAGTCGGGATCACCGTCTTCGTGCCGGGCCCGGTATAGCCGCCGATGATGCCGTTGATCTCGACCGTCGGCCGCGACCAGAGCTGCTCAAGGAGGCTCAAGCCCGACTCGCCGGCAGGCTGGCTCAGGCCGACTTCGCCGAGAAAGCCAGCGTCGTCAAAGCCAAGGTCGCGCCATGCGCTGAGCTGCTTCGGAGAGGGTACGCGAACGTCGTCGTAGAAGCCGGGAAGGGTGACGCGACCTTCCGCGTCGTGCAGCCCTCCAACGATCTCGGTGAGAACGTGAATAGGATTGCGTGCCGGCCCGCCATAGATCCCCGAATGCAGATCGCGCGAGGGGCCGGTGATCGTGATTTCAGAGAACGCGAGACCGCGTAAGAATGCGGTGATGGCTGGTGTGGTTGCATCCCACTGGCCGGTGTCGCAGACGAGGGCGACGTCGGCCTTAATTTCTTCGCCATACTCGGCGAGGAACGGCGCGAGGCTTGGGCTGCCCGATTCCTCCTCGCCCTCAAGCAGCACGGTGACATCGACGGGTAGCGTGGCGTGCGCGGCGAGCCAAGCGCGGCAGGCCTCAATGAACGTCATCACCTGGCCTTTGTCGTCGGACGCGCCGCGCGCGACGATGATCTTGCCGTATTGCCGATCATCGACGAGCTGTGCCTCGAAAGGCGGTGCCGTCCATTCGTCCAACGGGTCGGGCGGCTGCACGTCATAATGGCCGTAGAACAGAACATGGGCGCGTGCGGGCTTTGTTTCCGGCGCGAACCAATGGGCAACCACCATGGGCTTGCCTGACGTGGGCTCGACGCGCGCGTTGAAGCCAAGCTCGCGTAGAGTCTCCGCGCTCCACTCCGCAGCCTCAATGCAGGCCTCGTGGTAGATCGGGTCGGTCGAGATGCTTTGGATGGCGAGAAACCGGAACAGCCTCTCGAGGGCTTCGTCGCGCCCCTCGGCGAGACGATCGAGCACGCTTGCGAGCGTGTCTTCTGACGCGAATGTTCCCTGCACCGTCACCGCCTAATGTCTGTCGTTCGGCGGTTCACCGCCTCGTGCCAAAAAAATTCCCGCTGACGATAGCAGTGTCAAAAGACGGCGCTACCGCAGCGGGCGCAAAAATTCGATTGTGTGGATAGTCTATTCGCCGAGCTGCACGTCGATGGCTTGTGGACCTTTTCCGCGGCGGTCTGGTTCGGTTTCGAATGAGACCTTCGCTCCTTCGTCGGGAGCGGCAATGCCCGCCGTCTGCAACGCGGAGATGTGCAGAAACACATCCTTGCCGCCATCGTCCGGCGTGATGAAGCCGAAACCCCGAGAATGGTTGAAGAATTTGATCGTCCCGGTCTGACGCATGGGAAGCTCCTTTCCCCTCCGAAATGGACCGCGCAACGCGCACGAAAATTTCAGGCAAGGCTAGGAAACGGTGAAAAACCCACGTCGCTTCCCAAGGAGCGTACGCGGCCAGTCTCCACCCTGGTTCACAGTCTGCCCGCAAAGCGCCTTAGTCTAAAAGCGCGGGGCTGTGCTGTGCAAGGCCCAACTCCTGAAGAGGGGAGCGCCGGAAGGCGAGGCGCTTGTGGGTCTAATTTGGGTAGGGAGAATGGTCGGGGGCGCCATCGAGCGTGTACCCGCTCCCCGTATAGTCGAAGCCGGGCCCGAAATCCGTAGGGGGCGGAGGCATTTCGGCCGGGCCCCAGATATCCCTCAATGTCAGCGACGTGCCGCCGACGCCCTGGTTCCGGTACTTCCTTTTGCCAGAGCCTTGTGTCGACTTGCTGCCACGGTTTTGGGCCTCGACGATGCCCACCGAAGTCAGCGTGAACAGAGCGGCCACGATGAGGGCTGCGAGGGGAAGGGCCTTGCGAAGAGAGGGAAGCGTGTTCATGGCCGTTCGTGACTCCAGCGGGGCAGCGTGTCTCAAAGGCTCGGCGAGCCCAGAGCTTTATTGTCTACGAATGCGATGCCCACCGATGATGTCCGGCGATCGCCTCGTCTTTAAGGAACTATGCAGCCTTTGGCTCACCCTGCCTAGCACCATCTCGGC
>JAGPVD010000186.1 GCA_018067145.1 Methyloceanibacter sp.
AGCGGACGCGTGCCAAGATGAATTCGCACAGATCGAAGATGCATATAAAGCTGTCATACTGCCCCATGTAGACCAGGCATTGGCCAAAAAAGTTTGGGGCAAGCTGGAAGTACGCACCAAGTAGATCATTGGAGAAGAGCGTGAACGTCCCAGCGCCCGTCTCAACCAAAGAGCCACCGGTAGCGCCAGAGTTCAGGCAGTTATTTCCGGCCGGCCCGCAATCGCTGATCACCCCGCTGACAATGCCCATCTGCGCTCATCGCCGGGTGACAATCGGGCCGAGGCGCAGCGGCTGCCACTTCAGGTAGGTCAGGGAGCGCCAAAGCCATTCGACAGGGCCAAAGCGGAAACGCTTCAACCACCACTGGCACGCAATGACCTGCACGCCGAAGAGGATCACCGCCCAGGCGGTGACGGCCGCTGGCCCCAGTCGAAAGGCCTCGCCAAAGCCGTACCCATAGAAAAGCGTGGTGAACATCAGGGTCTGGGTGAGGTAGACCGTCAGGGCCAGACGGCCCACGCCGGCCAGCGGTGCCAGGGCGGCCCTGCCGCGTGGGGACTGCGCGGCGAGGACGAGCGTCGCCGCGTAGCCCAGGGCGAGAGCCACGGTCCCGAAGGTGAAGAGGAGATCGCCGGCAAGCTGGATCCCGGGGCCCGCCTGCTGCGGTCCGAACACCGCGTATCCAGTGGTGGCGGCGAGGACGCGCTCCGCGGCCATGGCGCCGAATCCTGAAGCCAGACCCCAGACCCTCACGCGGCCAATGGGGGCCACGTGAGCGGGAACGTCGCGGAGGATGCCGGCGCGCCCGACCAGGAACCCGACGAGGAACATCGCGAAGACCGCGAGTCCGGACTCCGGCGAGCCGACGTCCTCGAGGGGATTTGCAGGGATCGCGCTCGCGTTGTCGACGACGACCTCGGCAAGCGACCCCACCGCGTACACGTGTGTGCGCTGGTCGAGCTCGAGCTCGGCACGGGCTTCCGCGACGCTTTCGACCTCCTCCATCTCATCGGGCTGGGTCCCGGTCGAAACGAATCGACCCAGCGGAAACACGAGCATGAGACCGATGGCCAGGAGAAGCAGCACTCGCGTCGGCAGGCGATGCACCAGGAGAAGACCCAGACCGAGCTCCGCGTAGAGCATCAGGATATCGCCGTCGAAGAGCAGCGCGTTGGCGGCACCGAGCGCAAAGAGCACGGTCAGCCGTCGGAGGTAGGAGGGGAGGATGCGGACGCTCCGCGCGTCGGCGCGCTGCAGCTGCACCGCGAAGCCGAAGCCGAACAGCAGGGAGAACAGCGTCCACGACTTCGACTCGAAGAAGACACGCTTGATTGCGAACGCGACCCGATCTGCCGGGCAGTCCCAGGCAATCGAGTCGGCGCCGAACAGGTACATGTTCACCAGCAGCACACCCCCGAGGGCGAAGCCGCGGACCACGTCGACCTCGACGATGCGCGAAGCCGGGGCAACCGGCTCAGGGGCGGCTCGACTCAATGCGCAGCTCCCGCTAGAGAATGGATTGTCCGTCCGCACCTCCGACCACTGCTGCCGGCACCGGATGCATGCTCCCACATTCGGTAGACTCGAGGTGACATCCCGGTCCAGTCCCGATAGGCGCGGCTGAAAGCGGTCAGCTTGCCCGAAAATGCAAGAAATCCGAAGAACTCGTTCTGCTCGCGCCGGGGGACGAAGCGGCCCATGAGCGAGCCCCTCGAGCATGCGCTCGAATGCTCGACCTGCCCGGTGAAGCTGGTGCATGATGGTCCGGGTAGGCATTGTCAGACAAATCTAACCGGGCCTGCGAAGGGTGCTGATCTGAAGCGTTCAGGCTGCAAGTTGACGCCACGCGGCCAGGGCGGCAGAACGGTTCTGTCTGAAGATATCGCGGCGGTTGAGGTGGCGGTCGTGGTTGAAGTGATTGTGAGGTGGCGTCCATGGACGGGAGCCCCAGAAGCTCCTGGGCTTCTAGGGCGCAAATAATTACTGGCTCAGAGCTTCAAGCACCTCGACAGGTCCGCCAGGGACATCATGATCAAACACGCCGACGACTAGCCGGTTGCTGAAGTAGGCACCGCAGTCGAGATTGGTACGATTGTCCAAGAGCACCGGGCCATTAGTCCTTGGTGTGTGCCCGTGGACGACATGCTTGCCGTTCCATCCTCTGTCGGAGTTCTGCGAGTAGCGATACCAGAGCAGAGCCTCCTCACCCTGATCTTCAAGAGGCACGTCCCGGTTCGGTATCCCGGCGTGGATGTAGATCCGGTGCTGATCCTCATGGAAGAGAGGCAGGCTGTAGAGCCAGCTCAGGTGAGTGCCCTGCACCAAGGTTCGATTGTGCCGGAAGAACGACTGGAGGGTGGCCTTGCCACCGTTGCTGATCCAGAGGTCTCGGTCATGGCCGGGAAGGAAGGCATCGACCATCATGGCCTCGTGGTTCCCCTTGAGGCATATCCACTCGGGCGGACCCCTCATCAGAAGCTCGACCACCTCGCAGCTCTGCGGGCCTCTGTCGATGTAGTCGCCCAGGAACACCACCGGGGCCTTCTCGCCTCCAGCGCGTTCCTCGATCAACTCAAGCGCACGCAGGAGCAGATCGTAGCGCCCGTGAATGTCTGGGAGTGCGTAGGTGAGGCTCATCTTACCAGACCTTCTTAACCCACCGGCTCGCGGGCTTGCCATTGTTGTTGCGGTATTCCAGCCATCCCAAGACAGTGATCGGCTCCTCAGCGGACATACTCAGCGTCACCAACTTGTGCATCGCCGAGAAACTCCGTCTTCTGATCCTGAAAATCCCATTTTTAGCAAAGCTTCGCCACCACACCGACGGCGCTGACCGTGCGCGAGCGGGAAGAGTGACCCTGCGATAACGGTGAGCGCGTCACGCATGGAAGCACGGCGCATTGCCGTGAATGTCGCTAAGCTGCCTGCGCTCCCAGCCGCGCGGCGGCTCCCGCCACCGATTTTACTTTTCAGGCTCGTCGTCCAACGAAATTCCGTCGAAGAAGCAGCACAGAAGGCCAGCTGTTGCTATCGTGGCAAGCACGAAAAGTATCTGTCCCATGCGAAAATTCCCCCGTGGTGGTCCGCTACCACTCAACCTGGAGAAACGGGAAAGGTTCCGCAGCTGCTATGCTCGGCCAGCGGGGAGAGCCGTCAAAGGGAAGGCTCCCGTGACATCACCGCGCCGTTTCCTACCACCTTGGCAAGTCGAAGCAGACACCTGGCGGCTTCAAGGTGGTGGACGCTTCCGGCCAAGCCCTCGTCTACGTCTGAGCCTGCAAGACGCGTGAGCAAGCTGACTTCGCTGCGGCTCACCCTCCCCGCCCGCAACACTGCAACACTCTTGCTAGTGACTACTCTGGAGGACGGGCACCACCCTATG
>JAGPVD010000106.1 GCA_018067145.1 Methyloceanibacter sp.
TCAGCAGCATCCTTGTATCGCCCGACTTCAACGCGCCCTTATAGGCCTGCATGGACCGGTAGAAGGCGAAAAAGTCCGGGTCCTTGCCGAATGCGCCAGCGAAGACGCTATTTTTCTCGGCATCGCCGTCACCGCGGACCCGCTCCGATTCACCGGTCGCATTGGCCTTGAGAACTGTGACCTGACGGTCGGCGGTGCCGCGGATACGCCGCGAGGCTTCCTCACCTTCGGCGCGAATTTCGGCGGCCTCACGCTGACGTTCCGTTTGCATGCGGCGATAGATCGCCAAGCTGTTGGCCTCAGGCAGGTCGGCGCGTTTGATGCGGACATCGACCACGGTGATGCCAAGCGTCTTCGCCTGGGCATTGACCTGGTCGGTGATCGTTTGCATTAGCTCGTGCCGCTCATCGCGCACCACGGCCTCGAAGCTCGCCGCGCCAAGCACGCGCCGCAAAGACGCTTCAAGGAAGAAGCCAAGCCGCGAACGGGCCACGCGCTCATCGCCAACCGCCTGATAGAACAGCAACGGGTCGACGATCCGCCAGCGGGCAAAGGCATCCACCACAAGGCGCTTTTGGTCCGAGGCAATCACTTCCTGCGGGGCCGAGTCGAGGTCGAGCAATCGCTTGTCGAAAAAGCTAACGCTCTGAATGAACGGAATTTTGTAGTTGAGGCCTGGCGTGGTCACGAGACGCTTTGGCTTACCGAACTCAAGCACCAAGGCCTGCTGCGTCTGATACACCGTGAACAGCGTCAGATAAGCCGCGACGGCGGCAATGCCGACGAGCAAGAGGATCACCGTGAGGACTGCGCGTTTCATTCCTGGCCTCCCGTCTGGGGCGTTGGCGGCGGAGAGACCTGTTTCTGCAACTCCGAAAGCGGCAGATAGGGCACGACGCCGGAACCGCCCTTCTCGTCGATGATGATCTTATCGGTGTTGGACAAGACCTCCTGCATGGTCTCGATGAAGATGCGCTTGCGCGTTACCTCAGGCGCCTTCTGGTATTCATCGAGCACGCTCTCGAAACGATCCGCCTCACCCTTGGCCTCGGCGATCACCCGGTCCCGATAGCCTTGCGCCGCCTGTAGGATGCGCTCGGCCTCGCCTCGCGCTTCCGGAATGACGCGATTGGAATAAGTCTGCGCCTCGTTCTGCAACCGCTCCTGGTCGGCGCGCGCCGCCTGAACGTCACGGAAGGCGTCGATGACTTCAGCCGGCGGATCCACCTTCTGGAGCTGCACCTGGTTGACCTGAATACCGGCGCCGTAGCCGTCCAAAATTTTCTGAATGAGTTCCTGCACCTCGGATTCTGTCTTGGCACGCGCAGCGGTCAAGATCGGCTCGATGTCGTTTTGGCCAACGATCTCACGCATGGCGCTTTCGGCCACATCCTTCACGGTCACTTCCGGGTTTTGGATGTTGAATAAAAAGTTCGGCGCATCGCTAATCTGCCAAAGCACCACGAAATCGATGTCGACGATGTTCTCGTCGCCCGTGAGCATCAGGCTCTCCTCCGGTACATCGCGCACGCGATCGGAGAGGCCGCGCATACCAATTTGGGTGCGATTGATGCGCGTGACCTTAGGCAACTCCACCTCTTCGATCGGGTAAGGCAGGCGGAAGTTGAGGCCCGGCGGAAGCTGGCGGGTATAGGCGCCGAAGCGCAGCACGATGCCGAGCTCGTCCGGGTTGACGCGAACGGTGAAGCCAAAAAAGCCTACCACCGCCATGACAATCACGGCGATCAGGAGGACAGCTGGGCCGCCCATGCGGCCGCCGGGCATAGCCTGGCGAATCCGGTCCTGGCTCTTGCGCAAAATCTCTTCTAGATTCGGCTGCTGATCGGGGCCTCCGGGCCGAGGACCCCATGGTCCGCCGCCATTGCCGCCGCCGCTCTGATTGCTCCAAGGCATAATAAATTTCGTCCTGATTATTCTGTGGGGGTCGCGCGAGGAACCGCCCTCGCGGTGCGTTGCTAGCTGGGAACACTAGCCGCACCAAAAATGGCGGTCTTACGACAAGAGTCCGGGCTTTATAGGCTAGTCACCAAGGCCATGCAATGCGGCCACAAGGTTAGGCTGAAGAGCCCAAAATGCGCTCCAAGACCACAATACTAAAGGAATGATCGTCTTGAGGGCCCGCCTCGTGCTGTTCCCGGGAGACCTCGCACCACTCAGCCTCATCAAGCTTCGGGAACCAGGTGTCGGCCTCCGGCGCGGCATGGACCTCGGTCAGATAGATACGGCCGGTCTGAGGCAAGACCTCGCGGAATACATCCTCGCCGCCGATAATCATGATCTCGTCTGTCCCGTTGCGCGCGGTGTCCTCCCGTGCCGCCGCGAGCCCGTCCTCCAGGCTGTGAGCCACCACGACTTCGGGCACGGTGAAACCGCTATCGCGGGTCAGGACGATATTGAGGCGTCCGTCGAGCACTCCCGGCAGCGAGTTGAATGTGCGACGTCCCATGAGGATGGGCTTGCCCATGGTGACCTTGCGGAAGAAACGCATGTCGCCGCGCAAATGCCAAGGCAAGTCCCCGCCTTTGCCGATGGCGCGGTTCTCGCCCATGGCCACGACCAGCGCGATGACGGGCTTGTCCGAAGTCTGCCTGCCGGCGCTCACACCGCCACCTCGGCTCGGATCGCTGGATGCGGGTCGTAGTCCACCAGCTTGAAGTCCTCGTATGCGAAATCGAACAGCGAGGAGACATCTGGATTGATCTCCAAGCGCGGCAGCGCGCGTGGTTCGCGCGCAAGCTGCTCATCGGCTTGGTTAAGATGATTGAGATAGAGATGGACGTCGCCGAAGGTGTGCACGAACTCGCCGGGTTTCAGTCCGGTAACTTGCGCCACCAACTCCGTCAGCAACGCGTAGGAGGCAATGTTGAACGGCACGCCGAGAAACACATCCGCCGAGCGCTGGTAGAGCTGACAGGACAGCCGCCCGTCCCCCACATAAAATTGGAACAGGCAGTGGCAAGGCGGCAGCGCCATCTTGTCGAGCTCGCCGACATTCCAGGCGCTGACGATGTGGCGTCGTGAATTGGGATCGCGCTTGATCCCTTCGATAAGCTCAGCGATCTGATCGACACTCTCTCCGCTAGCCGTCGGCCACGACCGCCATTGGTGGCCATAGACCGGGCCAAGCTCGCCGTCGGCGTCGGCCCATTCGTCCCAGATGGTGACGCCATGCTCATTCAGCAGCCGCACATTGGTCGAGCCTTGCAGGAACCACAGCAGCTCATGGACGATCGACTTCACATGCAGCTTCTTCGTGGTGGCGAGGGGAAAGCCTTGCGCCAAATCGAAGCGCATCTGCGCGCCGAACAGGCTTAGTGTGCCCGTGCCGGTGCGGTCCTCCTTGCGGAGCCCTTGATCACGAACACGGGCTAGGAGATCGAGATATTGGTGCAATGGGCATCTTTCCCTATGATCCAGGCCTTGGAATATCCCGGCCAAGACTTAAGTCCCAAGGCTCAACTTTAGCGACTCTGTCGATAGACCTTGAGAATGGAGTATTCAATGCGTGTCATGCCAATTCTCCTTCCCGTTCTTTTCGCCGCGTGCCTCGCCGCCTCGCCTGCTTCCGCCCGCATTGTGGACATTGAGACGGTCCGCGCCATGGCATTCGACAAAGGCATCGTCGAGATCGAGGAGATCGAGCTTCACCAGCGCAAGGGCGTGTGGAAAGTCGAGGGCGAGGACGCCACCGGCCACGAGATCGAGATGAAAGTGGACGCAAGAACGGGCCAGATCATCAAGCTGGAACGCGACTAAGCCGACCGTTCGCTCCGACCTCCTCCTTTCGCCTCAAAAACTGCGCAAATGTTGGGCTGGGGGTTATTTCACCATCAATCTTTTTTTTGCCGCCCTATGAGCCTATATTGAGTCTGCTGGCGCAAGCCAGCTATGGCGATAAACGGGCGACGTAATAAGCTTCTCGGACCCGGGGGCGGTACCCGGCGCCTCCACCAGGTTTCAGTTGGTCATGAGTTTGACTTCGACGAAGTGCCGGACGACTGAAACGTGGCGGGGGCGAAATAGGATCGACGAGGGTGTAAAGGTCGTGCTTTTGCCCGGCATGGTATCCGCCGTTATCGGGCCAACCATATAGTTGCAAATGATAACAACTATGCGGAGGCTCGTCTCGCTGCGTAGTCAGCGCGATGGCCTAAAGTTAAAGTCCTTTCCCCTTCGCAGGGGTTAGGCGCGGTTTCGGAGGGCACCGGGCAACAGAAGCCCTCCACTTTGACGGGGTGAATGCCGCACGTCGCGGGATGGGAGCGACGCCTTCCATGGAAGAAGAGATTAGATACGACCTTCTCACGCAGGACGCCTTGCGAAGCGTTGTCCGTGAAGTGCTGACGCATATTCAGCAACACGGCCTGCCTGGGGAGCACCATCTCTACATCGCGTTCGATATCGAGGCCGAGGGCGTCTCGGTGTCAAAGCGCCTCAAAGAGCAATATCAGGAAGAGATGACGATCGTCCTCCAGTACCAATTCTGGGACCTGCTGGTGACGGACGAACGTTTCGAGGTGAAGCTGTCCTTCTCCAACGTCCCGGAAAGGCTTGTGGTGCCGTTCAGCGCGGTGAAGGCGTTCTACGATCCGTCGGCTCAGTTTGGCCTGCAGTTTGGCAAGCCGGGCGCCGCGAACGACAGTGCGCGACAGCATATGGCGTCGGCACTGCCTGACCTCGTGGGCGAGCAGCAGGACGAGGTCCGCGGCGCGCCCGATCCAACGCCCGAAGAGACAATCGACGTGCCGAGCATCGAGGAAGTGGATAGCTCCCCGGCGCCGGCTGAAATCGTGCAGCTCGACAACTTCCGCAAGAAATAGTCTCCCCAAGCGCCGCCTGTCCATGTTTTGGGCAAACGCTGTGGTCCTTACCACCGCAACATCGATTCCGCTTGGCTCTAGACATGTCACGGTTAGGGTCTCCTTGAGTGGCGGGCTGCTTCAGTGCTGGGGAATCGTTGAACAAGGTCGAAATGATCCGGAGCAGGACCGAGGCTGGGGCCGCAGCCCTTGCGCCGGTTGAGGACTATCTCGCCGAGCTGCGCGCGCGTGGCATCCATCGGACCGGGCCTGACTTTTGGAGAGATGGCGCTTCTCGATAGCGGCAAACGTACAGCCGACGTCATCGCTAGTGAGAGGGTCGTTTGCTACGGGCTCGGGGTCAACGAACTGCGCGAGCTGGCGGCGAAGAAGCCCAATATCATGATCACCATTCTGTCGAACCTGACGCGCGAATTCTCCGAGCGGCTTCGTCGCGCTAATTATGAGATCAGCGTCCTCGAATAGGCCGTCTAGGCTGCGGGTGCGGGCGTGCGCGTCATGCGCGGCTCATTGGACGGTGTGAGCGGCACGGTCAGCTCGACATAGAGGCCCGCCGGTCTGAATTCAGCCTTGGTCTCGCCACCGAGATTATGGCGGATGCCCTGGTCGATGAGCTGCATGCCGAAACCGCTCTTGCGCTTCTGTGGCACGGCTGGAGCGCCCCTCTCCTCCCAGGCGAGAAGCAGCCGATTGCCGCGCGCCGTCTTCCAACTCACCCCGAGTTTGCCTGTGTTCTGCGACAGGGCCCCATATTTCACCGCGTTGGTGGCCAGCTCGTGCAACGTCATAGCGAGGATTGACGCGCATTGGGGCGGCAACAGTACGTCCCGCCCCTTGATCATGATCTTCGGTCCGCCCTCGCGCTGATAAGGCTTGAGCTCACGTTGGACCATGGCCTTTAGGCTGGCGCCCGACCATTGGGACTCGAGCAGCAAATCATGCGCCCGGTGCAAGGCCTGAAGCCGCTCGGCGAGCGTCTGGGCCATGGCCTGGGCCGACTTGCTCGTCGCTTGCCGGAGACTCGCCTGCACCAGCGATTGGACGATGGCGAGCGCGTTTTTTACCCGGTGGTTCAGCTCACCCACGAGCATCGTCTGGCGTTGTGCGGTCCGCCGACGCTCGGTGATGTCGCGGAACACGAGCACGGCGCCGGCCAGTGAGCCGTCATGACCAATAATGGGCGCGCCACTATGCTCAACAGGCAGCTCCTTGTGGTCGCGGGTAATAAGAAGCGCGCCGGATTCCAGCCGCGTCACCGCGCGCTCGCGCAGCGCCTTTAGCGCTGGATCGTCGACGGGCTTGTGGGTGGCTTCATCGATGACGCGGAAGACCTCCCAAATGGGGCGTCCCCTCGCCTCCGCCGCCGGCCAGCCGGTTAACTGCTCGGCGACCTTGTTGAGAAGCAGCACGCTGCCACTGGGATCGGTGGCGATCACGCCCTCCCCGATACTGCCAACCGTCGTGCTCAGCCATTCGCGCTGGCCGCGTAACTCCATAAGCGCCGAATTGCGATCGTAGTCGGCGCGCCTGACAGCCCCGATCGTCGCCCAGGCAAACACGGCGAGCACCACTATGTTCGCCACGGCGAAGATAGCGAGCGTCGCCGCGCTATCATAAAGATCCTGCATCTCGGCTTGACGGGCGAACCAGCCGATCACGAGGGGCAGCACGAGGATGCCGGGAAGAAGCCGGCGTAGCATCTCTCCTGCTGGCGACCGCTCGATGATCGCCGCGGCAACGCCCTGTTCTGGGGACGCGGCAAGAAGCCCAGTGGCAAGAAGAAATACGCTCACGGCCCCATAGACCGACATGGAGGTGAACGGGAATGCCGAGTAGCTCGTGGCCACGCCATAGGCGTAGCCTGCGAGCACGATCAAGACCTGCGCCAGCATGAGCAGGGCAATGATCTGGCTAAAGCCAGATAGCACCTTGCCGCGCTTGGCGAAGACGAGCGCCAGACCAAATAAAATGAGCGACCCTGTGATGCCGGGGGGCTCGTGCGCGGATTGACTGGCCGCGCCTGGCGGGACCGCATCAGCGGGCAACAAGTTTTGATCGAGACCGAGATCGATGCCGAGCGTGTCTTGACCCAATACAATGAGGCCCCCCGCGATCAAGACCAACCCGACGATCCGCGCCAGCAGCCGAAGCCGCCTGAAGGTGAAACATAAGAGCCCAAGCCCTGCGACGATGACGCCGAGGGT